>NZ_CP037922.1:305937-611875 GCF_004355185.1 Hymenobacter radiodurans
AAGTGCTCTTAGTACTCGATGGCAGCACCGGTCAGAACGCTTTTTTGCAGGCGAAAGAATTTACTCGCGCTACGGAGGTATCGGCTTTGGCCATTACCAAACTCGATGGCACTGCTAAAGGCGGCGTGGTTATCGGTATCTCCGATCAGTTTAATATTCCCGTGCGCTATATCGGTGTAGGAGAGAAGATGACCGACTTGCAGTTGTTTGACCGGCATACGTTCGTTAACTCGCTGTTTTCTAAGAAGTAATAAAGGTCTAGAAAAAGCCCCCAGTGCTGCTCGTGCGGTGCTGGGGGGCTTTTTGCTTCATTCACGCAGCGAGATCATCCTATATAAGGCTGTAAGCAGATCAACTAGCCTTGCCTGTATGAAGTTGTTACTTGGTTTTTAGCATAGCATGGAAGGAGAGCAGGAGCCAATGCAGGCTATTGAACGTTCGGCCTAGGAAAAGGCGTTGGCTCGTACGTACCTTTGCGCTCCCATTTTCGCGACATGCGGCTAGGGGCCAATTCATTCAGGATTAGGCGCTTCAATCTCTTCCTGACATACCCAATTGACATGAAAGTAAAAGGCACTCGGGCCAATAAAGTAAACGTCATCACGCTGGGCTGCTCCAAAAATGTAGTGGACTCGGAAGTGCTGATGGGCCAGCTCCGGGCCAACCAGTTCGATGTAACGCACGAGGCGGCGACTAGTGATGCTAACATCGTGATTATCAACACCTGCGGCTTCATTGATAACGCCAAGCAGGAAAGCATTGATACCATTTTGCGCTACGCCGACGAGAAGGAAGCAGGCCGATTGGAAAAACTCTACGTAACGGGTTGCTTATCGCAACGCTATAAGTCGGACCTGGAAGTCGAAATTCCGCAGGTAGACGCGTATTTCGGTACGCTGGAATTGCCGCAATTGCTGAAGACGCTGGAAGCCGACTACAAGCATGAACTCGTGGGTGAGCGGCTGATTACGACGCCTTCGCACTACGCGTACTTCAAAATTGCCGAAGGCTGCAACCGACCTTGCTCGTTTTGCGCCATTCCGCTGATGCGCGGCAAGCACGTAGATCGGCCGATGGAAGACTTAGTGCGCGAAGCCAAGCGTTTGGCTTCTATGGGCACGAAGGAGTTGATTCTTATTGCCCAAGATCTGACTTACTATGGCTTACAGGCTTATGGTGAGCGGAAATTGGCTGATTTGCTCCGCAACTTGTCCGATGTGAACGGTATCGACTGGATTCGGCTGCAGTACGCGTATCCTTCGCAGTTTCCGCTGGATGCGCTGGATGTAATGGCCGAGCGCTCCAACATTTGCAAGTACTTAGATATGCCTCTGCAGCATATCTCGGATAACATGCTCAAAACCATGCGTCGGGGAATTAGCAAGCGCCGGACGATAGAGCTGGTAGATACCATGCGCCAACGCGTGCCGGGCATTGCCCTGCGCACGACGCTGATTGCGGGCCATCCCGGCGAAACGGAACAGGATTTCGACGAGCTGTATGATTTTGTGGAGCGCACCCGCTTCGATCGGTTGGGCATCTTCACGTATTCGCACGAAGAAAATACTCATTCGCACTCGCTAATTGACGATGTGGCTGCCGAGCTAAAGCAGGAGCGCGCCGACCAGATTATGGAGCTGCAGCAAGGTATTTCGATGGAGCTGAACGAGCAGAAAGTAGGGCAAACGTACAAAGTGCTGTTTGACCGCAAGGAAAGCGGCTACTTCGTGGGCCGTACGGAGTTTGACTCGCCGGAAGTAGACAATGAAGTATTGGTAGCCGCTACGCCCGACACCCACGTGCGCTTAGGCGACTTCGCGCCCGTGCTCATTCACGACGCTTCCGACTTTGACCTTTATGGTACGTTAGTGCGCTAAACCTAGCATTGAACCAGGTAGAAAAGCCCCCAGAGCCAGCTAAAACTTGCTCTGGGGGCTTTTTGGTGCATTTGACTACAAACGACCGGCTCCCATTAGGGCAGAATACCCTCACAGACAGATATCTCACGCTACTTTTTGCTGCCCAGCGAGGCCGGAGCTAAAATAGGCTCGGCCGCCGCCGGAATTGGCGCAGCGGTGCGCGACCGGCCTTTCAAACGGAGAAAGGGCGTCTCGAAGTAGCGGTAGCTTACCCAGGCCATAGCCGCACTGATCAGCAGTGCCAAGGCCGAGTAAACCAGCACGAAGCTCAGATCTTCAGGCCCGGGCCAGAAGCGGCGCACACCTATCAAAGCTATTTGCAGGCCGATGGGGTGGAGGCAGTAAAAACCGTAGGTAAACGTGCCCCAGTAGGTAAAGAGGCGGTTTCGGCTCATTTTGTAAAACGACTGGGTGGCATAGTTTTGCTCCAGAATAACAAATACAAAAAACAGCGCCAGCACCACGCGCCGCCCAGTAAGCAGCACAGGGCCGGTAAGCAAGTGCTCTTGCCCCAAGATCAGAGTAAAGCCTGCGACGTAGCCCAACACGATGGTCAGCCGAGACCAAGAACCTACCCAATCCCGAAAGCTGGGCCGGTGAAAGGCAAGCCACGCCGCGCCGCCGCCCATCACCAAATCGGACAGAACAGAGAACGTGTGCTGGTAGAGTACATCGCCGTCGGAGCGATAGAGGTAGCGGAAGGCCAGCGAAAAGACGATGAGCAGGATAAATAACGTGGGTCGGGCCTTGCGGAAGAGTAGCAGGAGCAGCGGCCAGAACAAATAGAACTGCTCCTCAATCGCCACTGACCATAACACACTCAGATTGAAAGCGGCCGCATCTATTCCATCGTGAAACAGCGCCATATTGGCCAGAAAGGTGAGATAATAGAGGGGGCTGGCACCTTCTACCCATTCCTGCCCCATCTTCGCTTTCAGTACGGGCATTACCAGAAAGCCGAAGGCCACGCAGGCGTAATACAAGGGCCAGATGCGCACAATGCGGCGGCGGTAAAAAGCGGGAATGTCGTAGCGGCCCCAGTTTTTCTCCTCCTCTAGAAGCAAGTAGGTGATGAGAAAGCCCGACAGCACGAAGAAGAAATTGACGCCTACGTGACCCGTGCTCAAAGCATTAAGACCATAGCGGTAGGCCGCCGTTGACTGCACCTCGGGGCTGGGAAGATTGATGAAACTGTGAATAAGAAAAACGGCCAGACACGCCACTGTCCGTAAGCCATCGAGGTTGGGAAAGTAAGGACGTGAAGCCATGTAGCGGAACTAAAAGGGAAAAGTGAGGCTAATTTACTGAAGGCCGAATACAGCGTCGATATAGTTCTACGAATAAAAATGGCTGGTATTTTGGAGGCAATACGGGCAAATTTGGGAGGTCGGCACGGGCAACTACGGAAATAGCCCGTTACTTTGTTGGGCTTTGCTGGTTAAACCAGCTTATCACACTCCAATCATGCACGTGACCACCCTCCCGTACGCCGCTACCGGTGCTTTTTCCGCTTTAGTTACCGATTACTTAGCCCAGCAAGCAGCGCTGAAGCCTTTCTATCACCGCTTCCCCACCTTGGAGGCCTTTGGTGGGCAAATTGAGGAGAAACAAGCCAGCTATTCTGCTGAAAGTCGGGAGCGGCTGGTGGCTGGTCTGCGGGAGCAATATAAAGAGGTGAATTTGCCCCCCAGCGTAGCGGCTAACCTTGAACTGCTGGCGCAGCCTACCACCTTCACGGTTACCACAGGGCACCAGCTAAACCTGTTCACGGGGCCTCTGTACTTCATTTATAAGATTATAACTACCGTTAAGCTGAGCCAGCAGTTGAAGGCGAAGTATCCGCAGTACGACTTTGTGCCGGTGTACTGGATGGCTACCGAAGACCACGATTTTGCCGAAATCAACCACTTTCAGCTCTTCGGTAAGCGCTACGAGTGGCAGGCTGAGAATGTAGGTGGTCCTGTTGGTCGGATGACGTTGGACGGGTTGGAGGAGAATGTGCTCAGCCAGTTGTCGGCGGATGTACCAGCCGCTTTTATAGAAGCATACCGCAAATCATCGACCCTAGCTGAGGCCACGCGTCTGCTTGTAACGGAGCTGTTTGGTGAAATGGGCTTGGTTTGTCTGGATGCCGATATGGCCGCGTTGAAGCAGGCGTTGGTGCCCGTGCTGAAACAGGAAATCAGTGCCCAGGCTTCCTTTAAAGCGGTGCAAACCACCAATGAGCAGCTTACGGCTGCCAATTATAAGCCCCAGGTGTATGCCCGCCCGGTCAACCTGTTTTTTCTGACTGACCAAGGCAAGCGCGAGCGGATAGAACCCGAAGACGACTCTTTTGTGGTGCGTAATACGGACCTGCGCTACAGCACGGAGGAATTACTGGAGCTAGTCGGTAAACAGCCCGAATGCTTAAGCCCCAATGTGGTGTTGCGCCCGCTGTATCAGGAGCTGCTGCTGCCCAATTTGTGCTACATCGGAGGTGGCGCGGAAGTAGCCTACTGGTTTCAGCTCAAGCAGGTATTTGCCGATAACAAAGTGCCTTTCCCAATACTGTTGCTGCGCAATTCGGGCCTATATGTGGGTAAGGCCAGTGCGGGCAAATTACGCAAGCTAGGCCTGACAGCTAACGACTTATTTCAGCCGCTGCCGGAGTTGAAAAAACAAGTCGGCAGTGCAATAGGCCAGGAGGAAGTGAGCTTGAAAGCGCAGCAAGAAGCGCTGGGGGGCATTTTTAAGGAGATAACCGACCTCGCGCAGCGCCTCGACCCTACGCTGGTTAAAACCGTAGCGGCCGAAGCTCAAAAAGCGGCCGCTGGCATCGGCAACTTGGAAAAGCGCCTGAGCAAAGCTGCCGAAAACAAACACGAAATTGTTTTTACCCAGCTTACGGCTTTGAAAGACAAGCTTTTCCCCAATGGCGACCTACAGGAGCGGGTGGAGAATGTGTTGAGCATTATCATCAACAACCCTGAGTTTCTACAGCAGCTTTTCGACGCCTTTGATCCGCTGGCGCTGGAGTTTACGGTGCTGGAGGAAGAGTAGACTTTCGCTTATCTACGAAGCGTGAGTTTGAGTGCTCAGGTCGCTTGGGGGCTTTTTGCTGATTCTTTTATGCTGAAAGCAGACATACGTCGCACCTTTTTAACTCGCCGCCGCACGCTAACGGAAGCAGAAGTAGAGCGGCGCAGTGCGCTGCTTAGCCAGCAGTTATTCGAGAGCTTTCCCATTGCCGACTGGCGTTGGCTGCATGTGTTTCTACCTATCGCGAAGCAGCACGAGCCGGATACCTGGCTAATTATTCACCGCATCTGGGCGGAGTTTCCGCTAGTGCAGTTGGCCGTACCCATAATGCAGGCCGATGGGCATACGTTGCGCCACTATCACCTTACCCCTGACACGCAGCTGGTTACGAATCGTTGGGGAATACCGGAGCCGGTTGGAGCGGAAGAAAAGCCCCCCACGGTCTTTGATGCTGTGCTGGTACCGCTGCTGGCGTGCGACTTGAGCGGCCATCGGGTAGGATATGGCAAGGGTTTCTACGACCGTTTTCTGGCGCAATGTCGGCCGGAGGCGCAGCGGATAGGCTTGTCACTGGAGCCACCCATTACCCAAGTTGTGGATGTAAACACTACTGATCAGCCGCTGACGGCTTGTATCACGCCCGAGCAAATATTCTGGTTTCGCTAAGGACGGGGCACACCTAAGCTGTCTGGCGCGACTATTTCTAAGCCCGTAATACGGGCCTGACCCCAGGGAGCAATACTAATATTGACGAGTAGTGGCTTCCGTGCCCCTCGCCGCTCCAACTCCTGACCGGTTCCTTCGGGTACGTAGTAGCGCTCCAGATTGTAGCGAATGCGCAGGTTGCGGCGCCAACGGTCGGCTACCCAGCCACGCAGCACCACTTGGTCGGCGGGTACGTCGGGTTTTTTTGCATACACGCGCACTGCCTCATACGCCTCTCCAGCCGGCCGAAGTACCACGTACACCGGGTCGCCGCGCCGTGGGCGCGGACCGGGCTCCCGCCACAAACTGGTGGGCAACTGACTAATGGAATAATTCAGCGTAACGTAGTCGCCGTAGAGGAGGTCGCGCGGGTCGATAGGGGTGGTTCGGAGCGTAATGACGCGGCCATAGGCCGTGGTAGCATAGCCCGCCGCCGCTACGGCCACAATAAATAGCACCTGCGCCAGAATCGTGAGTAGCAATAATCGCCGCCGACGCGCCAGTGGCACCTGATCTGATAAGAGCGAGAACATACGGGACGTGATTAAATGTGATTAGCGACTACTGGCGCGTGCATTGCGCCGCCGCAAATACCAACTCAACCCAAGTAATAGCACGCCGCCACACAGAAAGAAGAGCGACTTATCCATGAATTCCCAAGTCAGCTTGAAGTAAGCTACCATGGTAGTCAGGATAAACAAAATGGTCCCCAGCGTGATGCGGTCGGGGTTCTGCTCCACTTGCGCCCGCCACAGTACGGCTCCTGAGTAAGCGTAGAGCACGACCAAGGAAGCAATGGCTAGCGGCAAACCGCCTGGTAAATAAAAGCCTGGCAGCAGCAGCAGCCAATCGGTGGCACTGCCCATCCGGTCGCGGGTACGCTTGCCGGCCAGTGAAAGAGCAAATACGACTACGAGGGCCGCTACGTAGGCCAGCAATGGTGGCCGCAGCATGCCCGCGTAGCTGCCCACTTCCCCATAAAGCGCGAGGCCCAGCATAAATACAAAGGCCGTAATCAGGGGTGGCCCTTGCAGGGCGCGGCCAGCGGGGCGGTCGGTTTGCCAATCGCCAGCGGCGTAAATGAGCATCGCCGGCACGAAAAACCACGTGATTTTGGCGTGCAGATGCCCGATAAGCAAACCTGTTTGCCAGAGCAGGCCGCTAGCCAATACACCGCCCAGTAGCACATCGGGGCGGCGCCACCAGTAGTAGCCTAGTCCGCCCGCCGTAAGCACAGCCGCCGCGTAGCTGAAAGCGCCCAACTGGCCGGTGGTATAGCCCTGCACCACGCCCCCGATTACCACGGTGAGTACAAACAAAAACCGACTGCGATACAGATATGTGAGCAAGGTGCCTGCTACGGCCCACGCTACGAGCCCCGTCACGTCGTAACCGATGAGCTGGTACATCTGCCCGGTCAGGATGATGGCTGCTCCAAAGAGAATCAGGCCCAAGCCCACCAAACCGATGCCCACTGAGCTATTGCCCCGACGCAGAAAAAACTCGCCGCTGGCGTAAGCGCCTAAAAAGCCCCCAACAGCAGCCCAATCCGCAGCCACTCCGGTAGGCCCTGCCAGTTGGCCGCTACCAAACTCAACGCACTCAGGCCGACCAGCAAACTGCCCAGCAGCGGCAGCAAGCCAATAGCCCGCACATCTTCCGGGTATAGCTCCAGCAATTGTCGGTGCTGCTCGGGGGTGATAATCCCCTTCTTTACCCAGTCTGACCCATCAGTTTCGAGGAGTTTGCGGCTCATGTGGGCAAGTTAGAAAGTTTGGAGATTGACTAGTATAGAGAAGTAGCGGATGAACGGATATGGCCAAGATTTGCTGAGTCGATTCTTATAATCTTAGAACCGCAACAAGACGCGTCATGTCGCTTTTCAACTCAACTTTCTGGCCCGCGTCATCTCGCGCTTACCGGGCGGACCGGGAATTTTCTCCACTACCCATCCCGCCGCCTTCAGGCTGCGCCGGAAGCTGCCTTTAGCACAGTAGCTCGTCAAAATGCCCCCCGGCGCGGTAGCGGCAAATAGCTGATCGAACACGGCATCGGTCCACATGTCGGGTTGCTTTTCAGGAGCGAAGGCATCGAAATAAACCACGTTGTAATGCGCTGCGGGCAGGGCAAAATCCTGTAAGGCCGTGTGGAGCTTTCGTAAGGTGAAACGGGAAGTGATGGGCACGGCCTCATTCCAAGGCGCAGCATGCAGCTGATAGTGAAACTCCTGTAGCTCAGGGTTCAGGATGTAGCGCTCCACGCCCAGCGCAGCAACAACGTGGGGAGGGAGTGGATATTTTTCCAGCGTATCGTAGTGAATAAGCTGGGGCGCACTCAGGCCGCGCTGCAAGGTGAGCAAGGCATTCAAGCCGGTGCCAAAGCCGATTTCCAGCACTCGAATTTGCTCCCCCATTTCGGTCAGCGCTGGCTCCAGTGCCGCTGCCAGGTACACGTGCTGCGCCTCCTGCACGGCGCCATGGGTGGAATGATAATGCTCATTCAGCGCCGGCACGTACAAGGTGCTGGAGCCGTCCTGCGTCACTCTTACTTCTACCTTTGGCTCCGCGTGTAATTCCTCGTTGCTCATCTTTCTTAATCAAACATGACCCGCGTAAAAGTAGCTCTGCCCGATACATTCCCGCTTACTGTTCAGATTCCGGTCCGCATCACCGACCTCAACTACGGCGCCCACCTCGGCAATGACGCCCTGCTAAGCATCTTACACGAAGCCCGCGTGCAATTCCTCCAACATTGCCAGCTACCCGAATTCGACCCGGCTACCAAAACCGGCCTTATCATGGCCGACGTGGCAATTGAATACAAAGGCGAAGGCTTCCACGGCGACGTGCTGCACATTCAATTAGCCGCCACCGATCTGCACCGCTACGGCTTTGATGTGGTGTATTGGGTGAAAAACCAAGATGGGAAGGAAATAGCCCGCGCCAAAACCGGCATGCTGTGCTTCGACTATAACACCCGCAAGCTCCGAAATTTGCCCCCTGAAATGGAAGCGCAGTTTGGACTCGCACCTACTACGTAATGACTATCTTCAAGCTCTAGCTTTTACCTACTCCTATGCTTCCATTCACTCGAATTATTTGCCGGTTAACGCTGCTACTCGGCTTTGTAGCCGTCGGGTTAATGGTCCAAGCCCAATCTTCTCCAAAGAAGCCTGCTCAGGTGAAGCTGCCCATCGATTCTACCAAAGTATACACCTACGTAGAGCATATGCCCGTGTACTCAGGTGCTGGCGACATGAAGGGCTTAACTGCGGATTTTCTGCGCGAGTTTCAAGCTGCCAGCGCCAAAGGCGGCTGCTCACCACCAAACCCGGTTTTTGTCAGCTTCGTTGTTGGGCCAAGTGGTGGCATTTATGACGTTGCCAGTGTTAGTAACCTGTCAAACGTTTCGTATCCCAAGCTGTCTGCCACGTGTGAAGCGGCGCTGGTAAAGGCCAGTCAAAGCTTGTCCCGCTTTAAGCCTGGAATGCAGAATAACCGCCGCGTAGCAGTAAGATACATCTTGAAGTTGAGCGCCACGAAATAAGTCGTAACTCAATAATAGGTGCAGAAGTCTATATTCTGGAACCCAAGCGCCTGCTACGTTGTATCTTTGCCCTATGATATCCTTGCCCGTACTGACCAAGCGCGACATTCGCAAACTTACCCCGACGAGCTCAAAGCCTTTATGGTGGAGCACGGCGAAAAGCCTTTTCGTGCCAAGCAGGTGCTGGAGTGGCTCTGGAAAAATACGGCCTCCTCGTTTGAGGAGATGAACAATATCAGCTTGGCTACGCGCGAGCTGTTGGCCCAGCACTTCGTCATCAATAGCGTGACGGTGCAAAACCACCAGCTCTCCAACGACGGCACCATCAAGTCGGCATTTCGTCTGCACGATGGCAATATCGTGGAAGGCGTGCTTATTACGCACGATACGCGTATGACGGCCTGCATCAGCTCGCAGGTGGGCTGCTCACTTACCTGTAAGTTTTGCGCCACGGGCTACATGGAACGCAAGCGCAACCTCGACGCGGCCGAAATCTACGACCAGGTGGTGCGCATTCGGGAGCAGTGCGAAAGCCAGTACGGCACGCCGCTCACCAACATCGTGTACATGGGCATGGGCGAGCCGCTGCTGAACTACGCCAACGTGGTGAAAAGCGTGGAGCGCATCACCGCCCCGACGGCCTGAATATGGCCCCGCGCCGCATCACCATCAGCACGGCCGGCATTGCCAAGATGATCAAGAAGCTGGCTGATGATGATGTGAAAGCCAATCTGGCTCTGAGTCTGCACGCGCCCAACGATACCAAGCGCAACGAAATCATGCCTATCAACGAAGCCAACTCGCTGGCGGCGCTGAAGGAGGCCTTGCAGTATTATCACCAGAAAACCGGCCGCAAAGTCACCTACGAGTACATTGTATTCGAGAACTTCAACGACACGCTGGAAGATGCCGCCGAGCTGTACGCCATCAGCAAGTGGCTACCCTGCAAGGTGAACCTCATCGAGTACAACCCCATTGAAAACGCCGATTACCAAAACGCCGAAGCCGACAAGATCGTGGCCTTCCATAAGTTCCTGGCTGACCGCGGCGTACAAACCAACATTCGTCGCTCGCGGGGCAAAGACATTGATGCCGCTTGCGGGCAGCTAGCTGTGAAAGAGAAGCCAGTAGCCGCCTAAGTTAACCAACCACAAAAAGCCCCCAACAATAATTGGGGGGCTTTTTTGGCTTTCATTCTTCGTGTAAGCCGCTATTTTACTTTGCCAAATCGATAGGTGACTTCCAAATAAGCGGGCACAACTATTCCGTCTTCGCCGTCGGTACCGTACAAAATTCCAATGCTGCCGCTCAGCCGGGCGGCGGCTATGCGCAAGCCTGCCAAACCACCAAAGCCGCCATCAACGATGTAGGTCTCATTGAGAAGCGATACACGGCGTGACACGCGGGTAGCGCCACCAATTACCACTACCGGGCTGCTTTCTACTTCGCCGTCGGCGAATAAATAGCCGAGCCGAGCGTCACGTTATTGTCGGCGGTGCCGTAGGTGCCGAGGCCATAGCCTATGCCGCCCGTTTCGCCAAATACGCTGGCAAACAAAACACCCGCTCCCACGCTGAATTTCTCCGTCACGGCAACACCTACTTTGGGCGTAATAGCTAGAATATTCAGCCCTGCGCCCGGAAATAACCCCACTAGTCCACCAATGGATATGTTATTGGTAATGCCATAGTTGCCTCCCACGATGAAAATATCAATGTCCTGCACATAGCCCTCACCTTTTCGCAGGGTGCGGGCGGTAGGTGCGAAAAACAGGCGGGTGCCATTGCCAACTGGCTCCCAGCCTCTTCCGGCCTGGTCTGATGTCAGCGGCTGCATATTTTTTATGTTGGCCTGCTGCACCGTGATGCGCCCTACGTCCGTCGTCTGAAACTCGTATTCTCCGGCCCGCTGAGCTACGAGTCGGCCGATGAAGGAAGTGCCCGTGCGAAGTTCTACGGAATACATCTGACCCAACGAGTCAGGCGTGCCAATTGCACCCGCGGCAAGGCCAGGAGTAGCACTTAGCAACTTCTGGCGCTCTTCAATGCTGGCGCGCACGGCCCGGAATTCACTGACAGTAAAGGGGCGTTGCTTGATGCTGCCATCGAGCATGGTCGCTTGTAGCGTAATTGAGCTATCAGGCGTGAGAGTTTGAAGGAAACGGGCTTCCCGGAAGTCATCGAACGAGAAGAACGGAAACAGCCCGTACGTAACCTTCTCCTGCTTATCAATCGATTCGCCTACAATTGGGCTCACCGTCAGTACTCGAGTTTGGGAACTGGTAGTTTGCTGAGCTACTGCATATTGGGGCGTAAAAAAGCCCCCCAAGCCAAGCAGGAGCAATAGAAGACGGTAAAGTGATTTCATACAAACAAGTACATCAGGGCAGTGCCGTAAACGTACTCGTTTGCTTCAATATTTAAATACCACTAGGTCTGAATAATCAACCTTTTATTTTCGCCAAGTGCCCTGCGCCCGCGGGCGGCCCGTGGCAATTTCTTCATTTGACTCGCCAATGGGCACTTCGCTTACTCGTATGCGCACAGCATGGGCTTTGGGCTGTACTTTCTGCCCAAAAGCATCAGCAAATTCCTGCGTGAACTCGGCCCCGAAGAAGATAATCAGCGACGAGTAATTAACCCACAGCAGCAGAATAATAACGGAGCCTGCAGCACCATAGGCCGAAGCTGGTTCGGCCTGAGCGATGTAGAAGGCAATCAGAAATTTGCCGAGCACAAATAAGCAAGCCGTGATAAAAGCACCAATCCAGACATCGCGCCACCGGATAATGGCGTCGGGCAGGAAGCGGTAGATCAAGGCGAACAAGGTGGTAGTAATGGCAAGAGACAGCGCCAGATCGAGCAAGCGAATAAAAAACACCGCTACGCCGGGCAACAGTTGCTGTAGGTAATCGGTGAAGGCAGTAAGCACTGCGCTGACGACGAACGAGATAAGCAGGAGCAGAGCTACGCTCAGAATCAAGCCAAACGACAGCAAACGGTCGCGGACAAACTGCCAAATACCGTTGCGAGGTTTCACTTTCAGATTCCAGATGTCGTTGATGCTTTCCTGTAGCGTAACGAAAAATGTAGTGGCAGCAAAGATCAGGGTAGCAATACCAATGAGCGATGACAAGCCGCCTTGTTGAGACTGGTTGAACTTGTTGATGGAATCCTGAATGAACTTGGCCTCCTCAGCCCCAACTATACCTCTGATTTGCTGAAAAAGCTGGCCTGTAATGGCCTCAGCACCAAGGATCGTGCTGGCCGAAGTGATAACAATGAGCAGTAGAGGCGGGAGCGAAAATATGGTGTAGTACGACAGCGCCGCCGCGTGGCGAAACGAGTTGTTCTGCATAAATTCGCCAGCCGTAGATTTGAAAATGCCAACGATGTCGGAAAGGCGATAGGGCGTCATAAGAAAGGGAAAGCGAACGATAGGCTTGGAGTACTGGCTACTAGTACGGGCTGGAAGTGCCATGCGTTCGGTTGAGTGTTTCATATGGCCACCCACTCGTGCTTCTCGTATAGATGCGCCCGCACCTCAACTAGTCAGCAAAGCTCAACGCTAGGTCGGTTTTTTTCACATCTTCTATCTTCTTGTTAATGAAGGCTTTTTGTCCTTTCCTGCGCACCGTTGGCCTCAGCATGGTGATTGCTTTTTCGCTCTACACGATGAGTTGCCAACGCATTCGCGAGGTGGCTACTATCAGCGCTACGCCAGCTTATCCGGCCGGCCAGGGCTTCGACCTCGCTGGCTCCGACGAGCGTGCCATTGCCATTGCCGACACCGTGATGGCTCGCATGGGTGGCTATCAGAACTGGCAGAATACCCGCTACTTGGCGTGGAGCTTTTTTCGGGGTCAATACCAGATCTGGGACAAATACACCGGCGATTTTCACTGGGAGCAGGACAGCTTAGTGGCCAATTATAACCTGCTCACGCGCACTGGCAAAGCCTACAAAAGCGGCAAGGAAATAACGGACACACCTGGCGGTCAGGAGCTACTCGAAAAAATGTATCCGGTTTGGGTCAATAACTCGTGGTGGCTCATTATGCCCTTCAAACTCAAAGACTCCGGCGTGACGCTTACTTACCGCGGCTTAGGTACCACCTTCGAAAACGAGCCTGCCGACATCCTGCAAATGACGTTCAAAGACGTAGGCGTGACACCCGAAAACCGCTACGAGATTCGGGTGCTGCGCAGCAGCGGGCTCGTGCATGAGTGGTCGTACTTCGCTAAGGCCGATGATCCACAACCGACCTTTCGCCGCCGCTGGAGCGACTACGCCCAGCATGGCAACATACTGCTCGCCTCTGACCGCAGCGACCCTACCAAACCTGCGCGCATCACTGATATAGCTGTTCGCCAAACTGTTCCGGTCGGCATTATGGACAGCCCTGTGCCGGTGCAGAAGCTGAAAAGTTCACTATAGTTGGTGTTTGGGGGGCTTTTTTGGAGCTCTACGACTTCACAAGCTCCCACCGCAACGTCTCAATAGGAGCTTCGCGCAAGCGCGCCGATAGCTCCGCATCGTCCTGGAACTGAAGCTGAGCCAACATACTAGCCTCTACGCTCACGGTGAAGTGAGAAGCTGCAAAGGGCCAGGGCGTAATGGTCACGGGGCCATCGGCGGTTGGGCGGGTCACGTCGTAGCGCCTCCCATCGGGGCCTTGACTGATTTCGAGGGCTCGACCCATCTCCGGTAGCTCCCGACGACAGAGAATCAGGGAGAGTCGGTCGCACCACTGCATAAGGTCGTAGGCTTGTTGGGCATCGGCTTTATTGATGCCCAAGCCTTTGCGCCAGCGCTGCTGATTGGCTTTTTGCTCGTCTAGAAAAGCATCCAACTCCTTTTTTTGCCCCCTGAGTGCTTCGTATAGAAAGCTCAGATGCATACTGGTAAGTAAGCTGCGCCACTGGCCCTGAAATCGCGCGGCCCGAAGTACGTTGGTGGCCTGTTCCATGGAGAAGTCCACCATCGTGAAATCGGCGGGGGCACCAGTGGGGGTGAGACCATAGTGGCCGTCCCAGGGGCGCTGCTCGTCGTCGTGCTGGGCTATAGCTGCCAAGAGGCCTACCCAGCGGTCGGTGGGCCCAAACGGCGTCCAATGCCAAGCTATCTGCGCGGCTAATAGGGCGTGTGATTGTTGGTAAATAATCTGCCAGCCGTCGGCCGTATAGTTGACTATCATTTTCTCACAGCAGGTTCGCGCGGAGATACACGCATGTTAGCAGAGAACGGTCGTTGCAAAAAACAGTTTTACAACCACAAAAAAAGCCCCAGATAATTTCTGGGGGCTTTTTTTGTGAAATCAAAAGCTTAGCGACCTACAGCTACTTGGGGCTCAGCTTGATGAAGGTGTAAGAGCATATCGGCCGTCATTTTATCCAAGTCAAACTCGGGCTGCCAGCCCCAATCCTGGCGGGCGCGGGAGTCGTCGATGCTGGCGGGCCAGGAGTCGGCAATCTGCTGGCGCGAGTCGGGCTTGTAGGTTACCTCAAAATCCGGCTCGTGGCGCTGGATAGCGGCCGTAATTTCGGCGGGCGAGAAGCTCATGGCCCCGAGGTTATAAGAAGAGCGCACTTTGATTTGCTCGGCCGGAGCG
The DNA here is from genome assembly GCF_004355185.1 of Hymenobacter radiodurans. Lineage (NCBI taxonomy): Bacteria > Pseudomonadati > Bacteroidota > Cytophagia > Cytophagales > Hymenobacteraceae > Hymenobacter > Hymenobacter radiodurans. The sequence goes on from NZ_CP037922.1 coordinate 320,739, forward strand.
TGCATCAAATCCAGGGTGGCTTTGAGCGCGTCAGGCATGTACATCATCGGTAAGTACGTGTCCTGCTGCAAAAAACACTCGTAGGACTGGCCGGCTACGGCTTTGTGGTAGATATCCACGGCGTAGTCGGTGGTGCCACCGCCGGGCAAGGTTTTGTAGCTGATCAGGCCAGGGTAGCGCAGGGAGCGTACATCGAGACCGTGGTTTTTGTGGTACCACTCGCACCACTGCTCCCCGGCCAGCTTGCTGATGCCGTACACCGTGCTGGGGTTCATAATGGTCAGTTGGGGGGTATTTTGGCGGGGCGTATCGGGCCCGAATACGGCAATGGAGCTGGGCCAGTACACCTGCGCTACTTTATACTTTACCGCCAGGTCCAACACATTCAGCAAGCCATCCATGTTCAGGCGCCAGCCAAACTCCGGGTTCTTCTCCGCCGTGGCCGACAGCAACGCGGCCAAGTGGTAAATCTGCTTGGGGCGATACTGCGCAATAATGGCTTCGAGGCGAGAGCGGTCGAGCACGTCGAGCAACTCGAAGGGGCCGGCCTCTTGTAGCTCCGGTTGCTTGGGCAGGCGCACGTCGGCGGCAATGACGCGGTGAGCGGCGTAGCGCTGGCGCAGGGCGTGAGTGAGCTCGAAGCCGAGCTGGCCGCAGGCACCAATAACGAGAACGGTATCGCTGGGAGTGGTTTCCATGCTGAGAAAAGGGGAATGTGGGTGGGGTGGGACTACAAAGATACCGGGTCGGGCGGTTATGCCAGTAACTTGCCCGTCAGCAAGCATAGCGGCACTCGCTCCGCAACTCCCGTGCCCAGCCCAAGCTCATCAGACAGATGCAACCGCTTTTGTCTACTTTTGGGTAACCCTCAAACAATACTGTATGCGGCGTTTTGTCCTGCTACTGGCCTTTTATTGCTGTATCGCCTCTGTGGCGCAAGGCCAAGCGGCCGCCCCTGTTATCTACCGCAACTTAGTGATGGAAGGCGGGGGCATTCGGGGCATTGCTTACGGCGGCGCGTTGGCTGAATTGGAAAAGCAAGGGGTACTGGCGGGTATTCAGCGGGTTGGCGGGACCTCGGCGGGCGCCATTCAGGCGGCGTTGCTGGCCGTAGGCTATTCACCGCAGGAGATTATCGAAGTAGTAAATAATACGCCTGTGCAGCGTCTGAATGATGGTCGCCTGATATTTTTTGGCGGTAGCACGCGCTTACTCAAACAGTACGGCTGGTACCGCGGCGACCAGTTTGCGAAGTACCTCAGCGACTTAGTGGCCCGCAAAACCCAGAATCCCAACCTCACCTTAGGTCAGCTTCACGCGCTAGCCCAGCAAGGTAAAGGCCGCGACCTGTACGTGACAGGCACCAACCTCACTACCCAGCGCACCGACGTATTTAGCTACGAAACCCACCCGAACCTGCGGGTGGCCGACGCTGTGCGCATCAGTATGAGCATTCCGCTGTACTTCCGGGCGGTGCTGCTTGATGAACAAGGACAGGTAGTCCGCAAGCCAGCAAAAGATCAGAAAGTAAACGTGTTGGTGGATGGTGGACTGCTAGCCAATTATCCGCTCAACCTGTTCGACCACGCTCGATATTTGCCCCCGGCGCTGCTACACCAGACGCTGGGGGCTTTTTATTAACCCCGAAACCCTAGGCTTGCGCCTCGACCGGGCCGAGCAGATTGCATTTGATACCCAGCCCGATGGCCGCCGCCAACTAGCGCCCTACGACATTCATGATTTCGGCAGCTACATGGGCGCATTTTATACCTTGGCCATCGAAAATCTGAACCCCACGGCGGCCACCGACTGGCCGCGCACCGTTAGTATCAATACGTTGGGGTTCAATCCCAAGATCAAGCAGGTATCGGCGGCGCAAAAGCAGTCGTTGGTAGATAGCGGCCGACAAGGAGTGCAGGATTTCTTTGCACGAACGCAAGCCAAAAAATAACGGAAATTGCCCCCGGTTTCTGTGTAGTAATTGACATTCAACCTTTCCCATCCTATGTATACCACCCTCCAACCCGACCTCGAAGCCCAGCTGGCCGATATCAAAGCCAACGGTCTGTTCAAGAAAGAACGCGTCATTACCTCGCCTCAAGGCGCAACTATCAAAACTAATGAGGCTGGCGAAGTGCTGAACTTTTGCGCTAATAATTACCTGGGCTTGTCGTCGCACCCCGAGGTGATTGAGGCGGCCAAGGCGGCTATTGATAGCCACGGCTACGGCATGTCGTCGGTGCGCTTTATCTGTGGCACGCAGGACATTCACAAGGAGCTGGAGCGCAAGCTGGCTGATTTTCTTGGCACTGAGGATACCATTCTGTACGCGGCGGCTTTCGATGCCAACGGCGGCGTATTCGAGCCGTTGTTCAATGAGCAGGACGCTATTATTTCCGATGCCCTGAACCACGCTTCCATTATCGATGGTGTGCGTTTGTGCAAGGCCCAGCGCTACCGCTACACACACAACGACATGGCGGATCTGGAAAAGCAACTTCAGGACGCCACCGCTAAAGGCAGCCGTCACCGCATCATCGTCACCGATGGCTCCTTCAGCATGGACGGTACCATCGCCCGCCTCGACCAGATCTGTGACCTCGCCGATAAGTATCAGGCGTTGGTGATGGTAGACGAGTGCCACTCGACGGGCTTTTTGGGCAAAACAGGCCGTGGCACCCACGAGCTGCGCGGCGTGATGGGCCGCGTGGACATCATCACTGGCACGCTGGGCAAGGCACTGGGCGGCGCCATGGGCGGATTCACTACGGGCCGCAAAGAAATTATTGAAATGCTGCGTCAGCGCAGCCGTCCGTATTTGTTTTCTAACACGCTGGCCCCGGCTATTGTAGGCGCATCATTGCGCGTGCTGGAGCTACTGAATGAGAGCACGGAACTGCGCGACCGGCTGGAAGAAAACACCAAGTATTTCCGCGAAAAGATGACTGCCGCTGGCTTCGATATCAAGCCCGGCGAGCACCCTATTGTGCCGGTAATGCTGTATGATGCCAAGCTAGCTCAGGAATTTGCGGCCAAAATGCTGGATAAAGGCATTTATGTTATCGGGTTTTACTACCCCGTAGTGCCCCAAGGCCAGGCCCGGATTCGGGTGCAGCTGTCGGCCGCGCACACCCGCGAACATCTGGATAAGGCCATTGCGGCCTTTATCGAAGTTGGTCGGGAGTTGGGCACGCTGAAGGATCGAAGCGCCGCCCAGCCCGAAGCCGGCCAAGTAGTTACGAATACCCCTTAATCGACCGTAGTCAAGATAAAAAAGCCCCCGGATACTTTCTGGGGGCTTTTTTGTGCTTCTGTTGGTTTGTATCCCGCTCTCGCTTTCGCCCGAATAGGGAATTGCCTAGTTTGGACCGCCGCTACTGCCGAGGATAGCCGAACGCATAACGTTCTGCGTAAGTGACCACCTAGGCCTTTCGCAGTTTCTATGTTAGTATACAATATTGCCCTCGTCATGATGGGCGTGGCCATCCTGGGCGTAGCGTGGCTGCCGTCCTTGCTGGAAAAATATCCGCTTTCATACCCCATCCTGTTCATCGGGCTAGGTATGGCTGCCTATTCGTTGCCCCTCGGCTTGCCGCCCGCCGATCCTTTTGCGCACCCTAAGCTGGTCACGCACTTGTCGGAGTTGTGCGTGATTGTGGCGCTGACTGGCACCGGACTCAAAATTGACCGTCCGTTTTCATTTGGCACCTGGCGCACTCCCATCCGACTGGTATTGGTGCTGATGGTGCTTACTATTGCCGGTATCACGGTAGCGGGCATTACCCTGGTCGGTTTGGCTTTACCCTCAGCGGTATTGCTGGCGGCCTGCCTGGCGCCCACCGACCCGGTATTGGCCGGTGATGTACAGGTGGGCGACCCCGGCGAAGGTCGCGAAGACAACGTTCGCTTTGCCCTCACCGGCGAAGCGGGCCTGAACGATGGGCTGGCTTTCCCTTTTGTGTACCTAGCACTGGCCCTGCTGCCGGCGGCAGAATCCTTATCTGCCCGTCTGATTGAGTGGGCCTGGATGGACCTGATTTACCGGATAGGCGCAGGCGTGCTGCTGGGCTGGCTATCGGGCTTGTTGCTATCCTACCTGATATTTAATCTGCCCAAAACGCTCAGCATCAAGCCCAGCGCCTATGGGTTTGTGGCGCTGGCTGTCACGCTTACCAGCTATGGCATAACTGAGCTGGTGCACGGCTACGGGTTTCTGGCCGTATTTGTGGCCGCCGTTACACTGCGAGGGCGAGAGCGTAAACATGAGTATCATAAGCAGATGCACGCCTTCACCGACCAAATGGAGCGTCTGCTGATTGTGGTTATTCTGATTCTCTTTGGTGGTGCCATCATCGATGGATTGCTGGCGCCGCTTACCTGGTCGGGTATGCTGATTGGCTTATTGCTGGTGCTGGTGCTACGGCCTCTGGGGGCTTATTGACGCTGCTGGGGGCCCGAAAGGTGAATGTAGCCGAACGTAGCGTAATTTCCTTTTTCGGAATAAGGGGCATCGGTTCTATTTTCTACCTGGCTTTTGCGCTGGAAAAGGCTGAGTTTCCGCAAGCGCGGGAATTGTGGGCCATTCTGGGCTTCACAATGCTGGTATCTATTAGCCTGCATGGCGTGCTGGCAACGCCGGTGATGAATTGGCTGGACCGTCGCCACGGCCGAAAAATTGCCGCCGAACTCAGTGAGTCCGAAGAAGATGAGGAAGTTAAAGTAGCTACGGTTGAGTAGAAAACCTTAGTTAAGCCGCGACTTCCGTAGCTGCTGACGCTGGGGAGGTGGGAGTTTTGGCGGCCAAATCGAACAGCATCTCGTTTAGCTTGGCGCGCAAATCAGAGGAAGATAGATTGCGAAATACCTCTCCGGCGCGCACCAGCGAGATTTGACCGGTTTCTTCACTCACTACCAGCACTACACTATCGGTAACTTCCGTGAGTCCGATGGCGGCGCGGTGCCGCAAGCCTAGCGAAGCCGGCACGTCGGGGTTTTCGCTGACGGGCAGAATACAGCGCGCTGCCTTGATGCGGTTGTTGGCAATAATAACGGCGCCATCGTGCAGTGGGCTGGTTTTATTGAAGATGCTCATCAGCAGGCGCTTACTAACGGCAGCGTCAATCAGGTCACCCGAATCGGCGTAGAATTTTAGCTCCGAAGTCATGGTAAAAGCAATGAGGGCACCAGTGTTTTTACCCGCCAGGCTTTTGGCCGCTTCTACAAACGGTACAATGCTCATGCGCTCAGTAACTTGTTCGCGGCGCCACGGAAATACACGTACTCTATCGAAGGCCGTTGCCTTGCCAATGGTGAGCAAAAAGCGCCGGATCTCCTGTTGAAACAGGATAATGCCCGCCAGCACACCCACGCTCATAAACTGACCTAAAATACTGGTCAGAAGCTCCATGCCGGCGGCTTTCACCACCAGATAAAGTAGGTAAATGGACATGAAGCCCAAAAAAACCTTCAGCGCCACGCTCCCCGTTAGCAGCTTGTACAGCTGATAAAACAATACCGTGACCAGTAAGACGTCAATCACGTCTATCCAGCCTATGCGCAGGAAGCCGACGGAGAAGGAGCCGATCACGAGGAGGAGGGAATGAGGGTTTGTTGCACGAGCCGCACAGTGTGCACGGCTTCCGCTACATCATGTACGCGCAACAATCGCGCACCGTTGAGCAAAGCGACGGTATTTACGGCAATTGTACCGGTGAGCGCAGCGTCGGGAGTGAGGCCTAGAGGCTTGTATACCATTGACTTGCGCGAAAGACCGGCCAGTACCGGCAAACCCAGCAGCGCCAGTTCGGGTAGGCGACGCAGTAACTCATGGCTTTGAGCCGGTGTTTTGGCGAACCCGAAGCCAGGATCGAGAACAACATCCGTTACGCCAGCGGCATACAGAAGGGCCAGCTTATCGCGGAAGTAACGCACGAGATCTGTTACGATATCGTCTTCGTAGTGCGTTTGCTGGGCCATATTCTGAGGCGTGCCGCGCATGTGCATGAGCACGTACGGTACCCCAAGCCGACCCGCCGTAGCAAACATATCGGCATCAAGCGTGCCGCCGCTCACATCGTTGATAATATCGGTGCCGATGGCTACTGCTTCAGCGGCTACATCAGCCCGGAAAGTATCGACGGATAAGATTGCTTCAGGAAAAGCCCCCCGCACGGTCTCCAAGGCGGGCAGCACGCGAGCTTTTTCCTCTTCGGCCGAGATATCCTCAGCGCCCGGCCTAGTGGAATAGCCACCCAAATCGAGAACAGCCGCGCCCGCCTGCAGCATCGCGTCGGCCCGCCGCAGTAGGTCGTCGGTGGTGGCGATGCGGTTGCCGGCGTAGAAGGAATCGGGGGTCAGATTCAGAATGCCCATGACCTGCGGCTGGCGCAGATCCAATACCCGTCCGTCGCGGCAGCACAGGGTTTGCCTCGGGGAAAAACACGTATCTTTCGCGGCGGTCTGGAGCATCATAATCTAGGGTCTGAGCGCTTAGGGACTTGGTTTTAGGCAAAAAGCTGCATGGTTCGGGCTTCTTTCAGCAGAAGTCAAAGCGAAACAAGCTTGCGCCACAATTGGCCCTAGTTCTCACCGCCAGCCTACCTTCCAGGTGCCCACGTATCCACGATCCGAAGTTCCTTAAATCTATAGTGAAAATCTTGCAAACCCAAACCCAGCAGGAGTACGATCAGGTGATAGAGCAGTGCCGGGCGCTGTTTCTGGCCAAAACCCACGATTATGGCACGGCTTGGCGCATTCTGCGCTTGCCCTCCGTTACGGATCAGCTGTATATCAAGGCCCAGCGCATTCGCTCCATTCAGGAAAAAGGCACCCAGTTAGTAGCCGATGGCGTGAACGAGGAGTTCGTTGCCATCATCAACTACTGCGTTATTGCCCTGATGCAGTTGCACTTGCCCGCCAACTCGCCCCACGATTTGCCCCCCACGGAAGTAGCCGCCGCCTACGACCGTGAGATACAAGCCAACCGGGATTTGCTTTTCGCCAAAAACCATGATTACGGTGAAGCCTGGCGGCAAATGCGCGTGCCCAGCATCACCGATATTATTCTAATGAAGCTGCACCGCACCAAGCAAATTGAAGACCTGGGGGGCAAAACGTACGTGTCGGAAGGCGTGGAGGCCAACTACCGCGATATGCTGAATTACGCCGTATTTGCCTTGATAAAGCTGGAAGGGGAGAAGGGTAAACCAAAGGCATAGAGCGCTAGGCAAAGCGGCGCCGAAGCATGACCGCCTGGTATTTTCAATCATAGTATCTGCTACTTCCCCGACCTTTTTGTTTGCGTATGGGGTTTTAAGCCCCAACTTAGTAGCCAACTCTTAGCCTCTTAGCGCCTTGAAGTCTGCCAGATCCATCCAATTAATGAAACTTATCACGCATATCTGCTGGGTGCTGCTCGGCGCGGTTTTTATTTTTTCGGGATTAATAAAGCTCAACGACCCAGTGGGTATGGGTCTCAAGCTGGAGGAATATTTTGAGGTATTTGCTGAAGATTTCGGCTCCTTCTTTCTGGTTTTCAAAGGCTTTGCCCGCACGATGGCTATTCTGCTCAGCTCGCTGGAGGTAGTGCTGGGCGTGTCGTTGCTGCTGCGTTGGCACCTGCGCAAAACGCTGCTCACGTTGCTGGTTCTGCTCGTGTTTTTCGGCTTCCTGACGTTCTATTCGGCCGCCTTCAACAAAGTAACCGACTGCGGCTGCTTTGGCGATTTTATTAAGCTCACGCCCTGGCAGTCATTCTCCAAAGACCTGTTTTTGCTAGGCTTATGGGCCGTGGTATTCTTCAATCAGCGCTTCCTGCGGCGGGTATTTGCTAAGGGCACGCTGGGGGTAATGTATATCACGGTGGCTTCGGCCGTGGCTATTGGTATTGGGGTGCGGGCTTTGGGGCACCTGCCATACTTCGATTTTCTGCCCTATAAAGTGGGCAACGATATCGGGGCCCTGATGAAACCGCAGGAGCAGGCGCGTTACAAGTATGTGCTGGAGCGCAATGGTCAAATGCAGGAGTTTGACCAATACCCAACCGACACAACGTGGAAGTACAAAAGCATGGAGGTGCAGAACCCCGAAGCTTCCCGGCCGATTATTACCGACTTCGCCATCTTCGATAGCGACGGCAAGGACCATACGCAGGAAATACTGAAGGGCAATAAGTTGTTGCTCATTGTGCAGAACACAGTAAAATCGGACCGCGACCGGTACAATCTGATAAATGCCCTGATTGCCAGCGCCAGTAAGTCGCCGAATAAGATTATGCCGCTAGTACTCACCAGCAGCAGCCCCGCCGACATCGATGCTTTCCGCCACGATGTTAATCTGTCGGCTCCCATTTACTACGCCGATGCTACCGTGCTCAAATCCATGATTCGCTCCGATCCGGGCATTATGGTGCTGCAAAACGGCGTCGTGAAGGGCAAATATCATTACCACGACATCCCCGATCAGGAAACCGTCGATCATCTTTTGTAGCGAAACTCTCCTTTAGGATGACTCGCGTGACAGTGATGACGAACTAAATTTTGCCCCCCAACCTATGTTTTCCTTTGTACTGCGCCGTCTAGGACAAGGTGTGCTGATACTGGCCGGCGTAGCGCTCACCGTATTTTTCCTGTTCGCGGTATTGCCCGGCGACCCGGTAGCGCTGCTGGCCGGCCAGCGCTCCGACGTAGCCACCCGCGCCGCTATTGCTGCTGATCTGGGCCTCGATAAGCCACTGCCTGCTCAACTGGTTGGTTACCTCAACGATGTGTCGCCCGTGGGCTTGCACCCGCGCGACTCTGCGGGCGTGGCCAAGTATGGTGGCACGGCCTTGCTGCCGCTGGGGGGCAAAAATGCGCTGGTGCTCAAAACGCCTTATCTGCGCCGCTCCTTTCAAAGCAACAAAGACGTGCTGAGCATCCTGCTCGATCATTTCACGGGCACGTTGTGGTTAGCCCTGGCCGCCATGCTGATTGCCGCCGTATTCGGTATTCTGTTTGGCGTAATAGCCGCCGTGCGTCCTCACTCCTGGCTCGATCGGGCGCTGATTACCACGTCTGTGCTGGGTATTTCGGTGCCTTCGTTTGTGGCCGGTATTCTTATTGCCATGACGTTTGGCTTTTACTGGAGCCATTGGACGGGCCTCAACCTAACTGGGCAGCTCTACGAAACCGATCCGTTTACGGGGCGCCACTTAGTGCTACGGAATCTGTTGCTACCGGCCTTTGCACTCGGCATCCGTCCTCTGGCCGTTATCACCCAACTTACGCGCTCTTCCATGCTTGATGTGTTGAGCCAGGATTATATTCGGACGGCGCGGGCAAAAGGCCTTTCCAGCTACCAGACTATCGTGGGCCATGCACTCAAAAATGCGCTCAATCCGGTTATTACGGCCGTGTCGGGGTGGCTGGCTTCGCTGATGGCGGGGGCCTTTTTTATCGAGTATATCTTCAACTGGAAAGGTTTGGGCACCGTGACGTTGCGAGCCGTCGAAAACCTGGATTTTCCGGTTGTCATGGGTGCTACCATCTTTATCGCCTTTCTCTTCGTTGTCATCAACATCGTGGTCGATGTGCTGTATGCTGTGCTTGACCCTCGCGTGCGTCTTTCCTAACGATTGTATTTAGGGCTATGGGGCAAAGCACCTATGCTCGTGATCCAATTGATAAGCAGAAGCGGGTGAATAGAATAAGAATCTGATAGGCAGTATGATAACCGATGATAGCCTTTACCTGATTGGAATGCCGGGAGCGGGCAAAACGACGCTTGGCCGAGCGTTGGCTGTGCGCCTGGAAATGCCTTTTCGTGACCTGGATGAGGAGATTATCGCCCATGAAAAGCGCAGTATTCCCGAAATATTTGCTGCTGAAGGACAGGATTACTTCCGGGAAGTAGAAGCAGCCGTGCTGCGGACATTGGTAGCCGAGCAGCCCCGCATGGTACTGGCTACGGGCGGCGGCACACCCTGCTTTCACCAGAATATGGATCTGCTGCTCGCCACGGGCACCCCGCTGTATTTGGCCGTGCCGGTGCCCGAATTGGTACAGCGGCTTCGTCGTAGCCTCAGTCGTCGGCCACTCCTGACGGATATTCCCGACGAAAAGGCACTAACAGTTCACATAAGTGAAACCTTAGCTCTTCGCCATCAGTTTTACGACCGCGCGCCATTGCGCTGCGAAGGGATCTGCACGGTGGAGGCGATGTGGCATTTGCTGCATTCGTATTACACCACTGGCTAGTCAGTTGGCCTCTTCGCCAGCCCATAGTGCGTTATTTGCGCTGTGGTTTGTACTTTTGCTCTGAATAAGAAGCTTATTTGTATATGAATACCGCTCCCTCTCCCACACCTGATTTACAACCCACCCCGGTAAAAACGCCCGGTGCCATTAAGCCCAAGCATAAAGGCTCAGCGCGGTTGTTTGAAAATCCGGTACTGGAAAGACTTACGCATACCCATATTGCCCTGCCTGTATCCATCTTCATGATTACGGCATTAGGCAGCCTCTATTACGGGCTTACGCATGGCTTGATTGCAGGCTTTTCGGCCTTTGGCTTGTTTCTGCTAGGCTGGTTTATGTTCACATTCGCGGAGTATGCAATGCACCGCTATCTGTATCATTTGCCGGCCACTACGCCCAAGCGCGCCAAGTTTCAGTACACCATGCACGGCGTACACCACGAGTTTCCCAAGGACAAGTCGCGCTTGGCAATGCCGCCTATTGTATCGGTTTTTGTTGCCTCGCTGCTTTTCTTCCTGTTTCGGTTTGTGTTCGGTAACGCTGCTTTCGGTATTCTATCGGGCTTTATCTTTGGCTATGCCCTCTACTTGTTTGTGCACTATGCTATTCACGCTTACGCTCCGCCCAAAAACTTTTTAAAAGTATGGTGGCATCACCACGCCCAGCATCATTATCGGCAGGATGAAATTGCTTTTGGAGTGAGCACCACTATCTGGGACCATATCATCGGCACTATGCCAGATCAGAAAACCAGTAAATAGGCTGCCAGTACCTTGCTCAATAAAAAAGCCCCCAGACGTTGGTTTGGGGGGCTTTTTTATTGAGCAAGGCGTATGCTAGCGTCGCATTTTCCGCACCAAGAACGCGATGAGCACCACCACGATAAACACACCGATCAGCGCGGTCCAGGCACCGGCCTGGAAAATGTCGCCTATCAGGTCGCAGCTGCTGAGCGAAAACGTGAGCAGTACGAGGAAGCCGAGGAAGAAAGGACGAAAGTTTTTCATAAGATATCAGACGGAGGAGAGGGAAAGCCAGCACAAGGCCGGACTGCCTGATGATACTGCCTTGGCTTCTAAAAGGTTGAGAAGGCCCACTAAACGTATGCCTGACGGCTATCAGAACACAGTGGCAACATCCTTGCGGTCTAGGGTGGGTTATCAGAATCCGAGGGGCGCGAATGCCTTGTCACTTATTATCTATCTGCCAGACAGATAGGATTCACCATCAATTTGCCTACTTTTCGTTTTCCTTCTACCTAAAATCTAATTATCGTGAAATTATCGTTCCTCTTTCTCAGCAGCTTCCTTTATCTGCTGCTACCCATCAGGGGAATAGCTCAAGCCGGAAAAACCACTCCTGGTACGTCGGTTCTGCAGAAAGCAACAACAGCTCCAGCGCCACCGGCCGCTCCCACCACATCGGAGGTTAAGCCCATAGAGCCCACCAATCTGACAGGGACAGTGGTTAATGAAGCTGGCAAGCCTCTGGCTGGGGTTACGGTGAGCTTAGTAGGAGCGCCGCAGGAGTCCAGCATTACCAACTCGGCGGGGGCTTTTTGCTACGCTCCACCCTGGCTTCGCCCGTGCTGCGCGTGAACTATGCCGGATACGAACAACAGGAAGTAGCCACGAAAGGAGCAACTCCGATGGCCATTCAGCTCAATAAACTACCGAACTACGAGCGGCAGCGCAAACAACAGAAAAAGGCGGCCGAAAAGGCGTATCGCAAGCCTTAGCAAAACGACACGGGCTCATACTGACGGACATTTCATCCGGCGTGCCTTAGAGTTGTAGTACTAAAAAAGAGAAAGGCCAGTAACAGACTGATGTATAGTCTATTACTGGCCTTCTTGGCGCTCCCTCCTGGGCTCGAACCAGGGACCCTCTGATTAACAGTCAGATGCTCTAACCGGCTGAGCTAAGGAAGCGGTTATGGCGACTTTATCAGTCGTTGCGGGTGCAATGTTAGGGCAAAGCTGTAAAAATCACAAATGCTTTCTGCTTTTTCTTTCAGCTGAATTTATTAATTCGTGATTGTCAGCAAATTACCAGATAGCGAAGTGGCGTACTGACGGAGCGGACGGGGGCGGGGCCACCACGTGGCTGGCCTTGCAGCGTAAATTGCGAGCCGCAGCAGTCGTCAATCAGAAATAAGCGGGAAGCATCAATAGTTACCGTGGAACACGCCGCATCGTAGGGGCGATAGGGGCAGTTGCGCTCAAAAGCCAGGTACGTGGTAGCATTTTGGCGCACGATGATAAGTCCTCGCACACCGCCGGGGATCTCTACTGAGCCGTTGTCGGTGCGCAGCTGCGGGTAGCGCTGGTCCAGAATGCTTATGCTCTCATTAAAGCTAACAAAAGGGATTAGTGGCTCGGCGCTGCTGGAGTCGCCACAACTTGCCAACCCGAGTGCACTGGTGAGTGCTAAGGCCATAAAGGCACGCTGGGGGGCTTTTTTAACGAGAGTAATCATAGAATCCCTTCCCCGTTTTACGGCCATGATGGCCTGCGTCTACTTTCTGCTGCTGAATGCGGCTGGGCCGAAACTTAGGATCGAAGTGAAACGCTTCAAACATTGCGCTGGTCACCGAGAAGTTGGTGTCGACGCCAATCAAGTCCATCAGCCGAAATGGGCCCATCCGAAAGCCGGTGGCTTCCAGCAACTCATCCACAACCTCAAACGACGCTACCTGTTCCTCGACTAGCTTCAGGCTCTCCACGTAGAAATGCCGGGCCACCCGATTCACGATAAAGCCCGGCGCATCGGCGGCGCGTACGGGCTGTTTACCAAGCTTTTCAGCCAGAGCCTGCACGGCATCGGCTACTGCTGGAGCCGTAGCTACACCGCTAATTACTTCAACCAGCGGCATAAGCGGCGCCGGATTGAAGAAGTGCATCCCCACAACACGCTCCGGGTGTGGAACTGCCGCCGCTAGCCGGGTTATCGGCAACGATGACGTGTTCGAAGCTAGAATGGTCTGGGGGGCATTTTGGGCCGCTAAGTTTTGGAAAAGCTCATGCTTCACCGTCAGCTTCTCCACCACTGCCTCTATAATCAAGTCGGCCTGTACGACGGCTAAGTCAGTGGTCGGACGGAGGCGGGTTAAGGCGGCTTCCCGTTCTGTGGGGGGCATTTTTCCCTTCTCCACCAGCTTACCCAAGCCCGCCGCAATAGCTGTTTCTGCCTTCGCCAGAATATTGGCGTTCAGGTCAAATAAGATGGTTGGGAAGCCGTGCTGCACGCAGAGTTGCGCGATGCCCAATCCCATTGTGCCCGCACCCACCACCGCTATTGTCTTGATCTGCTGCGGAACCGATTGCTCAGGAGCTATGGCGTTTTCAGAGGATATAGTCATAGCTAATCAAGCAAAAAAGGGAAAAGGCGGGCGTGTGACCTAGGTTAAAAGTGCAGCGGTTTATTAAGAGATAATTCCCTCAAACTGCCGCAGAAACCGCAAATCGTTTTCCGTGAACAAACGCAAATCCTTGATCTGATATTTCAGCATTGTAATGCGCTCAATGCCCATGCCCCAAGCGTAGCCAGAGTATACTTCGGGGTCGATGCCAGAGTGTTGAAGCACCGCCGGATCAACCATGCCGCAGCCACCAATTTCCACCCAACCTGAGCCTTTGCAGATGTTGCAGCCCGTGCCTTTGCAGATAAGACAAGTGATATCAATTTCAGCACTAGGCTCGGTGAAAGGGAAAAACGACGGCCGGAAGCGAATGTTGATATCCGCCCCGAACATCTCCTGCACGAAGTAATATACCGTCTGCTTCAGGTCGGCGAAGCTGACGCCTTCATCAATAAAAATGCCCTCCACCTGATGAAACATCATGTGGGCGCGGGCCGAAATAGCCTCATTACGATACACGCGGCCGGGCATAATGCTGCGAATAGGCGGCGCTTGCGACTCCATCACGCGTACCTGCACGGTGCTGGTGTGGGTGCGCAACAGGAAATCCTCCTTCGGCTCACCGGGGTTGCGGCGCACGAAAAACGTGTCCTGCATGTCGCGGGCCGGATGGTTTTCGGGGAAGTTCAGGGCTGTGAAGTTATGCCAATCATCCTCAATCTCGGGGCCTTCCGCTACATTAAAGCCAATGCGAGCGAAGATGCGCACCATTTCCTCGCGCACCAAGCTCAGCGGATGGCGCGTACCCAAGGCCTGTGGTATGGCCGGCAAGGTATAATCGAATTCAGGGTTCTGGGGGGCATTTTCGCGGGCTGCCTCCAGCTCCTGCTGCCGCTGCGTAAACCGATCGAGGGCAAGTTGCTTTAGCTGATTAAGCTCTTGGCCAACAGCACGGCGCTGATCCTGAGGTACGGTTTTGAGCTGATCGAACAGGTCGGCTAGCTGCCCCTTGCGGCCCGTAAAGGCCAGGCGAAACTGCTCTAATTGTTCGGGTGTGGAAAGGTCGTGGGCTTCAATGGCCGCCCGCAGCTGGGTGATAGTCTCCTGCATAGTATAGCAAAGGTACACGTCCGGTTCAAAATCCGATGGACCCTATTACAGCGCGTATCAAATTCGGGCTTTGCAGAAATTGGTACGATTGCTGCAAAAAGCTAGACAGAAACGGGGTAAGACTAAACGTGGGGCGCCACCCGTTTGTCTTCCGACGGTGACCAGAGGTACTGGTCCGATACTCATCGCCAACTCACCCTTCCTATGAAATCCATTTTGTTATCTGCTTTGGCGCTGGTCGCCATCTTCCATACTTCCGCTCAAGCGCAAACCAAGAATAGCACCCAGTCAACGACCAACGAGTGGTTTGAGCCAGCCGCTCCGGCTGCTCCAGCCTCTGCTGACGACGATGTTTGGGGCAGCGCCCCAACAACGACTACAGCCGCTCCAGCTGCCGCTTCTGAAGAAGAAACCGGCTACCGCACTGGCTGGATGAGTGCCCCTGGCATTAGTCTGAGCACCCACCAGAAGCCTACCACCGATTATTGGGGTAAGCCGTTGAAAAAGCAGACCAAGGCTGCTAAAAAAGCCGCCGCTACCGTTGCCGCCGCTGGCACAGAAACGGAAGCCGCTGCCGAAACTGATCCTATGATGCGGTCTTCTGGCGTGATGGTAGCGCCGGGCATGAGCAGCTCGCCATACCGTGGCGTGAGCACCGATTACTGGGGCCGTCCGTTGAAGCGCAAAATTCGTCGCTCTTCATCCTCATCCCTGGCTGCACAGCCTGCCACGGCTCCCGCTAACGCTGACGACGATACGCCAGCTTCCTGGTAATTAGCCATCAGTTGAGTAATTGTCTAGAGTACGTAAATACGATTTTCAGCCTCATCTATCCGTGCTGCCAAAATGCACGTATACGGCAAGAGTACCATCACTCATTAGTTTATTGTGATGATACAAAGGGTTTAACTGGCGTTGTCTTTGCTTTTCCGAAGACTCAGCCAATGTAAAATTGTCCCCACAGAACACACTATATGTATTCGATGTGGGGTGAAACTCAGAGTAACGGGGTAACGGCGATAGGCTGTTGCCCCTTTGCTTTGCTTATACAGCCACCTCTACCCCTTACCCCATGAAAATCAGTTTACTTGCCGTCGTGGCTCTCGTGTTTCTGTTTGTGGCGGAGCCCGCGCAGGCTCAAACAAAGAAAACCACCACGACCACCAAAAAAACCACCAACGGCTACCACCGCACCAGCAATGTGCGTGCGAAACCCCGCGCCGGTGCCTACTCCCGCTACGACCGCTCCGGACGGCGCAATGAGGAGACTACAAAATTGGCCCCCGGTATGCGCCTGAACATGCCCAGCCCACCTACTACCGACTATATGGGCCGCCCGTTGAAAAAGCCTGTTGCGAAGACCACCTCTAGTTCTTCAACGCTTTCTTCGGAAAAAGCACCCGCGAAAAAAACGACGACAGTTACCACGAAAAAGAAGCAGTAACCGCTTGGTTTTCAAAGCTAAAGTTGAAGGTGCCTGAATAGTTTTTTGAATAATCGATTACTATTCAGGCACTTTTGTACGAGAAATCGTATTAGGGGCGTTACAACCTGTAACAGCTAACCTACCTTACTATGCTTCGACTTGCTTTTTCAGCCTTACTCTTGACCGCCTTCGTGGGTGGAACCAAAGCGTTGGCCCAACAGCAGCCCGCACCGGCTGCTCCTAAAGCTGCACAGCCCACATCTGAAGCCGCGCAGCCCGCGACGCAGCCAGCAGCCCAACCTGCTGCTAAAACTGATGCGCCCCCATCTACTTGGATTGCAGCAGCGGCTTACGCAGATGATGCTGAGAGCGACCCAATATCGCGTAGTGGTGGTCAGCAGGTAGCGCCCGGTTTCACGGCAGCTCCTACGCACCGTGTAACCACTGACTACATGGGGCGTCCGTTAAATAGGACTGCTCCTGCTAAGCGTACACGTCGTGTAGAAGCTCAACCTGCTCCGGCCGCCGCACCAGCTACCAACACGATGGGCAACCAAACGGCTCCCGTACAGCCAGCTCCGGCCAAGCCAGCTCCCGCTGGAAGTGACTGGTAAGAGCTAGCAACGACTTGCAAAAAAGCCCCCAACAACTTGTGTTGGGGGGCTTTTTTGTGTGAAATAATTTTGATCAAGCACTTATTAGTTGGCTCTATTCAGCAACCACTAGTTCCTCAACTGCTTTAGGCTGGGCCCGATAATACAAGGTGCTGCTGTTTTCGGGCCGCAGAATTTCTTGAGCGGCTGCCAGCACGTGCTCGGGCGTAACGGCCTGAATACGGGCGCTTTCCTCGTTTACCAAGTTGGCATCACCCATAAGCTTACTGTAAGCCAAGTTCATCGCGCGGTTGAGAAGCTCAATTTCGCTGAATACAATGCTGGCTTCAGCCTGATTCTTAACTTTTTCCAGCTCCTCAGCGGTTACGGGCGTAGCGCGCAACTCGGCTACTACGGTTTCTACGGCGGCATCTGCCTCTTCTAGGCTTACGCCGGTGTTGAGCTTGCCGCTGATAACAAGCAGACCAGGCTCCAAGGATCCCGTGCAGGAAGCGGAAATGCCGTTGAATAATTGCTGATCCTTCACAAGCCGCTGATAAAGGCGCGATGATTTGCCCCGGCCCAATACGTCCGAAAGCAGATCAGCAGCGGTGTAGGCCTCATCGGCGCGACCGGGCATGTGGTACACTTTGTAGAATGCACTTACAGGCACATCGGCCGTGATTTCAAGAAAGCGGGCTTCTGTTTGTCGGGGCTCAACGGGCAGCTGACGCTCGTAGCGCGGACCACCGGGAATAGGGCCAAACCACTTTTCAGCCAGACGCTGGGCTTCGGTCAACGATACGGCGCCCGCAACTACCAGAATAGCGTTTTGGGGGGCATAATGCTTGGCAAAAAAGTTTCGGACATCATCCATCACCGCATTCTCGATGTGGCTGATTTCCTTGCCGATAGTCGACCAGTTGTAGGGGTGGTGCTGATAAGCCAGTGGCCGCAAGCGCATCCACACGTCGCCGTAGGGCTGATTCAGATAGTTCTGCTTGAACTCCTCCACTACCACTTTGCGCTGCACTTCCAGGCCATTATCAGAGAAGGCCAGCCCGAGCATCCGGTCCGATTCGAGCCAGAAGCCGGTTTCGATATTGGCAGCGGGCAACGTGAGGTAATAATTAGTAATGTCGGGGGAGGTAAAGGCGTTGTTTTCGCCCCCACGCGCTGCAATGGCTCATCGTAGCTCGGAATATTCACCGACCCCGAGAACATCAGGTGTTCAAACAAGTGGGCAAAACCAGTATGACTCGGGTCTTCATCGCGCGAGCCTACATTATAGAGCACGTTCAGCACGGCCATCGGCGTAGAATGGTCTTCGTGTACGATGCAACGCAGGCCGTTGGCGAGGGTAAATTCTTGGAAGTGTATCATCAAAACCTAAGGTAGAGTCGAAGAGGTGGGTTAATAGCAAACCGTCAGTTAGGCTATTCGGTTCGGGCGGCTGTCAGCGGCGCGCCTCCAGCCGGAACGTTACGCAGGAGTCGGTGCGGAATAGAACGCGGGTTTGGTAGTACTGTTGCCATGGCCGCCAAGCTTTGGCTCCGCAAGCAACTACAATGCGGGGAGGAGTGGCCCAACCGACCTGCCAAGGCCCCACCCGCGTGATGCGGTGGCCATATTGCGTCGTGACGGCGGCCATATAAAATTCGGGGCTGTCATTAAAAATACCGTTGTCGCCCAACATGTACTCACGCAGGTGAGGAAGCTGCTTGGCCTGTGCCCGCAAATGACGACCGTATAGTAAGGACGAGTTACGCAGAGCCACATCGGTAGAGCGACGGATGAGCAATAGCTGAACGCCGTAGGGTAGGGCTGCTATCAGCAACACCGCCGCTAACCGAGCGGTGGGCGAAGGATAACGGTGGTAATGAGCCGCCACGGCACGCCCTGTCCATACCAAGCCACCAGCGGCCAGCAGAGCCAGCAATGGATAAATGGGCGCATCGTACCACAGAAGCTGGGTTTGGACTGCCGATATAACCAACAGAAACGCAACTGCGACACTACCTAGTACCCGACTTAGCCACCAGCCCCGACTGCGGCGCGGCATCCACCAGCCCAGCCCCATGCCTATCAGGGCTGCCACCAGCCACGCCTGAAACTTCGTTTCGGCCAGCTTGCTTAAGTACCAGTAAACCGGATGGCCGTGACCTTCCAGTGCCTCCCCAGCTGGCCCGCCTACCTCATACTGCCACACGCCAGCCAGATAGCCGGGCGCAATCAACTCACGCACGGCATACCAGGTAATTCCAGTACCTAAAATCAGCAAAAAAGCCCCCGAAGGAGAAAATTTGCGTAATCGGCGCAGCTGCCCTGTCAATAAGGTTGCTAGAATGATACCGGGCCCAAACAGCAGCCCCGCAATGCCTTTCGTCAAGACTGCCAACGCAAAGGCCGCACCTGTTCCCCAAGCATGGCGGGTACGGCCCGTAGCCAGATAGGCCAGCCAGCTGAGTGTGCCCAGCGTAGTCCACAGGGTGAGTAGGGCATCAAAGTCGCCGGTACGCGAAACGTGTAAGGTCACGTAGCCCTGCGTTGTCAACAGAATCAGGGCGGCCAATAGGCCCGCCCGCCAGCTCCCCAGCCATCGGCTGCCAGCAAAATATACCACCAGTACTGTGGCCAGCGCTGCTAGCGCCGAGGGCAAGCGCAGAGCTACTTCTGTGGGTCCTAATAGCTTAAAGCTGAGCGCCATGAGCCACGGAGCCAAGGGTGGTTTGCTGTTCCAGAGGTCGGGCTCGCCGCGGTGAGTGAGCACCAGCCAGTTGTTGCTCCGCAGCATCTCAAGGGCATTGAGACCGGTGCGCGACTCATCCCACTGTTGGGCGGGTAAGCTGCCCAGCAGCCAAAACAAGGGTAAAGCGGAAACGGCTAGCACCAGCAGGAGCCGAACCAGATGCTGCGTAAGGGTGGGAGCGGAGCGAGAGCGTGGCAAAAAGCGAATAGCTAATCCAGTGGTAGGGTTGAACTGGAAAGTTGGTGAAAAACCGGTAGTTGAAAATTTTATGGACTTTAAAGACAGTGGCGGGCCCTGCAAGCTCCAGTATGGCAGGATAACCTGCTTACTTGGCCTTATTGCATCACCGTTTCAACTCAAAAGGGGTGAACTCCGGACAAAGATAGGAGAGAGCAAGAGCAGGATAGCGTGCTCTTCTGCCCAAACCCGTACTTTTGAACCCCTATCATTCCCTCCCATTCTTCTCATGTCAGTAGCTATCCCCGCCCTTCAGTTCGACCGGAAAGAGTATACTCAAGAAGTACTATTGCACTTATACCAAGGCCTGTTGAAGCCCCGCCTTATTGAAGAAAAAATGCTCATCCTGCTGCGTCAGGGCAAAGTGAGCAAGTGGTTTTCGGGTATCGGGCAGGAGGCCATTTCGGTGGGTAGCACACTAGCGCTGGAAGCCGACGAGTATATTCTGCCCCTGCACCGCAATCTGGGCGTATTTACGGGCCGCAATGTACCGCTGGATCAGTTGTTTGCGCAGTGGCAAGGCAAGACCACCGGCTTCACGAAAGGTCGCGACCGTAGCTTTCACTTCGGTACCAACGAGCACCACATTGTGGGCATGATCAGCCACTTAGGTCCCCAGTTAGCCGTGGCCGACGGTATTGCGCTGGCCGATTTGCTCGATAAAAACCCGAAAGTAACGTTAGTGTACAGCGGCGACGGTGGAGCATCGGAGGGCGACTTCCATGAGGCGCTGAACGTAGCGGCAGTGTGGCAGTTGCCCGTCATTTTTATGATTGAAAACAACGGCTATGGCCTCAGTACGCCTAGTCGGGAGCAATTTCGGTTCGGCTCATTCGTGGACAAAGGCCCGGCATACGGCATGGAAGCGGTACAGGTAGATGGCAACAACGTGCTGGCCGTGTACGACACCGTGCGCCGCCTCGCTGAGGATATGCGTCAGAACCCCCGGCCCGTGCTGGTAGAGGCGCTGACCTTCCGTATGCGCGGGCACGAGGAAGCTTCGGGGACCAAATATGTCCCCCAGGAGCTGTTTGAAGAGTGGACCAAGAAAGACCCCGTGACTACCTATGAGCAGTGGTTGTTGCGTGAAGGTATTTTGGATGAAGAAGCCAAGATGCGCTTCCGCGAAACCATTAAGCGGGAAATAGAGGAAGGGCTGCGCGTGGCCGACGCCGTGCCCATGCCAACAGCCAACATAGCGGATGAAATAGCCGATATGTACCGTCCCTTCGAAGCGCCTGCCCACGAACCCGCCGAAAATGCCCCCCAGACCGACAAACGTTACGTGGACGCTATCAGCGACGCCCTGCGCCAGAGCATGGAGCGCTTCCCCGAGTTGGTGCTCATGGGCCAAGATATTGCCGACTACGGCGGCGTGTTTAAAATAACGGATGGCTTTGTGGCGCAGTTTGGCAAAGAGCGGGTGCGCAATACACCGCTGTGCGAGTCAGCCATTTTGGGCGCGGGCCTCGGACTATCTATCAAAAAGAAGAAAGCCATGGTGGAAATGCAGTTCGCTGATTTTGTGACCTGTGGCTTCAACCAAATTGTGAATAACCTGGCCAAAAGCCATTACCGCTGGGGTCAAAACGCCGATGTAGTGGTGCGCATGCCCACCGGCGCTGGTTCAGCAGCGGGACCGTTTCACTCCCAAAGCAATGAAGCTTGGTTTGTGCACACGCCGGGCCTGAAAGTTGTTTTTCCCAGCAACCCTTACGATGCTAAGGGCCTGCTGAACGCTGCCATTGAAGACCCAAACCCTATTATGTACTTCGAGCACAAACTGCTCTACCGTTCGGTAAGTGGGCCAGTGCCGGATGAGTATTACACGGTGCCTATTGGCAAAGCTAAGGTGGTGCGCGAAGGTGATACGCTCAGCATCATCACCTACGGTTTGGGGGTGCATTGGGCTACTCGACTCGCCGAAGAAATGGACCTTGATGCCGACATCTTGGACCTACGCACGCTGTTGCCTTGGGATGAAGAAGCCGTGCGCCAGACGGTGGAAAAAACTGGCCGGGTGCTGATACTCCACGAAGATACCCTCACGGGTGGTCTGGGGGGCGAAATTGCGGCCTGGATTGCCGAGCATTGCTTTGAACACCTCGACGGCCCTGTGCAGCGCGTCGCTTCTCTTGATACAGCCATTCCATTCTCGCCGCCACTGGAGCAGGCTTTCCTTCCGCAACAACGTTTGCGCGAGAGGGTAGAAAAGCTGCTCGCTTACTAGCGAATTCGTGAAGCTGAGGCCGCTAACATTCGGTTGACGGCCTCAGCTTCACGCAAGCTGCCTAAGCTTTTTGCGTTGGATTAATAATTGAGGAGAGATGGTCGAAGTTTGGCCGAGGCTGGTTGCTACGGCCGGATGATAGCGAGTATTCTTACGTATTTAGCCATGTTTACCCCTAGCTGCCGCTGGCTGTTTGTGCTTGTCGCTCTGACTTTTGCTACTGCCTGCCGGCCCTACCGCCTGCCGAGTCCAACAGCACCACCCCAGCCCAAAGCCACTACCAGTACGGGCGACAATGGTGGCGTAGCGCCAGTTACGGCGCTTAAAGGCCAACGCAACAGCTATGATAAAAATGGCTTGTTGAAAAAGAAGAAGTACGAGCGCCGCCGCATCAAGCGTAAAGTAGGGCAGCGAATGCTCTTTGGGCGGCCGCTGCCATTCCAGTAAGTTAGCTGTGAATTGCCTGACCAGCGCAACTTTACGTATAGTCAAATACTATTGAAAAGCCCTCAGTATTAGGATGTCCGGGGGGCAAATTTATCGAGTTCATACCCTACTACTCGTTACTCCCATGCGTTTTGCTATCCTGTTACTCGTCGGATTTGCGCTTAGCTGCTCCATCTCTACCGCTTCAGCCCAAACCGCTGATACCAGCCCGGCGCGGTTGCGGGCCGAGAATCGCAAAGCTTTACGTGAAGCCCGCAAGTATAAGTCCGAGTATAAAGAGTCGCATCTGGCCGTGAATCGGGACGACTTGCACCGCAGTCAGCCCCGGGCACTTCCGCAGGATGGCCGGGGCCGATTGCAATTCGATCATACCGGTACGGCGAAAGTAAGCGAACCATCCCGCGTGAATCTGCGTCTAGGAAAGAAGAAAAAACTCATTCAACCTTCCTCCGAATTATGATTCCTTGGCAACAGCTCACCCAAGCAGACCAACTGACTGACATTGCCCGCGAGTCGCACGAGCAGCCAGTTCTCATTTTCAAGCACAGTACTACCTGCTCTATCAGCGCGGCAGCGAAAAGCAAGCTAGAGCGTCAATGGGCCGATGCTGGCCTGGGTGATGCTAAAATTTATTACTTGGACTTGTTGCGCTTTCGCCCCATTTCCGGCGCCATCGCCGAAACGTTTGGTGTACGCCACGAGTCTCCTCAACTCCTGCTTATTCAGGATGGCGAGTGTAGCTACAATGCATCCCACATGGGTATTCGCCTCAGCGAGGTGAAAAGCCTACTCAGCGCCTAAGTTTACGAACCTAGTAACACAGTGCAGCCCGGCCGAAGCATTGCTTCGGCCGGGCTGCACTGTTTTGGGGGGCTTTTCTACTCGTAAGAGAAGTGAACCTGCTGGCGAATTTCCGGGTTCAGACTGAGCGCCACGGGGCAAGTACGCGCTGCGTTTTCGAGCACTGCACGGTCTTTCGCCGAAAGCGTAGCGGGCATCTGAAAATGAACATCGATCTGAGCTATACGGCGGGGCTCGCTCGCCATGTGCTTGGTTACGGAGAAGGTTGTGGAAGTGAGGTCGAGGCCGCTGCGGTCAGCCACAATTCCCATGATGGTCATCATGCAGCTGCCAAGCGCCGTGCTTACCAAATCGGTGGGTGAAAACCCCTCGCCCCGACCGTGGTTATCTAGGGGAGCATCAGTGAAAATAACGTTGCTGGAAGCACTGTGCGTGGCTTCGGTGCGTAATTGACCCGTATAGCGGGCGGTGGCGGTGCTCATAGTCAGATAGTAAGAAAGAGTGCAATACTTTGAGCGCAAATTTACGTACTTTCGGTGGGGCCGCTGTCAGGAGGCCAATTTCGTTTGAATTTCTCAGTTGTATAGCTGTGTTGCTACCCATACGACCTCTGTTTTTTTTCGGCATTGCCCTGCTGCTGTTGGGAGCTGGATCGGCTGCCCAGGCCCAGGATGCCACCCCCAACGAGACGCCTTCCTATCGGAAGGAGTTTACGTATGGTGTAAACTTTAACACCAGAGGCGGCCTGATTGGGGGCGTTAACGTGCGCTCTACCCGCGTGCTGAACGACAAATGGTCGCGCTTCTGGAGTATTGAGGGCGTAGAGGTAAAGCACCCCAAAGAGCAGCGCGTCGGCAACCAGTTTACGGGCGGAACTTATGTGCTGAACAAGTCGAACTACATGTTCGTGCTGCGGCCATCCTTTGGTGCTCAGCGCGTTATCTTTCGTAAAGCACCGGAGTCGGGTGTGCAGGTAAATGCGCTGGTTGGGGGCGGCCCATCGGTGGCTTTGCTGATGCCGTACAATATTTACTACGACTACACCGAGCGCGTTGGCGGCCGGCCCGCTGGGGCCGAGGACATTCGGACCGAGCAGTTTGACCCGGCCATACACGGTGAGTCCCAGTTCATTGTAGACAGAGCCCCACTATTCAGTGGCGCCAACAACGTGAAGCCATCTGCCGGTGTTCACTTGCGCGGCGCCCTCAGCTTTGAGTATGGCCGCTACCGCGACGCCGTGGCGGGTATCGAAACCGGATTTTTGTTTGAGTATTTCCCCAGCCGCCCTACTATCCTGCGCGCTACAGGCATCTCCGACGCGAAGCTCAACGAAACCTTCTTCCCATCTGTGTACCTCACTATCTATCTGGGGACTCGCGGCTAGAATTGGGTGTAAAAGCCCCCAGTATACCTGCCCTGTAGCGGCAACCACCGCGGTGGTCCGTTGCAGGGCATCTTTATTCCCTTCTCGTTTGTTATAGCGTCAGCTGCGCGGGCTGAGCCCAACATGCGGCTAACTCCTGCCTGACTCTTACCTTTGTAGTATGGACGAACTGTTGCTGACCTTACCTATTATTCAGCCCGAGCCGGCGGCCCCGGCCCGGCCACGCAAGCCTGACTGGCTGCGCGTAAAACTCCCCGTCGGCCCCGAGTATGCTAAAGTTCGTCGGCTTGTAGATGAGCATAAGCTGCATACCATTTGCGAAAGCGGCAATTGCCCCAATATGGGCGAGTGCTGGGGCGCTGGTACGGCCACCTTTATGATTCTGGGCAATGTGTGCACACGCTCTTGCTCGTTCTGCGCCGTGGCCACCGGTCGCCCCAATGAATATGACACCGACGAGCCCCGTCGCGTAGCCGAAGCCATTCAACTGATGGGCGTGAAGCATGCCGTAATCACCTCCGTGAACCGCGATGAGCTGAAAGACCGTGGAGCCAGCATTTGGCTGGAAACGGTGGTGCGCATAAAGCAGCTGTCGCCTACTACCACCATCGAAACGTTGATTCCGGACGTGAAAGCCAACTGGGAAGCATTGGATACCATGATTGCTGGCGGTCAGGAGGTAGTATCACACAATGTCGAAACTGTGGGCAGCTTGTACCGTTTGGTGCGCCCGCAGGCCAAATACGACCGCTCACTGGAGCAGATTCGTCGGACCAAGGCCGCTGGTAAGCGCACGAAATCGGGCATTATGCTGGGTTTGGGCGAAAAGAAGGAGGAGATGTATAAGGCCATGGACGACCTCGCCGCCAATGGTCTCGACATCCTGACCCTGGGCCAGTACCTCCAGCCTACAAAGCGCCACTTAGAAGTGGCCGAGTTTATTCACCCCGATCTGTTTGCTCACTACCGCGAGGAAGGTCTTGCGCGTGGCCTAAAGTATGTCGAGTCGGGGCCGCTGGTGCGCAGCAGCTACCACGCAGAACGCCATGTAAACGTGCCGATTTAAGTTTACCTGAGCAGCATCAAAGTAAAGGACTCGTCTATCAGAAATGGAGACGAGTCCTTTACTTTATCCCCATTTTGTAGCCGAGATATATTTAATAGTTTTGAATGTTAAGAATCTTATAAATCAATCCAGTACTGCAGCTTGAAGGAATTTTTTATGTTTCGTGGACGGCTGCGCCGTCGGGCTTTCTGGGGCAGAGTCGCTGCCCTCTACACTGGATTCCTGCTGACTTACGCCGGCCTTGATTGGTGGGTATATCACCAATCGGATAAGAAAGATTATGCGATGTTGGCGCTGGTATTTCTGCTTGTTGTAACTACGGCCTTGGTTGTTGTCCAGACTGTCAAACGCCTGCATGATACCAACCTGATAGGATGGTGGTGGCTGCTGGTAGTACCAATAATAGGAAATCTGTTTGGGGCTGGAATCCCGCTGGTAGACGGCACAGCCGGACCTAACCGCTTCGGCCCCGATCCTAAAAAGCGCCTTGCTTACAGCCCACCTGCCAACGCTGAAAATTTGCCCATTATATAAAAGCAAAAAGCCCCCCAGTAGTATACTGGGGGGCTTTTTTATAAAGAATAAAGAGGGAAATTAACGACGGGCGTTAGAATTGGTCCCTTCCTGGGGAGGATAATTCTCTAAAATGCCCCCCACAATGCGGTACACTTCCTCCTCAGAGATGGTGTTCTTATCTATCTGCGCTTGGCCCTGGCCGCGCCACGCCAATTCCTTGCGCTTAGCATCTACAAGGTCGATGATGACGGTGCCAGCTTTGTACTGAGTTACAGGCGAATATGGACCGCGGCCGTACATGCCATAGCCATAGTAAGGATAGCCATAGCCACCATAATAAGGCGAAACCTGTTGCTTATCCTCTACTTTGGCGTTGTAAGCAACGTACAAATCGGGGCTTTGCTCGGCGTAGGTAAGGCCTTTTTTCTTCATTTCGGTTTCTACCGCGGCCCGCATACGCTTGTCGAGGAAGGACTCGTAGCCACGGGCCGGACCGCCCTCAGCATCAGCGGTTTGCTGCGGATACCACGACCACGTTTTGAAGGTGCGGAAATTAACTGAGTGGTCGTAGTCGGAAGTGACGCCTACCCGAGCAGAAGAGCAACTGGTAGCGCCCAATAACAGTGATAAGCCTACGGCTACCAAAGTAACCGGACGGCGGAATAAACTTGTGAATGCGTTCATATACGTTGGCGAAGAGTTGAGTGAAAGAGCTACGCGCACTGCGGGACTAACGTAAAGTGAGCCCCTCAAAGTACGTGCTTAACTCTGGCTATACAACGCCGCGGTGGGGGGCAATGTTCCAAATATGGAGGTCTGCAAAATGAGTAAAAGCAAATTTTTTCAGGGAAAAAACCTTGATCAACTTGAAATTTCTATATCTTCCCAAACTTAAACCTGACCTATGCACAAACTCTACCCTTGCCTGTTTGGCCTCGCTTTACTTGCTTCCTGCAGCGCCGTCCGCGACGATTCCTTTAGCTCTTCGCGGAGCAACAAAAAACCAGTAGCTCATAACACGGTCGTGGAATGCATTCTCTACGATGGCATGACCAAAGAATCCACTCAGCTCACCAATCTCGGCGTAAACACCCAAGTACAAGTGCTCGACACGGTTGACGCATACTTTGTCCGGGCCCGCGTGACGGAGAATGGGAAGGTGCTCAATGGCTACCTCTACCGTACCTGCTTTTCCCAGCGCTAGCAAGTAGCCAACTAGTCACAAAAAAGCCCCCACGCCGAGCGTGGGGGGCTTTTTCTTTAATTATGAGACTGCTTAGTACGAAGGACCACGGTCGGTTTCAACCAACTTCTCCTCAGCATCTACATACTCCTCAATGGGCGTGCAGGCGCAGATAAGATTCCGGTCGCCAAACGCGGAGTCGATGCGGCTGACGGCAGGCCAGAACTTGGCGGCGCGTACATACTCGATAGGGTAAGCCGCCTGCTCGCGGGTGTAAGGGCGCGTCCACTCATTGGCCATGATGGTAGCGGCGGTGTGCGGTGCGTGCTTGAGCAGGTTGTCCTTGGCATCAGCGCGACCTTCTTCCACTGCCCGAATCTCATGACGAATCTTAATCATGGCGTCGCAGAAGCGGTCGAGCTCCTCTTTGCTTTCGCTTTCGGTGGGCTCCACCATCAGCGTGCCAGCCACGGGGAACGACACGGTAGGCGCGTGGTAGCCATAGTCCATCAAGCGCTTGGCAATGTCTTCTACCTCAATACCAGCCTTCTTGAAGTGGCGGCACTCCAGAATCATCTCGTGGGCGCAACGGCCTTTCTCCCCCACGTACAGCACTGGGTAGTGCTCTTCCAGGCGAGCCTTGATATAGTTGGCGTTCAGAATAGCGATGCGCGTAGCCTGCGTCAACCCTTCACCGCCCATCATAGAGATGTAAGCATAGGAAATAGGCAGAATGCTGGCTGAGCCCCACGGAGCAGAAGAAACGGCGCCCGTAGCTTTCTCGTGGCCAACTTCTATCACCACGTGACCGGGCAGGTAAGGCGCCAGATCAGCAACTACGCCAATCGGACCCACGCCAGGACCACCGCCACCGTGAGGAATGCAGAAGGTCTTGTGTAAGTTGAGGTGGCATACATCGGCGCCAATGGTGGCAGGCGACGTGAGGCCTACTTGGGCGTTCATGTTGGCGCCGTCCATGTACACACGGCCACCGTGCTGATGAATAGTGCGGCAGATGTCGATGATGGTTTCCTCATACACGCCGTGCGTACTCGGGTAGGTCACCATCAGGCAGGAAAGATTGGCAGCGTGCTGCTCCGCTTTCTGCTTCAAGTCAGCTACATCGATGCTGCCATGGTCGTCGCTTTTTACCACCACTACCTGCATGCCAGCCATTACGGCCGAAGCGGGGTTGGTGCCGTGGGCCGAAGCCGGAATCAACGCAATGTTGCGGTGGCCTTCGCCCCGACCTTCGTGGTAAGCGCGAATAACCAGCAGGCCAGCGTACTCGCCCTGTGCGCCGGAGTTAGGCTGCAAGCTAACGGCGGCAAAGCCAGTTACCTCGCACAGCCACGCTTCTAGCTCTTCGAAAATCTGCTTGTAGCCTTGCGCTTGCTCGCGGGGAGCAAAAGGGTGAAGGCTACCGATTTCGGGCCACGTCACCGGAATCATTTCAGCGGTAGCGTTGAGCTTCATGGTGCACGAACCCAGCGGAATCATGGAGTGAGCTAGGCTCAAATCCTTGTTCTCAAGCTGCTTCATGTAGCGCAGCATCTCGTGCTCGGAGTGGTGCGTGTTGAAGATGGGGTGAGTGAGGTAGTCGCTGGTGCGCACCAAACCTTCGGGCCAAGTCAGCTCTACGTCGGCAGGCATTTCAACTGCGCCGGCTTCTTTGCCCAGCACTTTAGCGAATACGCTTACGATATCGGCTACGTCTGACGCTTCGGTGTTTTGGTGCAGCGAAATACCTACGCGTACTTCATCGAAGTAGCGGAAGTTCAGGCCAGCGGCTTCAGCTTCGCGCTTCACGGCTTGCTGTAGTTCCTTGCTTTCCAAACGCAGGTTGAGCGCATCAAAGTAGAACTCATTGCTTTGCTCCACGCCCAAAGCTGTCAGCGCTTTCTCCAATGTTTGGGTTAAGGCGTGAATGTTCGTGGCAAACTGACGAATGCGCTCCGGCCCGTGATATACAGCGTACATACCAGCCAATACCGACAGCAGTACCTGCGCCGTGCAGATGTTACTCGTGGCTTTCTCACGGCGAATGTGCTGCTCGCGAGTTTGCAGCGCCATGCGCAGCGCTTTGTTGCCGGCCGCGTCGATGCTTTGACCGATCAGGCGACCCGGAATAACGCGCTTAAACTGGTCTTTGGTAGCGAAGAAACCAGCGTGCGGGCCGCCGTAGCCCATCGGTACACCGAAGCGCTGGGAGTTACCCACGCACACATCGGCGCCCATTTCGCCGGGCGACTTCAGCAGCGTCAGCGCCATCAGATCGGCTGCTACGGTTACGAAGAGGCCGCTGGCGTGGGCTTGGGTGATGAAATCGGTGTAGTCGAATACCTGGCCGTCGGCGGCTGGGTACTGAAGCATAGCGCCAAACAGCGCCTCATCGGAAAGATCGGCGGTACGGTGGTCACCAATTACCAACTCAATGTTGAGCGGCGTAGCGCGGGTACGCAATACATCGATGGTCTGAGGTAATACCAGCTCCGAGACGAAGAACTTCGTGGTGTTCTTTTTCTTGGTCTGGCTATGAAACATGTTCATGGCCTCGGCGGCAGCCGTGCCTTCGTCGAGCAAGCTGGCGTTGGCAATTTCGAGGCCGGTGAGGTCAATTATCATCGTCTGATAATTGAGCAAAGCTTCTAAACGACCTTGGGCAATTTCCGCTTGGTAGGGCGTATAGGCGGTGTACCAGCCGGGGTTTTCGAGAATATTGCGCTGGATAACGGGGGCAGCTGGGTATCGTGGTAGCCCAGGCCGATGTAGTTTTTATAGATTTTATTCTGACCAGCTATCTGCTTAAACTTCGCCAGAAAAGCCCGCTCGGTGAGGGCGGCCGGCAAGTTCAGAGGCCGCGGGAGGCGGATGGCCGCCGGCACGGTTTCGTCGATAAGCTGATCGAGGGATTCCACGCCAATGGTGCGCAGCATTTGGGCTACAGCAACTTCGTCGGGGCCGTTGTGACGGTCCACAAACACATCAGCGGGCTTGGTTTTCAGCAACATAAAGAGAAGATAGAGGTGACGAGAAGATGTGGCTGCACAGGCAGCCGAACCTTTAACAAAGGTAAGGCGAAAACCTCTCCGGACGATAGGATTATTAGGCTGATGGCGGTGGTAGCGCCTATACGCCAAAATATTTAACCAGATTTGCCCCCCAACCCACCCAATCCGTTTTCTCAAATGCGCCCCTTAACCATTGGTATCATTCGCGAAGGAAAAACGCTCCCCGACCTGCGCGTGACGCTCACCCCCAAAAAATGCGTGGAGGCCGAAACGCTATTTCCCGGCCTACGCATTGTGGTGCAAGAATCCTCCGTGCGCAGCTTTAAAGACCAGGAGTACCGCGACTTAGGTATTGAAGTTCGCCCGGAAGTGTCGGACTGCGACATACTGCTAGGGGTGAAAGAGGTGCCACCCGACAAGCTCATTCCGAACAAAACCTATATGTTTTTCTCGCACACCGTGAAGAAGCAGCCGGCCAACCGGGAGCTGTTGCAGCAGGTCTTAAAGAAGAATATCACGCTGATTGACTATGAGTTACTGACCAATGAGCAAGGTGAGCGAATCGTGGCTTTTGGGCGCTGGGCCGGTATTGTGGGCGCTTATAACGGACTGCTGACGTATGGGCGCAAGCACAACTTGTATGAACTGAAACCGGCCTACCAATGCATCGACATGGAGGATATGCAGGAGGAGTTCTTCAAAGTCAAAAAATTGCCCCCCATCAAGATGGCCGTGACGGGGTCGGGGCGGGTGGCGCAGGGCGCGGTGGAGGTGCTCGACAAAATGGGGATCCGACGGGTGAGTGTTTACGATTATCTGTACCTGGATTTCCACGAGCCCGTGTATACCCAGCTTAGAAGCAGCGACTACAACCGCCGCCGCGACGGCCGCGTGTGGGATACGCCCGATTTTCACCGCAATCCGCAGGAGTACGAATCTACGTTTGGGGCTTTTCTGCATGTTACTGATTTGCTGCTAGCCTGTGCCTACTGGCACCCAGCGGCGCCTAAGCTGTTCAGCGAAGCGGACACGCAACGACCAGATTTTCGCATCAATACCATCGCCGATATCACTTGCGACGTGAATGGCTCCGTTCCTACTACCAAGCGGAGCACCAGCATTCAGGATCCGGCCTTTGACTACAATCCGCAGACCGGCGAGTTGGAGTCGCCCTACTCCAGTCCTACCAATATCACGGTGATGGCCGTGGATAACCTTCCCTGCGAGCTACCCCGCAACGCCAGCCGCGACTTCGGCCGGCAGCTGCTAGACAATGTGTTTCCGTATTTAGTGAGCGACAAACCCGAGCCGATTATCGAGCGGGCTACCATCGCGGCGGGGGGCAAATTGACGGAACGCTACGCGTATCTGGCTGATTACGTGGCCGACTAGAAAAGTCATTATCAATCTGCCATAAAAAGGCCCTTCTCCCATTCAATAACATGCTTCAATGGGAGAAGGGCCTTTTTATGGCAGATTGATAATCAGAAAAGCGCTTACAGGGATGAGTTATACGCCGCGCAGCACGGGGTATTTAGCCTGCACCAGCATATACACACCATAGGCCATCAGACCCAAGGCGACAATGGCGAGTACAACGGGGCCCATGCTGGCCAGCAAGTCGAAGGCGCCTTCAGTACCCTGAGCTTTGCCTGAGTTAGACTGCATGGCGGCCTGCAGGAGGAAATAGCCGATAATTGCCATTACAATACCCCGAGCCGTGTAGCCAATCTGGCCCGTGCGAAATACGATCTTCTGTTGGTCGGCGGGAAGGCTGCTGCTATTCACATGCTTGGCAAACTTGCCCGAGTAGGCCCGGTAAATCTGGTACAGGCCTGCCCCAATAACACCTAGCGCAACGGCGCCGACCAGCCACTGACCATACGGCTGGTCCAATATTTTTGCCACTATCGACTGTTGGGTGCTGCCTCCACCATTGTCGGCGGCCCCGCCGCTGAATGCAGCCCGGCCCGCCGTATAGGCAATACCGGTATAAAGCAATCCACTGCCTGCATAGCCTAATCTGCGAGCCAGACCCTTGGCGTCGGAGCCCTTATCTTCCGTATCGCGAAAGGCCTGCACTAAGCGCCAGATAACGTAGCCTAGCAAGCCGAAAGCAACCAAGCCTAGGAGAAACCGACCAAAGGGCAGATCCTGAATGGTTTGCAGGGCCTGCTCCTTATCAGCTGTTTTGCCCCCCTGCGTACCCGTAGCGGCCATTACCGCAAGGGTACCCAACACAATATACACGACGCCTTTGGCTGCAAAGCCAAATCGGGCCAATGCTTTGATGCCCGACGAGGGGAGTGAGGTAGAGAAGAAGTGAGTGAGGAAGTTGACATAGCTGGAAAGTAGAAAAAGAGCGGAAAGAAAGAACCAGGTGGAAACGGGCAACCCTAAGCACTCATCGAGTATATCGTGGGCCCTCCCAGCAAACCTTCAGGTTGGTACAACTCGGCTCCGGCACGAAACAGGGGTTCGTTTTCGGCTAAGTCGAGGGTGAAGATTGGCTTGCCATCCAGGGCGCCGCTAAGAAATAAGCGCTCCAAATTGCCCCCCGCTGCCATGTACGGAATAAAGAATTGATCGGCCAATTCTGCAATCAGCAAATTGCGGATGTCAGCGGTTTCCTGAGTTATAGTAGTCAGTTCTTCTTCGAAGGGAGTGAGAAACAGCAGCCGGTCTGCCGCTAGCTCTGCTTCATATTCCAGCCCCATATTCGTCCGCATACCTCGGCCGAGGGCATACACGATGGGTTGCTGCTCACCTTGCAGCAGATAGCGAAATACAGTTTGCTCCAGCAAGGAGTGAAAGCCGGACAGTACACAATGACTGTTCGTTCGTTGCTCCACAGCCCACAGACAAGTGGGATGCTCAATGTAGCCGGGATAGTTGCGGGAGCAAAGAAAAGCGGTCTTTGGAAGGGTCAGCAGGTCGAGGTTTCCCAAGGTGTGCAACTCTTCCGGGGCAATATTCATACGCGGAAGACTAGAGAAAACTGGCGGCTAAAAGCCTTACAGTCAAAATGAAAGCACTGCGTAGCTGCGGAGAATAACAAAAGCTCCGCACTAGCTAGCTACAGCTGGTACGGAGCTTTTGTTATTAAAGGTCAACCGTGGGGGTTAAAAATTACGGCTAAACCAAGATTTTATTTCGTCGGCTGTCTTGCCCGCTTTCTGCTGCAGCTCGCCCAGCCATTCATCTTGCTTGCCTTCCTGATACTCCATATCATCGTCGGTGAGGTTGGCGTGCTCCTGCCGAAACTTACCTTTTACTTCATTCCAGTTGCCGCGGGCACGCCATTCGGTGCTTTTGTCAATATCCATTGTCGTAGGGCTTAAGGGTGGAAATGAACTACTTACCATCTAGCTTACGCCTACTGCGCTGTAAAGTTGAGCTTAGGCCATTAGAAATGGGTGGTATTGGCCAGCGCAATGGTAATCCATATGGCCGCCCCGCTTATTAGCCCAACTCCAAAGCCAGCTGCTGCATTACCCAGCTTTTTTCGTTGCGCTTGCTTCTCGTAGCCACGTGCATAGTTTGGGTCATTCAGCAGAGTCTTGTCTGGCACGATAAGATTCTTGTCGTTGGGTGGTGAAGCAGCAATAGCAGCTCCAGCAGCCACACCTCCAAGCCCGCCGAGTACCGGAATGCTTACGGCAGTGGCACCGAAAGTACCCCAAAAAGCGCCTGGGGCTTTAAAATGCTTCCGGGCGTCTTCACGGCCCTGCGTGGTCATCTCTTCTGGTGTGCGCCCCAACACCGACGCCGACTCTGGTTTGCTTATAAGCTCTTTAGTGCCATTAGCATACCGAATCAAGAAAACCTCGGCAGCCGGCATAAACAACGTGTCCGAACTTGGTGGCTCAGTGCTAGGGACATAAGATATCTCGGTAGGCGTAATGGCCAGCACGTGCGCCTTTATTTCATCGCCATTGCGACGCAGGATTGTGTCTTGGGCTTGCGCGCACAATGCGCTGCAGAGTAGTAAGTACGTGAGTAGAAAAAGACGCATATGAATAGCACGCTATAAGATGAGAGAAGTTGATAAGTGTTGAAATCAATACGCGTTAAACAGGGCAGCTATAATGGCAACGGTTGCTACCGCTCCCGCAGCTATTCCTACGCCAAAGCCACCGGCTGCTTTGCCTAGCTTCTGCCGTTGGGCTTGCTTTTGATACCCACTCACATAGTTTGGGTCATTCAGTAATGCCTGATCAGGTACAATCATATTGTGGCGTTTGGGTGGGGTAGCAGCAATGGCGGCGCCCGTCGCTATACCGCCTAGCCCATACGCTGGCGTACTTAAGAACGTAGCTCCGGCAGTACCCCAGAAAACGCCTGTGGCTTTAAAATACCTTCGCGCATCTTCTCTTCCTAAGTCATTCATTTGCTGCGGAGTGCGTTCCACTCCAGACGAAGGGGTAGTAGTTGCGGCAGTCACAATTTCCTTAGTACCGTTGGCATAGCGAATCAGAAATACCTCGGTTGCAAGCAGATGTAGCGTGTCGGTGATAGGGGGCTCGGTGGTGGGTACGTAGGCTATTTGAGTAGGCGTGATAGCCAGCACTCGAGCCTTCACCTCGTCGCCGTTGGTGCGGAGAATAGTGTCTTGGGCATGCACGCTTACTGTGACGCAAAAGAGAACGCAGCTAAGTAGAAAACAGCGCATGTTGGTAGTTATCAAGTGGTGAGGTAGAAAGAAGCATGCGCTTAGCGCCGACGTGAATTAAAGCCGACCAGCAAGCTAAACCGGGCCCCTCCATTGCCGGGTACCACCGCGAAGTTCACCGGGAAGTTGATGCCATTTGAGCGAAAAGAGGTGCCGATAGCCAGCGCTACATTGGCGCTCACCGGTGTCAGATTTGGGCCCAATCCAAACTCAAACCCTTTTGGCCCCCTGATACCAACCAACGCATTGATACTCGGAATAAACTTGCCTTGCTCTAAGCCACCTATCAACGGCACTATTTCCAGCAGGCCCGCCGTGCCGTTGGGCATCCGGAAGATGCGGGTTTCAAACTGCCAGCCAAATTGGGTAATAAAAGGGTTCAAATTGCGCAGATAACTGCCCTCGCGTGCTTTATCCAGCACGCCTTGCGATAGGATGGTAAACCCAATACGCGGGCCATTCAAATGCACTTCCTCGTAGGCCGACGCTTCATCGCCGGGCACTACGGGGCCGGGCGCTGGGGGCGAGCCAGCAATAATCCGGGGGCATTTTGGTTGGGTCCCAGTACTTCTTTGGTGCCGTTGGCGTAGCGAATCATGAATACATCGGAGCGACGCACGGTGATAAGCGGACCGTCGGGGTTGTCGGTGCGCTTGTAGCGCACTTCGGTAGGGGTTAGCTCCAGAACTTTGACCTGAAGCTCCTCACCATTTTGCTTAGTCAGTAGGTCTTGGGCCTGCCCCGAAATGACCGTCATAGCCAGCACCAACAGAGAAAGTAGAAAGCGTTTCATATAAATAGGCGGTGAAGTGAAATCCTGTCCGAAGGTGCCTACTTACCAGCTGAAAACACGAACCAATTTTTGCGATTATCAGACTTTTGAAACACTTGTTTTATGTCATAAAAATCTGATTAACAGTAATTATACACGTTAGAAAATTAGACTTTACAAAAAGCCCCCAACCACTATATTTAGTTTTTCTATCTGCCTCTATGGATGACTTACGCACGACGCTGGTCACTTTCTCGCCCGAAGACCGCAAAGAGTTTGGCCGCTTCGTGCAGCGCCAGCGCAAAAAAGTGAATGGTCGCATGGACTCGCGCCTCTACGAGCTGCTGCTGCATGCTAAAGCATACTCAACTGAGGACCTACTCGCCAAGCTCTATCCCGATGAGCCTAATGCAGTAGCTTACTATGCCTTGCGCAAGCGCCTGATGCGCCACCTCACCGATTTTTTGCTGCTGCGCCAGCGTCAGCTCGACCCCACGGCGGCATCGTCGGTGCGCGGTCAACTCACGCTGGCGCAGTACCTTTTTGACGTAGGCGTACCCCGCCTAGCCTGGAATATTCTGCGCAAAGCCGAAAAGCTGGCTCACCAGAACGAGCAGTATGAACTGCTAAACACTATTTATAATCTTCAGATTGCCCAGGCCAGCAGCGAGTATGCCGATGAACTGGCAGACATCATTCGCCGGCGGAACCACAATAAAAAGGCGGCCGACGAAGAGGAGCGCGCCGGTATTGCCGATAGCCTCATTCGGGAGCGGCTGCGCCAAGCCCGCAGCCGGGGCCGAGCCGGCGAGGCATTCGATGGAATTATGCGCGAGGTGCTACGCGAGTATGATTTGCAGGAAGCGTTTGCGCGCAGCCCGTCGTTGCTGTACCGACTCATGTCCATTGCCCGCAGCTCCATGCTGGTGCGCCGCGACTTTGTGTCATTTGCGCCGTTTGTGCGCCGCTGCTACACGCTTATGGAAAAGCGTCACGGCTTTCGGCCCGCCCACCGCTACTACCAACTGGGTCTGCTTTATATGATTGCGCACGCCCTGTACCGCTCGCGCCGCTTCACCGAGTCGGTGGCTTACCTAGAGCAATTGCGGGCGGCGCTCTACGCTGGCTCGCGCAGCTACATGGCCGATTTTTATCCGAAATACATCTTCCTGCTGGCTGCTAACTACTCCTTTCTGCGCCGTAATGCCGAGAGTATCAGCTTGCTGGAAAACTTGTTGGAGGGCCGCGAAGTAGCCTTGTCGGCTTCCGACCAGCTCACGGCGCGGCTAGGATTAGGCTTTCACTACTTCGCCGAAAACCAGTTTGCCAAAACCAATCAGGTGCTCATCGGCATTGGTCGCTCCGATCATTGGTGCGAGCAGAAAATGGGCGTGGAATGGGTGTTCAACAAAAACATGGGCGAGATGCTGGTGCAACTCGAACTCGGCAACTCCGACCTCGCCCTGAACCGCCTGCGCGCCATTGAGCGGGGCTTCCGAGAACGATTTGGCGAGGGCGGCCCATATCAATATGTGCTTTGCTATCTAAATTTAGTGCGCGAAATTCTGGACGACCCCACTGCTTGCCGTCACCCTGGCTTTCTGGAGCGAGTTAGCCAGATGGCGGATGCCGTGCCCCTGGATAGCGAGCGGGAAGACCTACATGCCATGAGCTTCTACGCCTGGCTCAAGGCTCGCGCCTTGGGTCGACCTTACTACGACGTGCTGATGGAACTGTCCGGCGCTGGTCAGGCGCAGAAAAAAGAAATAGCATGAGTAATAAAAAAGCCCCCCAGACCGGGTCTGGGGGCTTTTTTGTGAGCTAAAAGGCAGAACTAGTCTTTCTTAGCAGGAACTTCTTCTACAAGCTTGTCAGCTTCTTTGTTCTGAACAACGGCAGTATCGCCAGCCTCAGGAGCAACTTCAGCTTTCACGTCAGCAGCAGCGTTGTCGGTTGCGTTTTCAACGGCGTCGCCAGCGTTTTCAACATTGTTAGCAGCATCGGTAGCAGCACCTTCGGCAGTAGCTTCGGCGCTTTTCTCAGTGCTCTCGGAGCAAGAAGCAAGAGCGAAAGGAGCGAAAGCGGCTAAAACGAGCAGAGATTTGAAAGAGAATTTCATGGCTAAAAGGAGTATGTCGTGTGAATAGATACAGGCTTCATACCCTCACCCACTAGAAAGTAACCCGCTGCCGCGCTAAAATTTCTAAAAAGGGAACATAGGCAGCGTAGGGGATGCTCCTTGGCTATGGTGAGGCCTGCACCGCAACCAACACGAGTTTAAGCTTAACTTTTAGGTGCTGATGCCAGTATAGCAAGAACGTTCTTTCCTGACTTGCCTTTCTGACCTATGGATTCCACCGCCCAAACCCCCCAAACTCCTCCCACGCCTACCATTCCGCTCGGCGTAACCGATCAGCAGAACGCCGCGCTCCTCGATGATACGCTGAAGCTGCTCAACGGCGGTGTTCCCGACCAAGCCGACAAGCATGGGTTGGCTGAAATTGACCGTTGGATAGAAGTACTCAGCGCTTCAGAGCGCACCGGTCTGGCCAAAATACTCCAGGAGATGAAAACCCTGCGCGAGCAGTTGATTGATGGCGATACCGAGAACCACGCCATTGCCGAAACGCTGGCGACATTGGGCGCCGAAGCCAATAAAGTGGCCGATGAAAGCAACAATCACTTCACCGCTTCTCTCAATCATTTAGGGAAAGTACTCATTAAGCTGGGCTCGTCGCTGTCGCGCTAGTCATTGCTTTACTCACATAAAAAAGCCCCCCAACAGTAGTCTGGGGGGCTTTTTTATGTGAGTAACTCTGCAAAAACCAGGTATGCGTTGGCACTAGAGGCAGCAACACGCGAGCCAGCGCCTATTTTTGCAGCCTCCATTTCCTTGTACTCTATGTCAACCACTGCACCACCCGACCTCACGCTTTACGATCCTTTTGCCCGGATGCAGTTTGGCGACCAACACTGCTTTTTGTGCGGTTCGCCTACCGATCCGGCCACCCATTCGGTACCGGTATTTGCGGACTGGCTACAGGAGCGTTACGGTTTGGCGGAGCGGCAGATTTTGCTGCTCGACCAGAGTATCCGCTTCTACAAAGAGCTGCGTATTCCGTGCTGTCTGCGGTGTCGTACCCAATACGTTGAGCCCCTGGAGGCGCAAATGCAGGAAACGGCCAAATTAGGCATAGCTGGATGGCAGGCGCTGCCTGAAAAAACGCTGTTTCTGTGGTTAGGCAAAATGTTCTACGGCATTCTGACCACCGAGCTTCTCACCGAACTCGACCCGTTGGTAAAGCCGCGGTATCCGCTCGCCGAGAACGCGCAGATGTTCCGCCGATTTCAAGCGTTCTTTCAAACGTTTCAGGCCTTGCGCGTACCCATCGAGTTCGAAGACTTCACGCCAGCTTCCATCTTTATTCTGGAAACCGCTCCGCACGAAGACACCATCGCCTTTGAATACGACGATGATCTGACTACAATGGTGTTCAGTATCAAACTCGATAATGTGGTACTGATGGCTTGCCTGATGGATAATGGCATCATTCGGCAGGCCATGCGCCAAGTGTACGCCGACGCACAACGTCCGCTACACCCTATTCAGGTGGCCGAGTACAAAGCCCGCGTATACTATGCGGCCTATCTGTTTGGCGTGATACCCGACTATTTTGTGCGGCCGCAGCGGCCCGGCGACCAGCACCTGACCTACGATACGCTCATCGACGACGTGACGGGGGGCATTTTTGCACCTTGGCTAAACTCCGCCTACGCACAGTCATTGCAGGAAATGTGGAAGCGTTGGCAAATCCCCTATACCGCTATTCTAAGCGACCAGGATGAGCCGTTAAGCTTTCTGTATCAGCCCGATGGGAAGCCCCGCGAGATGATAATCTATACACCTGATTCAGAATAAAAACAGGTAAGTCGGGGATTTTTGGGCGGGTAGCTTAGCTAGCCTGCCACTGTAACTCGGGCTTGGCCACGCGACTGATGCGTACGTTGTCCCACTTGCCGTAAAGCTTTTCGTCTTTATGCACCAGCAAATCGATGGTACGGCGCAGACGGCGATTCATTGTATCGTGTAGCACATACACGCCATCGAGCTTAGGAGAAATACCGGTAACGTGCACTAAGTCACCGTATTCGAATTTGCCACCATTCTGCTTAAGCATGTCGCGCGATAAGGCTATCCAGCGGTCTTTGCTGGAATGATTGCGCTTGATGCGAGAATTATCAGCTGTAATTAGTGGATCAGAGTCGGTTTGTCCGGGCTCGGCCCAATACACGGTGGCCGTTACTTTATAACCGGGTAAGCGACGGGGTAAAACAGCAGCTACGGGCGCTGGTGAGTCAAATATAATGTGCCGGGGTGTCAGGTTGGCAACCGCGGGGGTAAGCGGAAGGGGAGCGGAGGTACTGGTTTGGGGAGGAAAAAGGAAGGTTAAGATGAATAACGCAATAGACATGACAGTTGATCTGGTGACTCTTCTACTCGCCCGAAGAGGATGGGCCGCCCGCGCATTTATGCGGACGAAAAGTTTTAACCCTCACTTATCGCAAAAGGTTGCAACCCCTTCTAGTTAGTAGACGAGTAGTGGCTTGAAGGGGATGAAATGGCTGTTTTTAGCAGTAAATAAATTTATAATTGACTCAATCTAATATTTATTGATTGGTTTAGCGCTATTGTCCCCAAATCTTATAAGTGACAGGAGAAGGCGTTGCCCAGATTGGTTCAAGCCTGATACGCTGGCAGTGAAGGACAGAACTAGGGAAAAACCTGGCCTCTTTGGAGCCGTAAGCAAGCTTAGCCCGACGACAAGGTACCGGGTACTTACTCACCAAAGCATCCTGCACATTTCTACTCTTATCACTATGGATATTACTGCTTCGTCTGCGCTGTGGCGTACCGCTGCCTCACTCTGCACCTCATTGTTATTAATAGGTGGAGCTAGTTGTTCATCGCCTTCGGGTGAAACGGCCTCTACTGAAACCAACTCAGACTCTACGGCTACTAGCCAAGCCGTTGCCCCGGCCAACTCGCCGCTTCAAGTAGTAACTGAGTTTCGCGAGCCTCAGATTGTAGGAGTGGCCGTCGCGCCTGATGGGCGAGTATTTGGCGTTTTTCCGCGGTGGGACAATAATCCCGTTAATCCCATTGCAGTCGTTGGAACTGATGGCTCCGTGAAGCCTTATCCCGATGCCAGTTGGTGTATGTGGAATGACTCGGTGCGCAATGAGCCTCAAAAGCATTGGATCTGTCCGCAGAGTGTATACGTCGATCAAACTGGTATGCTATGGGTACTCGATCCGGCCGCGCCCGGTCTGAAAGCTACTGTACCCGGCGGCCCCAAACTGGTTAAGATTGATCCTAAAACCAATAAGGTTGTACAAAACATCAGTTTTCCGGCATCAGTAGCACCCCGTAAGTCTTATCTGAATGACGTGCGCATTGACACCCAGCGCAACTTCGCTTACATCACCGAGTCAGGGATGGGTGCCATTGTAGTAGTCGACCTGAAAAATGGTAGCTCCCGTCGACTGTTGGCCGATCACCCGTCTGTGCATCCAGAGCCGGGCCTAACCTTGAAAGCAGACGGCCACCCCATGATTGATCCGATGGGTAAGCCCATGGCTCTGCACGCCGATGGTATTGCCCTAAGCCGAGATGGTGAATACTTATACTGGTCGCCACTCACCAGCCATTCACTTTATCGCATCAAAACCGAGGCGCTTCGCAACGCCGCGCTATCCTCAGCTCAACTGGGCAACCAAGTAGAGAAAGTTGGCACTATTCCCGCCACCGACGGTATGGAGATCGATGCCAAAAACAACGTTTATCTAACGTCTTTTGAAAATAACGCCATCGTGCGGCGTACGCCGGCTGGTAAGCTGGAAACAATAGCAAAGGAGCCGCGCTTGCAGTGGCCCGACACTTATGCAATTACGGCTAATGGTGACTTGTATTTTACAACTTCAGCCATTCACAAAACACCTACCTGGAACAAAGGAGTAGGCAAGCAGGATCAGCCTTACCGCATTTTTAAGACAGTTCTTCCGCAATAATTGCTGGGTTGTATTAGCTTATTTATTAAAGCCTTTCCTCACTTTGAGGAAGGGCTTTCCTTTTATTTTGAATAGATTGGCTTCACCGCAAAACGTAACGATTGCGGTCTAAAAAGTAATCGGTTGAATTACAGGCGTATTTGTGGAACCGAATATGGGTTTTTAGCTTTGTGCTAAGCTGTATACATTTGCCCTGACTCACTTAGCTCCTTTACAGATGGACGCTTACTCTTACATCGCCAATGCCCATGGCGACTACATAGATCAGCTTTACAAAACGTATCAGCAAGATCCAGAATCGGTTGATTTTGGCTGGCGTAAGTTTTTTGAAGGCTTCGATTTTTCCCAACAGTTTGCCGACGGCAACAGCCAAGTCGCTCAGCCTGCGGGCTCTGGGGTGCTAAACGCGTCTGCTTCTACTACTGAAGCAGAAGCAGTCCGTGCTGTGGACACAGTAGCCGCCGATAAGGAAACGCAGGTTCGTAACCTGATTCACGCTTTCCGTAGCCGGGGGCATCTGCGGGCACGTACCAACCCGGTGCGCGAGCGCAAAGACCGCAAAGCCCGTCTCGACATCGCTGATTTTGGCCTAAGCGAAGCCGACCTTGATACTTCGTTCAAGAATGGAGAGCTATTAGGGCTGGGGACTAGCGCAAAACTGCGCGACATCGTAGCGGCGCTGGAGAAGATATATACCCGCACGATCGGCTTCGAGTATATGTACATCCGTGACCCCCAAATTCTGGACTGGTTCCGGGATAAGGTGGAAAAGGATTCATTGAGCTTTAACCCTGGCATTGAGTACAAGAAGCGCATCCTGCGGAAGCTCAATGAGGCGGTAGTATTCGAGAACTTTCTGCATACCAAGTTCTTAGGGCAGAAGCGCTTCTCGCTGGAAGGTGGCGAAACTACTATTCCTGCTCTGGATGCCATCATCAATAAGGCTGCCGGTTTAGGGGTGCGCGAAGTGATGATCGGTATGGCCCACCGGGGTCGTCTGAACGTGCTGGCCAACATCATGGGCAAGACCTATGAGCAAATCTTCTCGGAGTTCGAGGGCACTGCCGTACCCGACCTGACCATGGGCGACGGGGACGTGAAGTACCACATGGGTTACTCATCGGAGGTAGACACGGAAGCCGGGCACAAAGTGAACCTGAAATTGGCCCCCAATCCATCTCACTTGGAGGCAGTTAATCCAGTGGTTGAAGGTTTTGTGCGGGCTAAAATTGAGCATCAATACAGCGACGATTATCATCAGATTCTGCCTATTTTAATTCATGGTGACGCCGCTTTGGCTGGCCAGGGAATAGGCTATGAGCTAACCCAGATGTCGCTGCTGGAAGGCTACAAGACTGGTGGCACTATTCACTTCGTTATTAATAACCAAGTTGGTTTCACCACCGACTTTGAGGATGCGCGCTCTAGCATTTACAGCACGGACTTAGCTAAGATTATTGATGCGCCAGTGCTGCACGTGAATGGCGACGATCCGGAAGCTGTGGTATTTGCCGTGCGCTTAGCCACCGAGTATCGTCAGCAGTTTCACGCCGATATCTTTATTGATATGGTGTGCTACCGCCGTCATGGCCACAATGAGTCGGACGAGCCCAAGTTTACCCAGCCTACGCTCTACAACATCATCAGCAAGCATCAAAACCCGCGTGAGGTGTACAACACCATGCTCGTGCAGCGCGGTGACGTAGATGCGGAGCTAGCTAATCAGATGGACCGCGAGTTCCGGGAGATGCTGCAGGCTCGCCTGGATATGGTGAAGCAGAAGCCATTGCCTTACAACTATCAGGCTCTCGAAAATGAGTGGCGCAATTTGCGTCGGGCGAAAAACGAAGACTTTGAGCAGTCGCCCGAAACGGGCATCAACGAGGAAGCCATTGCCAAAGTCGGCAGGGCACTGACTACGCTTCCCGAAGGATTTCGCCCCCTGAAGCAGATTGAGAAGCTGATGGAAGAACGTCGTAAGATGTTCTTTGAAACGCGAATTCTGAACTGGGCCGCGGCCGAGCTGCTGGCATATGGTTCCTTGCTGCAGGAGCAGCATATTGTGCGGGTAAGCGGCCAGGATTGCCAACGCGGCACTTTCTCGCACCGCCATGCCGTATTGCACGACGCGGAGACTTCGGCGCCTTATAACTCATTGAACCACATTGGGGAAGGACAGGAGAAGCTTCGGATCTTCAACTCCTTGCTGAGTGAATACGCTGTATTAGGCTTCGAATTCGGCTACGCTATGGCCAACCCCACGGCTCTTGTAGTGTGGGAAGCACAGTTTGGTGATTTCGCTAACGGCGCCCAGACGATGATTGACCAATTCATTGTGTCGTCGGAGAGTAAGTGGCAGCGGATGAATGGAGTGGTGATGCTGTTGCCCCACGGCTACGAAGGTCAAGGGCCAGAGCACTCCAACGCCCGCCCGGAGCGCTTCCTGCAGCTTGCTGCTGAGAATAATATTGTGGTGGCCAACATTACCACACCGGCCAACTTCTTCCACGCCCTGCGTCGGCAGTTAACGTGGAGCTTCCGCAAGCCGCTGGTAGTGATGTCGCCCAAGTCGATGCTGCGCCATCCGCTGTGCGTGTCGCCGGTAGAAGAGTTT
This sequence comes from Hymenobacter radiodurans, assembly GCF_004355185.1. NCBI lineage: Bacteria > Pseudomonadati > Bacteroidota > Cytophagia > Cytophagales > Hymenobacteraceae > Hymenobacter > Hymenobacter radiodurans. The sequence goes on from NZ_CP037922.1 coordinate 365,214, forward strand.
ACGGGGGGCAATTTCCGCGAAGTTCTTGGTGACGTATATGCTGATGCTAAGAAGGTAAAGCGCGTATTGCTGTGCTCCGGCAAAGTATACTTCGACTTGCTGGAAGAGCAGCAAAAGTCTCAGCACAAAGACGTTGCTATCGTGCGTTTGGAGCAGTTGCATCCTTTCCCCCAGAAGCAACTGAACGTAGAGCTAGCCAAGTATCCGAAGGCTAAAGTGTATTGGGTTCAGGAAGAGCCCGAAAACATGGGTTACTGGAACTACATGCTCCGCTTTATGCGCCGCGAGTTGGAAGACGTAATTGCCCGCAAGCCTTCAGCTTCGCCAGCTACCGGCTACAACAAGGTGCACGTAAAAGAGCAGAAGGATATTGTGGCCCGCGCTTTCGGCATCGCATCTGCTGAGGTAGACGCCGAAAATATCAAAGGCACCGTAGAAGTAGCAAAGAAGCAGGACTAATGGAGTGCGCGAGCTATCCGTTCGCGCACTCAGCAAGTGCGTTGAAAAGCCCCCCAGCCGTGAATTTTCAACGTAATTGGCTTTTTGTTTCAGCAGTAATGGTGGCAGCGAGTACGTCAGTCACCTAGATTATCACTCTCCCGAAACTCTTCAATCGTTCCACCTATGGGTCTGGAAATTAAAATCCCCGCCGTCGGCGAATCTATCACCGAAGTGACCATTGCCAAATGGCTCAAAAGCGACGGCGCGGCCGTGAAGCGCGACGAAGTTATTGCCGAGCTGGAATCAGACAAGGCTACCTTTGAGCTGCCTGCCGAAGCGGATGGCACACTGCAAATTTTGGTAGCCGAGGGCGAAACGATTGGTATCGGCACCGTCATCGCCAACATTGGCGGCGAAGGCAATGGTGCGGCACCCGCCGCTGGTAGCGCAACTCCAAGCAAGGAAGCCACGCTGGCTCAGCCTCAGGCTGACCCCGTAGCGCCGGGCCAAAAGGAGACGGGCAACAACGGCAGCCAAGGCTCAGCGGCTGAAAAAGCCCCCCAGACTGCCAAAGATCCGATTACCCAAGGCGAGCAAAATCCTCAGGCGAGTGACCAATCAGGTTATGGCGGTTCAACGGCTGGCTCAGCCGATAAGCCGACTGCACCGGCCGCGGGCGGTGGCGCTCCAGCTACTGGCGGTGGCGAGGTGAAAGAGATGAAGATTCCGGCCGTGGGCGAGTCCATCACGGAGGTAACGGTAGCCAAGTGGCTGAAAGCCGATGGCGCCCAAGTAGAGCGCGACGAGGTAATTGCCGAGCTGGAATCAGATAAAGCGACGTTTGAGCTGCCTGCCGAAGCCGCTGGCACCTTGCGCCACGCGGCTCAAGAAGGCCAGACAATTGCCATCGGGACGGTTATCGCCCGCATCGAAGGCGGGAGCGGCGCCACTGCGGGAGCAACTCCGGCTGCCCCAACACCAGCGGCCGCTCAGTCCGCAAGTTCAGCGCCGGCACAGCCTGCCGCTACCGCCGCTTCGGGTAGCGCTACGTACGCAACGGGCACCCCTTCGCCGGCTGCTGGCAAAATTCTCGGTGAGAAAGGTATTGCCGCCACCGACGTACAAGGTACCGGCCGCGACGGACGCATAACCAAGGAAGACGCGCAAAATGCCCAGGCTCGGCCGGCTGCTCCGGCTCCTCAAGCGCCGGCGGCTACGCCTGCAACCAGTGCACAGCCAGCCGCTTCTGCCAGCGCTCAACCAGCCGGAGAACGGAATCAGCGCCGCGAGCGAATGAGCAACCTGCGCAAGACCGTAGCGCGCCGCTTGGTAGCAGTGAAAAATGAAACGGCTATGCTCACCACTTTCAATGAGGTGGATATGCAGCCCATCATGGATCTGCGCACGAAGTACAAAGACAAGTTCAAGGAGAAGCATCAGGTTGGCCTGGGCTTCATGTCTTTCTTCACGAAAGCCTGCTGCGTAGCGCTGAAAGAATTTCCTTCGGTAAATGCTCAGATCGACGGAACCGACATCGTATTCAACGACTTCTGCGACGTAAGCATCGCGGTATCAGCGCCGAAGGGCTTGGTGGTGCCAGTAATTCGCAACGCGGAACAGCTGTCATTCGAAGGCATTGAGCGCGAAGTGGTACGCTTGGCCGGTAAGGCTCGCGATAATAAGCTCACCATTGAGGAAATGACCGGCGGCACATTTACTATCACCAACGGCGGCATTTTTGGCTCAATGATGAGTACGCCCATTATAAATGCCCCCCAGTCGGCTATTCTGGGTATGCACAACATTGTGCAGCGCCCTGTAGCCGTGAACGGGCAAGTGGTGATTCGGCCCATGATGTACCTAGCCCTGAGCTACGACCACCGCATCATCGACGGCCGCGAGTCGGTGTCGTTCCTGGTGCGCGTGAAAGAGTTGCTGGAAGACCCAACGCGTCTGCTTTTAGGCGTTTAAATCATTCTGTGCAAACGTAAAAAAGCCCCCCAACAATGTGTTGGGGGGGCTTTTTTTGTACTGATTGAATTACAAAAATATGGTTGTGGAAAGGGCGGAAAGCTACTCGACGGTGACGGCAATAGTTTGAGCTTTCACCTTGGCTTCTTCGGCCTTAGCACCCGCAAAATTCTCTTCCACGGCCTTATTGAACAAGCCAATCCACTGGCGCTGGTAAGGGCCGCGGGCTGGCATAGCTAGTTGTTGGGGAATGGGCTGACCCGTGCGGTTGGCCCGGCCAAACAGGGTGCTGCTCCAATAGTCGTAGAGCGACGTAAGATGGTTGGGCCAATGCACCGCGGCCACCGCGCTAAAGATGGGTGAGAGCAACGCATCTTGGTTTACCTTTTGGCAGAAGCAATCCACCAAAACCTTGATGTCACCTTCGGTACGGATGTCGGGAAGAGCAGTTGGCATAAGTAGCTAGATAGCAGTGGGGTGATACATACGACAAGATTCCGACACCGTTGCCCCGCTACTTTAAGCGTGACGAGTGCCCATGGTAAACATACATAATCTGAGATTATTAATTCAATTTAATGTTAAATAAATGATACTGTTGAGCCTTAAAAGTGAGCTAGTAGCCTGATACAAGGACTTTATTGGCCTATCACTTTTTTTCAAGCTCCAGAGCTTCGTTTTCCACTTCTTTGGGTTGCGCTTTCCGGCCGCCGAGCACTACTAGCATCACTGCTATTACAATCAGCGCCGCGCCGCCGAGCATATTTATATTGAGCACTTCCCCTCCAAAAGCCCAGCCTAGCAGCACCGCTACTACCGGGTTCACGAAGGCATACGTACCGGCCAGCGCAGGCTCTACTGCTCGCAACAGCCAGATGTAAGCGGTGAAGCCCACAATGGAGCCGAACGTAACCAGATACACATAGGCGCCCCACGATTTGGCTGTCACTTGGGCCAAGTCGAAGCCATTGGCTTCACCTCGTATCAGGCCCACTACCAGCATAACTAAGCCTCCACAAATCATCTGCATTCCGCCTGCTACAAACGGGGAGGGAGCCGCCTGTTTTTTCTTGGAATACAACGAGCCAATAGCCCATAGCAGGGCCGCTGTGAGCACCATAGCAATGCCGATTCCCTGCCGCCCCGGCAAAGCAACGTGGGAAGCGCCCGGGTGGCTCGCCAACAAATAAACGCCCCCCAGACCAATCACCAAGCCCAAGGATACCAGCGCGGTAGGTCGCTGCGATACGCCGCTCAGCCAACCTAATAAAGCCAGAAACATGGGCACGGTAGCTACCAGCAGGGAAGCCATACCCGTCGGGATATACTGCTCGCCCAGGGTCACGCCGCCGTTGCCAAAGCCCAGCAAGCATATCCCGATAATAAAGGCGGTAAGCCAACCCTGAGCGCTCGGGCGCGGAGCTCCGCGCAGGCGCATAAAACCGTACAGCAGCGCCCCAGCCAGCGCGTAGCGCGTACCCGCCATCAGCAAAGGTGGTATGGAGTCGATAGCGAAGCGGATACCCAAGTAAGTGGAGCCCCAGATGATATATACCGCCGCAAAAGCAAGCACCAGTGCTAAACGGGTAGGGGAAGTAGTAGAAGTCGACATGAAACGAAGCGAGAATGAGGCTGCAAACCTACGCCGGTTTTGGCGGGGCTGCCAGCTAAACCCTACTACGAAGTTCCCGGCTTGCAGCGTTTCGGCCAGGATGGCGTTCTTTGCCACGTACTCCAACTACTCTGCTGTGCGTTCTATCTTTCTGCTCCTTCTCGCGGCCTTGCTGAGCTGTTCGCTCGGGGCCTCGGCCCAACTGCTGCAACCCAAGCCAGCTTTTACCCGCGCCGACTCCCTGCGCGGCGCCCTCACGCCCCTGCGCACCTGCTACGATATCAACTATTACCACCTCGATGTAAAGCTGGATGTAGCTAACAAGTCTATCAGCGGCTCCAACCTGTTTTACTTCACTGCCACTCAGGATTTTACGCGTCTGCAATTTGATTTGTTTGCCAATCTGAAGGTGGAGAAGGTGGAGTATCAAGGCAAGTCAGTGCCCTACACGCGGGAGGCCAATGCTGTGTTTGTCACTTTTCCGGCTCCTATTCAAAAAGGAAGTCGGGCCGAGTTTCGGGTGTTTTATTCGGGGAAGCCTACAGTGGCCAAAAATGCCCCCTGGGATGGCGGCTTCGTGTTTACCCAGGATAGCAAAGGCAAGCCGTGGGTGGCCACCGCCTGCCAGGGCGTAGGCGCCAGCATCTGGTGGCCTACGAAAGACCACCAAGCCGACGAGGTAGACAGCATGCTGATCAGTGTGACGGTACCCAAAGGCCTCAAGGATATCTCAAATGGGCGGCTGCGCAAAACCACCAAGCTCAAGGGTGGCGCTACCCGCTTCGACTGGTTTGTAAACAACCCCATCAACAACTACGACGTGGCTCTCAACGTGGCCGATTACACCCATTTTGCGGATGAGTACACCGGCGAAAAAGGTAAGCTAACCCTCGATTATTGGGTGCTGCCCGAGAATCTGGCCAAAGCCAAAACGCAGTTCGCAGCCAACGTAAAGCCTATGCTCAAGGCCATGGAAAACTGGTTTGGTCCCTATCCATTTTATGAGGATGGCTTTAAGCTGATTGAAACCCCCCACCTGGGTATGGAGCACCAAAGCGCCGTGGCGTATGGCAACAAGTACCAGAACGGCTACCTCGGCGCCGACCGCTCGGCTACGGGCTGGGGGCTGAAGTGGGACTTCATCATTATTCACGAAAGCGGCCACGAGTGGTTTGGCAACAACATCACCAGCAAGGACATTGCGGATATGTGGATTCACGAAAGTTTCACCACATACTCCGAAGCCTTGTTCGTGGAAACCCAGTTTGGCAAGCCGGCCGGTCAGCAATACATCCACGGACAGCGGCGCAACATCCGCAACGATAGCCCTATTATCGGGCCCTACGAGGTAAATCGGGAGGGCTCGTCGGATATGTATGACAAGGGCAGCAACCTGCTCAATATGATCCGCACGGCCTACTTCCCCGACGACGCCAAATGGCGCGAGCTGCTGCGTGGCCTGTCCAGCACCTTCTACCACCAAACCGTGACGACCGACCAGATCATTGCTTACTTCAACAAGCAAACCGGCCAGGATCTCACACCTGTTTTCGACCAATACCTCCGCCATTCGGCCCTGCCTACGCTTGAAGTACGCTTTGAGGAAGGCAAAGCCCTAGCCCGCTGGATTGCCAACGTGCCCGGCTTCGTGCTGCCTGTTCGGGTGCGCTTGAAAGGTGGTGAATACAGTACAGTACCGCTCACTACTTCCTTCCAGCCTCTAAACCTGCCGGGCCTCACCAAAGACAACCTCGAAGTGGACACCGAGAATTACTACATCGGAGTTCTAGTCGAGTAGTGAAAAGAACGTCATGCTGTTGCTCCCTACTTTTGCTCTTCCACGTCCTCTCTCCGCCTGTCATCCTGACGAAGGAAGGACCTTATCACCCTAGAACTATAACGCAGAACCATTTCCACCCAAACACTTATGCCGTACTACGTGTACATCACCACTAACCCGGCCAAGACGGTTTTGTACATCGGCATAACCAATAGCCTTTCTCAGCGAATGGCGCAGCATTACAGTAATCGTGGTAGTAACCAGACTTTCGCTGGGCGCTATTTCTGTTACAACCTGCTGTATTTTGAAGAATATGCTGCAAGCAAAGCAGCTATTGAGCGCGAAAAGGAATTGAAAGGCTGGACGCGAGCGAAGAAGGAATCGCTGATTGCTGTGGACAATCCTGACTGGCTTTTTTGCAGCCGTAGAAAACGCAAGCGTACATCGGCGATAAGGTCCTTCCTTCGTCAGGATGACAGATGGTTGGGGGGCAAAAGTGGGAGGATATAATAGCAGGAGAGGATAAATGCACAAACCCACAATTTCAGCTCTTCACAAATTCGCCTTGCGTACCTTCGTGGCCGTTGATTTCCATTGAATTCACCTGCTGAATATGAACCAATACGACGTTACCGTTATCGGCTCGGGTCCGGGCGGTTATGTGGCGGCCATCCGCTGCGCCCAGCTTGGCCTCAAAACCGCCATCATCGAGAAATACCCCACGCTGGGCGGCACCTGCCTCAACGTGGGCTGCATTCCCAGCAAGGCCCTGCTAGACAGCACCGAGCACTACCACAATGCTCACACCACCTTTGAGGAGCACGGCATTGAGCTGAGTGATTTGCAGGTGAATATGAATCAGATGATTGACCGCAAAAACGGCGTGGTGAAAGCCAACGTGGACGGCATTCAGTACCTGATGAAGAAAAATAAGATCGACGTGATTCAGGGCCTCGGTTCTTTCGTCGATAAGACCCATATCAAAATCACGCCCACCGGCGGGGGCGAGGAGCAGCAGATCGAGACCAAAAACGTCATCATCGCGACGGGCTCCAAGCCGACTGTTTTGCCCTTTATTCAGCAGGACAAGCAGCGCATCATTACCAGCACCGAGGCCCTGAACATCCGGGAGGTGCCGAAGCACATGGTAGTGATTGGTGGCGGCGTTATCGGGCTGGAAATGGCTTCCGTATATGCTCGCCTCGGCGCCAAGGTGTCGGTGGTGGAGTTCATGGACACCATCATCCCAACCATGGACCGCGCCCTGGGCAAGGAGCTGAAGCGCGTGCTGGGCAAAATCGGCATCGAGTTCTTCTTCAGCCACAAAGTAACCGGCGCCACCCGCGAGGGCGACACCGTAACCGTGACCGCTACCAACCCCAAGGGCGAGGAAGTGAAGTTTGAGGGCGACTACTGCCTCGTAGCCGTGGGCCGCTCGGCCTACACCCAGGGCCTGAACCTGGAAGCGGCTGGCATTGAGCTAGAAGAGCGCGGCCGCATCAAGGTCGATGAGCACCTGCAAACCAACGTGGGGGGCATTTATGCCATCGGCGACGTGGTGCGGGGGGCAATGTTGGCCCACAAAGCCGAAGAGGAAGGCGTATTCGTGGCCGAAACTATTGCCGGCCAGAAGCCCCACGTCAACTACCTGCTCATCCCCGGCGTGGTGTACACCTGGCCCGAGGTGGCGGGAGTAGGCTACACCGAAGAGCAGCTCAAGGAAACTGGCCGCGCCTACAAAACCGGCTCCTTCCCCTTCCGCGCCTCCGGCCGCGCCCGCGCCTCCATGGACCTCGACGGTTTCGTGAAAGTGCTGGCCGATAAGGAAACCGACGAAATCCTGGGCGTGCACATGATCGGTCCGCGCATCGCCGACCTCATCGCCGAAGCCGTAACCGCGATGGAGTTCCGCGCCTCCGCCGAGGACGTAGCCCGCATGAGCCACGCCCACCCAACGTATGCGGAAGCTATGAAGGAAGCATGCTTAGCCGCTACCGAGAACCGCGCGATTCATATGTAATAACTGGTTAGCAAGAGGTAAAAAGGTGCTTGGAGCTGCTTAGCTTTGAGCACCTTTTTCGTTTCTATGCACGCTGCTACTCTATTCTTGTTTACTGCGGTACTAATGACCACGTGTAATTCTCAGACACAGGAAGCTGCTAAGGCGGAAAAAGAAATTCCTCGCAACAGGCAGCCCGTGGCCGCTGGTTGTCAAATTTTTCACTGGGCGCCTCCATACGATGATTCCGGTCCTTTGCCAGACTCCTTGTGTGCTCGCTTGGGTCCGTGCCCGATGAAGTTCCGGTACCTCAGCGAGGCTGATTTGCAGCGCATACTGGCTAGTGATTCCGAAGAGGTAACAACCGTGTTTGAAAACTATTTTCTGGTAGGATATAACCCCATACGAATCATTTATCAGCCACCAGGCGAAACGAAACGGTGGGTAGAAACTTATGTGGGCGTAACTGGTAACCGTTTAGGAGACCGTTTACAGAGTTCGGTTGGCTTGGACACTGCGCGGCTAGGTAAATCAAGTGTGCCGGTAGTTGTAATTAGAATGGAAGAGACGCGCTCTGGACATCTCAACGGTGGGGCCACACGTTGTGTATCTATTATTAGCGTAGCCAAGGAGCCAGTGTTGTTGCTCAAAGCAGAGAACTACGACGAGAATTGGCGAGTTACAATTAACGAGGCGGACACGAAGGATAGCTCATCGAGCAGCACCGAGGATGTTGAAGCCGGAGAGGATAAGGAGCATTACATCTGCCAGCAGTCCATTGAGGTGCGTGATAGACAAATCGTGATAGGTCAGGTTAGAGACGAGAACGATAAGGTGGTTAAACCAACCATAGCTGCATTGCCCGCTGGCAAGTATCAGTACCAAAATGGTCAGCTGCTGCGCGCGAATAGGTAAGCTGTTGGAGGCAGCAAAAACGACAAAAGCGGCTGAAACTCTCCGGAGCTTCAGCCGCTTTTGCGTTTGTTAAGAAACCGGGTGGCCTCAGCTGCCGCGGTAGGTGGAGTAGCCGTAGGGCGAGAGGGTGATGGGCACGTGGTAGTGCGCGCCGTCCTTAATCTCGAATACTACCTCAATGAAGGGGTAGAACGATTGTTGCTTCTTGCTCTCGAAATAGGGCTGCGTCACGAAGGTGAGCTTGTAGGTGCCCGGCGTGCCGGCGGCGCTGGCCGAGGGCAGAAAATCGGGGATGCGGCCGGCGGCGTCGGTTTTCTTCTCGGCCACGGTGGTCCACGTTTTTTGCGTGGCGTTGTACTGGTGCAGGCGTACCGTTACGCCGGAGGCTGGCTGGCCCGTGCTGATGTCGAGGATGTGGGTGCTGAGTTGGTTTTTAGACGAGGGAGCCTGCGCCAGACCCAGCAGGGGCAGCAAACTCAGCAGGCAAATTAGGAGGGGTTTCAACGTGCAAAAGGTAGTATGTGAGAAAAGAGCCGCTGCCAGTCGGGAGCGGCTTGATGGGGAAAAATAGCCCCACTATCTAAACGTTAAGCGGCGCGACATAGGTTGGGTTTTTTAACCTTGATGAAGTCATCTTTGCCATTGTAAAAAAAGCCCCCCAGATCATATGACGTACATCGCCTTACTACGCGGCATCAATGTGGGTGGCCACCGCGTGACAATGGAAGCTTTGCGCCGCCTCTTCACGGAGCTGGGACTGACCGACGTGCGTACTTACATCCAAACCGGTAATGTGTTTTTCGACGCTCCGGAGCAAGACAGAGCCTTGCTGAGCGTGCGTATTGAGCAACACTTGCAGCAGGCGTTGGGCTACGCAGTGCCGGTATTTCTGCGCACCGTAGAGGAGCTGGAGCAACTGCTGGCGCTCAATCCATTCAGCCACCTCACGGTCACGGACGAGGTGCGGCTGTGCCTGATGTTTCTGGCTGAGCCTGCGCCGACTGGTCTGGTACTGCCGCTTCGCTCGCCCAAGGCGGATATGGAAATTGTGCACCTCACCAATCGGGAAGCATTCGTCGTCTGGCACATTATCGAAGGCCGCCCGCCGGCTTCTACGAGCTTTGTGGATAAGCTACTCGGGCGGCAAACTACAACTCGGTTCTTCCACACCACCGCCAAAATTCTGGAGGCGGCCAGGAAAGGATGAGTCAGTCGGCGTTACGATATTTTCCCGCGCAATGATTGGCTGCCTTCTACGGAGCAGTTGAAGTACTCTCCAAAAAAGCCCCCCGGCGTTGATTGGCCGGCGCACGTATAGTAGCTTCCTGTTTCCAAAGCCCTGTACCTGCCCTGTATGCTATCTGAACCCACCTACCTGGCGGCCCGCGTGGTAGCCCCGATGATTGAAGCGCACTTTGCCCGGCATCGAGCGGCGGCTAGTGCGCAGCAGGCAGTCAACCTGGGGCCACCGCCGTCGGCGCATCTGGTGGAGGTTATGATTGATGTGGCTTTTTGGGCCAGCTTGAGGCGGGAGGAAGGGCACCCACCCAAGATTTCGCTGGCCCTGCTGGAGCCTGGGCAGGCAACCCAGGCCGTGGAGTTTACCAAGCGGCGGCTTATTCCGTATAACCTCCTCAAGCTGGCGCCTGCTGTGGAGCAGCCCGGGATTCACCTCGGCGTGTGGCACGATGCGGAGGGCCTTTACGTGTGGGGCACCGCCACGGGCACGCCGCCGCTGAGTCTGGTGCTGGAAGTAGTGGAGCCCGGCCTGCTGGTAGCCAAGCACCGCCGCGCCGATGGCTTCGGCAAGTTTGTGAACGTGGCCATCCTGCGCGGCGAGCAGCTCCAGCTGGTCGATATTGAAAATACGGCCGTCGATGACTGTCCGGCGCTGCAGAAGTTTCTGCCCGACCCAGGACTACCGGATGCTGCCGGTGAGCTAGATAACGTGCTGGTGGAGCTGGCCGCCGTGATGCGCGCCCACGGTCGGGGCGGGCTGGTACTCGTGGTGCCCACTGAGTCGCAGAAGTGGCAAGAGTCGATTGTGCATCCTATGACGTACCCCGTGATGCCCGTGTACACAGGTATTGCCGAAATCCGGCAGCAGGAGCAAGCCAAATGGCAGTGGCGGGAAGAGGTACAACGGGCCATCGGGATTGTAGGGGGCTTTACGGCCGTCGATGGGGCCACCATCATCACCCGCGACTATCATCTGCTGGCTTTTGGGGCAAAAGTAGCTCGCGCCAGATCCAGCGCGCTGGTCGATAAAATGGTGCTCACGGAGCCGGTAGTAGAAAGCGAGGCTAAGTATATGCACCCGGCCCAGAACGGCGGCACCCGCCATCTTGCCGCGGCCCAGTTTGTATTTGATCAGCGCGATGCCGTTGCGCTGGTAGCCTCGCAGGATGGCTTTTTCACCGTCTTTGCTTGGTCAACTTCCCTGGAAATGGTGCATGCTCACCGCATCGACGTGCTGTTGCTGTAGGGGGCTTTTTTTATCTTCTCATGCAAGAAGAGGCTAACACTTTCAAAGTATCAGCCTCTTCTTGTTTTACCCTGCCTTACAGTCGGACTTTAATGGCTACTTGCTTGTCAGCGAAGGGCTGCAAGTCATTCAGTTGCTGCTCAATTTGTTGTAGCCAGGCTGCCTGTTTGCTGTGGTCGGGATAAATTTCGCTGTCGTACTTATCATGCATGCGTTGGGCCTCCGAGATGATTTGCCGATAGATAGTCTCGTGCTTGATCTCCAGCTCTTTTGTGTCGGCTACCTGCTCTTTAATAGCTTTAACGAAGCGGCGCGCCTGTATTTCGGTTATATCAAAATGCCCCTGCTCGTGCTCTAAGGTGTGGGCTACATCCTGAGTGCCTTTGAAATAAGATTCTTGGCAGTTAAAAAAAGTCTCGACAGTTAGCTGGATGTTATCCTGAAATACCCGGCCCATGTACTTGTAGCGAATATTGCTGCTGGTAGCGGCCTCGAAAGGGCGGCTTTCGGTACTGCCTTTAAAGTCAGCCTGCTTCAGCCGCCGCGACGGGTGCCATACAATCTCTTTTTCGTAGCGCGACAGATCGGGCACCCGGAGCGCCTTGGCTCTAATGCGGTGGCAGGTGCTCCGCATGTCAGGCACTTGGTGCTCATAAATCTGCAACATGTTGGCACCTAGTTGCCTGGCTTCATTCGTGGCCAGTGCTAGTACTTTCTCATAAGAACAATTTACCGCTAAGCCGGCGTCTTTGATGTAGATGTCGCCTAACTCTTTGGCTTGCTCATCTACTATTTCAGTCTCTTTAATAACCAAAAAGCCCTCGTTGGCTGGCAATGGGCTCGCATGCTGGAAGGAGCTAACGACGGCCGTAGGAGCACAAGCAGTAAGACATAAGAATAGGAAAGCAGCCGTGAAAACGCGTCTCATGTAAGATTTCGCCAGAAAGGATGGGTTTGTGTATAAGAAGAAGCTGGACTCGACTGGTGCACATATCTAGCCAAATCAAGGGCTGATTCATCGTAAAAATGAGTGCGTAGGAGCAGCAGGCAAGGGTGTTAGGGTGCCGCTTGCTATTCTGCTCGCTTGTGCTTGTTGTAGTCAGCTTACTACTTTTTATTCTGATGATGAGAAACCTACAGCCGTTTTTGCGTAAGCCCTACGAAGGAGGTACAAGCAGGGCTGTTGAGATAAATAAGCTCAATGGGTACATCCCGCGTGTCGCCACTTCAAGGTATCAGGCAAAAGCTTTGATGCCAAGCCCTGCTTACCTCGCTTTCATCTGAGAAAACAATAGCACAGCGAGAGTTGTGCTTACAGAATAAGTCACGCACTGAAACTAACTTTTATACTTCTAAACCAACGCCTAATGAACAGACACCACCTACTGAGTGCTTGCGCTATTCTTCTGGCTGGCTTCACTGCTGCCTGCAAACAATCTGGCCAGGAGCAGCGCGCGCAGGCCCAGGATAACACGGAAGCTACGTCGTCGATCTCCGACCAAATCAACCGTCTGCCGCTCGAAACCCGGGAGGCCAATGTACCTGAGCAGCGCCCCACTTTTCCTGAGCAAACCCGCGCCAAGGAAATCAAATCGACGGTGGCCTTCGACGTAACAGTAGTAGCCAAAGGGCTCAAAAACCCCTGGGCTGTGGAGCCGCTGCCTAACGGCGACCTGCTGATAACGGAGAAACCCGGTTTGCTGCGCATTGTATCGGCGAAGGGGCAGATAGGCGACCCTATTAAGGGTTTGCCCGCAGTGTATGCCAGCGGCCAAGGCGGTTTGCTCGATGTGGCGCTGAGCCCAAATTTCAGCACAGATCAGACTATTTATTGGTCATTTTCTGAACCTCGGGGAGATAAAGGCAATGCCACCAGCGTAGCGAAAGGCGTACTCTCCACCGACCGTCGCAGCCTGAGCCAGGTGCGGGTGATATTCCGGGCGTTGCCGGCTTACGATGGCGACAAGCACTTTGGCTCCCGCTTGGCGTTTGGGTCAGATGGTTTGCTATTCGTGACCCTTGGTGAACGCTCCGACAAGGAAATACGGCCCAGGCTCAGCAGATGAATAGCCATATGGGCAAAACCTTACGCATCACCTCCGACGGTAAGCCGGCCCCAAACAACCCGTTTGCCAAGCAAGCCGGCGCCCTGCCCGAAATCTGGACGGTGGGCCAGCGCAACGTGCAGTCTATGGCCTTCGACGAGCAAGGACAGCTCTGGACGGTGGATATGGGCCCGCAGGGCGGCGACGAAGTGAACCGGATTGAGGGAGGCAAAAACTACGGCTGGCCTGTGGTGACCTTTGGCGAAGAGTACTCAGGTGAGCCCGTTCCCAACTCCGTTACCACCAAACAAGGATTCGTGGACCCCGTGTATTATTGGGATCCGGTCATTGCGCCGTCCGGAGCCCAGTTCTACACCGGCGACGCCTTTCCGGCGTGGCGCGGCAACTTATTTGTGGGTGCGCTTAAAGACCGTGAGCTGGTGCGCCTACAAATCGAGAATGGCCGCGTAACGGGCGAAGAGCGTCTGCTATCCGACCGCAAGCAGCGCGTGCGCGACGTGCGGCAAGGACCAGACGGCGCGCTGTACGTAGTGACCGATGAAGCCGACGGCGAGCTGTGGAAAATTGCCCCCCAGTCTGGCACATAGGCAAGAATGCAGACCTGTGGGAGCAAATTGCTGCTATTTGTGTGCTCTTCAAACTAAAAAGCCCGCTGAGAAGCTTGTTCTCAGCGGGCTTTTTAGTGCCATTGCTTTCCGGAAATCGAGATGATTATTCCTCGAAACCTAGATTAGTTGGCATAGCAGACATTTGCCGCAGATCGGTGGTGGGTACGCTTGTGTCAACTACCTCGAAGCTAAGATTGTCGAACCAAATCTGGCCGGTTGAGCTCAACAGGGCGCCATAGGCAATGTTGGAGGCCTGGGCCGGTACATCCAGTACAATGTCGTACTTCTTCCAGTCGGTGGTACCCTTCACGGGGCGGTTGCTCATGTTGTCGAAGGCCAAGGACTTTGTGCCGCCCGCCTGATCGACGCGCATCCAGAGTCCGGCCCAGCTTTTCACATCCTTCGACTTTACGTAGCCCGAGAGGCGTACGCGCTTGCCTAAGTACTGCCGCGCGGAGCTACCCTGCATCAGCGTACCGAAGCCGTCAATCTCAGCTTCGATAGACTTGATGGTAGCGGCCTTTTTACCGGTTTGGCCCGCACCCTCATCGATGCCCATTACGTACTTTTTGGGCTGGCTGCCGGCTATGTGCCAACCGGCCGGGACATCAAACGAAAATAAGCTCACGACCGCGCCCACTAAAAGGCAGTTTCTAAGGATGGCGATGTTCATAAGGATAATGGTTAAAGTGAATAGGGTTTAATTAAGCCTAAGATAAGCATTTGAGCGAGAGCGCCCTAGCAGTACTTGGCGTTGCTGGCCGAAACAAGAATATGATATAATAGCAAGGGGTTTTATCTAACGAATAGAGTGCTTATCAATAGCTGAAAGCTGGCAGCATTGGGTGGAAATCGATGCGCCAGAACAGCAAAAAGCATGGCCGAAAACTTATTTCTGCGCTGGTTTTGCCCCCAGCGCTTCTCCCGCCACGCCAGCTGCTGCTGAGGGTCCAGAAACGTCCAAGCGACGATGCGGCTGCTTTTCTGGCCCTGCGCCATATTGATGGTGCGCACCTCGGTAGCACCCGCTTTTTCCAGCGACTTATACAGGCCGGGCAATGTTTCTTTTTTGGATACCAGCGTCGTAAACCAGAAGATATTACTCTTACTCAGGGTGCTTTCCTGGGCCATGCGCCACAGAAACGTAGCCTCGCCGCCGGGATACCACAACTCAGTAGCTTGGCCGCCGAAGTTCTGGGTTGGCGGGGTCTGGGGGGCTTTTTGAGTGCCCAGGTTGTGCTCCTTACGCCGGCTGCTGGCCTCAGCTTCCTCTTGCGAGCCATGAAACGGTGGATTGCACATCGTCAGGTCGAAGAACTCCTTAGGCTCGACGATATCGTTGAAAATCTGGGTGGAGGAAGTCTGGCGGCGTATGTCCACATTGCCGGCCAGGGTGCTATTGCTGGCCACAATCTGCTTGGCCATGCGTAGAGCTACTACATCTACGTCGGTGCCCACGAAGCGCCAGCCGTATTCCTTATGTCCGATGATAGGGTAAATGCAATTGGCCCCCACGCCCACATCGAGCACCCGAATGCTTTTGCCCCGCGGAATCACATCACCATTTACGGAGGCGAGCAAATCGGCGAGGTAGTGAATGTAGTCGGCGCGTCCGGGAATGGGCGGGCATAAATAGCCGGCCGGAATATCCCAGTTCTGAATCCCATAAAACTGCTTCAACAGCGCCCGATTCAGGGCTTTTACCGCCTCGGGGTTGGCGAAATCAATGCTGGTGTCGTCGTACTTGTTCACTGCCACAAATGGCGCCAGCTCCGGCGAAGCCTTGATCAGCTGAGGAAAGTCGTAACGGCCGCGGTGGCGGTTGCGGGGGTGGAGTGGGTCTTTCTCGGCGGAATCCTGGGGCGGTTGGGTGGTCATCGGTAGAACGTAAGTGCGGTAGCGGTAAGGCTACCTATTCAAGTATCAATGAAAAATAGAACGTCATGCGCGGAATGCTCGGCATGACCGCCTACTTAAGCTACTATATGTACGCGTATGACAGGCAATCAAAGTCAGTACAGCGCTATTCAGGCGCTAGCAAACGCAAAAGCGGCCGCAGCTCCTTAGAGCTGCGGCCGCTTTTATGCCGAAGGTTAGTACGCTGGCGTAGATCGTTTTATCAAAAGCTAAGCCTCGGCCAATTTAACAGAAACGGCGGTTGGTCCTTTCTGGCCCATGGCCACTTCAAAGGTCACCTTGTCGTTTTCTTTGATCTGGTTGATCAACCCGTTGGCGTGCACAAAAATGCTTTCCTGGGTCTGCTGATCCTTGATAAAGCCGTAGCCTTTCGAGTCATTGAAGAAAGACACAATACCCTTCCGAATAACGTCGGGCTGCTCCATGTCTTCCTGCTTCATGGTCGTAATCTGGATGTCCTCCTGATTAATAACCTTTTTCTTTTTTGGATCCGGAGGAGAATCAACGATGTTGCCGTTTTCGTCAACGTAAGCAAGCATATCCTCTAGGCTCTGGCCTTTCACCGCGTTTGCTTGGCGCTCCTCCTTTTTCTCGGCCTTATCGGTACGCTTCTTTAATCGTTTTTTCTCATTCTCTTTTTTACCAAACGTTGCTTGTGATCTAGCCATTTTTATTTTTTGATTTTAAGTAATACACACTGTAATGCGAGGCAGAGCTGGAAGCTCAAAGCAGGGCATCATCTTAAGACAGATGGCGAAAAACTAAAGTTCAGCACAAAGCATAAACGTCTTAGTACAAAGCTGAACCGCGGGAGCACCTGCCTGAGGAAAGGATAAACGGGGCAGGGAATCATCAAAGTTACAGCAATTCAACTTCTTCCTGTTGTTGCGGCAAGTAAAAGCTATCAAGTTCTATTACGGCACCGGGGGGCAAATCGTGCAAATAGATAGCGCCGATCCGCACCCGGAACAGGCGCAAGGTCGGAAAACCGACTGCTGCTGTCATTTTGCGCACCTGCCGGTTCTTGCCTTCGGTGAGCGTGATGGATACCCAACTGGTGGGGCCGTGGCGGTCGTCGCGGATTTTGCGGGTGCGGGGGGCAAATTCCGGCGCCGTTTCTAATTTAAATGCGGTGCAGGGCGTGGTCTGGTATTTTACGTCGCGAATACCAATTTCGACGCCTTGCTGTAATTGCGCAATGGCCTCGTCCGTAATTATTCCGTCGACCTGGGCGTAATATTCTTTCTCTATTTTTTTGCTGCGCACCAATTCGCTCATTTTTCCGTCGGTGGTAAGCAATAATAGCCCTTCGCTTTCTTCATCCAAGCGCCCAATGGCCATCGTTCCTTCCGGAAAATCGTGTAAGTCGCCGAGCAATTTCTTCTTTTTTAATTCACAGACGAACTGACTTAAATAGCCATACGGCTTGTGAATTATAAAATGCTGATGCGACATGTACGGGACGAATTAAATTAACTGGATGCGTAAGCGCCGGATACTATAATTGTTTTGGCGGAAAATAGATGAATATGCAAATATGCGGTATCTTATTGTTAATCAATAATTAACCAGATAGCAAGCTCAGCGACTTCTACCGTAGCGTACGTGCTAATCGCTCCAATAAACAGCCATAAGTGGCGCCGCTTCGGCTCGCTCGGCCCAACCTCGGCCCAACAGTCATCGTACAGCGGCCGATGGCAATGTATTAGCTAATGCCTATTTTTCATTTTCTGTTCCCCGACCATGAAATCCGCTCTGTTTCTTCTCGCTGGTGCCGCCGCTCTGTCGCTGGCCGCCTGCAATACCGACAAAAAAGCCGCCGTGGATGCGGCCACAACACCTTCAGCCGATACGGCCGTGGTAGCCGATAACGACGTAGTGATGCTCTACCGTGAGCAAGGCAACCGCGTGGCCAACCGCGTCACCACCGACTTAGGCATCACCGATACCGCCCAAGTGCGCGAGGTGCGCCGCGTATACGACACCCGCGCCACCCGACTGGGCGAAGTAGATACCCGCTACGCCGCCGATACCAGCGGCCGTACCACGGCCCTACGCGAGATTGACCGCGAAACCGACTCCAAAATCAAGGATATTGTGAAGGACGATGACCGCTACATGACCTACGAGGAAAAGCGCGCCACTTATTACACTGGCGAAGAATACGCCGCCGAAGCGGAAGACGATAAGTCGACCACCACTACGGCCGCCGCTCCGGCGCCAGCTCGCCGCCAGGGCCCGACCATCGTGAAGGTGGAAAAGAAGAAAAACGGTGAATCCAAAACCGTGTACTCCGATGGTCGCACCGTGAAAGTAGACAAGGACGGCGACCGCAAAACCGAATACCCGAACGGCACCAAAGTAAAGCGCGACGCCGATGACGGTGAGCGCAAAGTGAAAGACTAGTTTTAGCCAAACGCATATCCAGCAAAAAGCCCGCACCGTGACTGATGCGGGCTTTTTGCTGCCTAGCCTACTGCACTACACCTAGTGCTTGTAACTCTTTAGTAATGCGTTCGTTCCAGCGCGTCTGAGCGGCGGCGTTGGTGCCGTTGCCCGTTTCGCCATCGTACTGTTCCTGCAGGCGGTTCATTTCCTGATAAGATTTCAGGTACTGATGCTGCAGGTGGCCGGCGTAGTAATCGACGGATAGTGTGTCTTGCCGAATCCGTTGCTTAAAGCGCTCCACTACCAGCTTCACCACATCGAAGTGGCGCTGCTCGTGGTTGAGGGTGTAGGGCGTGCGGGCGTGGTCGGCAACCCAGGAGGAGCTGCGCACCACGAAGGTTTTCATCGTAATGCGGAGCTGCATTTTGCCCCCCACCACCTTCGTGGAGCCTTGGTAGGCGAAGTTGGGAAACACCACGGCCGCCGTATTCCCCCCGAGCGGCGAGGGCCTGTGAAATCCGAAAAATCGAGGGGGCGCTTGGGGTCATAGAAAAGCGTATCCGTGTCCTGATTCTCCGTGTAATCGGTGAAGAAAACCTGCACGCCGGTAGCCAATTTGGCGTTGTGGGGGGCATTTTGCTTTACCCACGTGTGCAGGTACCGCATGGCTTCGGTCAGCGCTTGGCGCAGAGTGGGCTCTACGACGCCAAGTTGGCCGGCGGGGCGCCCGTAGCGGGCCGCGCCCTGATACTCGGTTAGCGCTATGGTTTGGCCATCGCGCTGCCAGTCGAAGGCCATTTTTATCGTAATGCGGCCGTCCACGCGGCCGGGCGCTTTCGGGTCAGCTGTTTCCGTGACTTTGCACTCGCGCAAACGGATGGTAAGAGGGCGTAGCTGCTTATTGGCCGGAAGGGTTTGTTGAATAAACTTTTGCATAGCGCTGGCTCCTCCGCCCTGCAAATCAACCGTTTGTGCTTTGGGAGCTAGTGTGGCAGCGGTAGCCGGCGGGATTAACAAGGCTACGGCGCGGCGGTCGGGGCGCTCATCTACCACCTGGGCTATGTAGAACTCCTGGGGGGCAAATGTTTGGGTAGGCGCCAGCAACCGGATGGGCGGCACTGTGCCCGCCGACTGCGCCGCCAGCAAGAGCACCACGGAAAGAAGGGCTGCTACCCAACGCATTGCCGGGCGCACAAATGTCAGCAGCATAGAGGAGTAAATGGGTGAAGCCAGAAGCCAGTAGTTAAGGCTTCTACATTGGAAACTTGGCAAAACGTTCCCGCCCAGCAACCGACAAAAAGCCCCCCAGCTTTCTGCCACCTGAACAATAACCCTTCGTAGCAGGCCGCGTTGTTAGTTTTTTATCCTAATCAACCATATGCTATGGAAACTAAACCCACGACATTACCTCCTCAAAAGCAGAATCAGCAGCCCGGCAAGGAGCAGGAAATGACGCCTCAGCCCGAATACATTCGACCCAACTATAAAGGCAGCGAAAAGCTGCAAGGGAAAGCAGCCCTCATCACGGGTGGCGACTCCGGTATCGGCCGCTCCGTGGCGGTGCATTTCGCCCGCGAGGGCGCCGATGTAGCTATTACCTACCTGCCTGCCGAGGAAGAAGATGCTTATAAAACGCGCCAGTTGGTAGAGGAAGCTGGCCAGCGCTGCCTCACCCTGCCCGGCGACCTGCGCGACCGGCAGTACTGCGAACAAATTGTGCAACGCACCATCGATGAGCTGGGCGGCCTGAATATCTTGGTAAACAACGCGGCTGAGCAGTTTCCCAGCCAGGATATGAAGGAAGTATCGGATGAACAGTGGGAAGACACGTTCCAGGTTAATTTCTTCTCCTTCGTGCGCGTAACGCGGGCCGCCTTGAAGCACCTCAAAGAAGGCGATTCCATCATCTGCACCTCGTCGATCAACGCGTATCGCGGCAATCAGCAGCTTATTGATTATTCGTCCACGAGGGGCGCTATTACGGTCTTTGTCAGGTCGTTGGCTCAGCAATTGGCGGACAAGAAAATCCGTGTTAACTCCGTAGCTCCCGGCCCCATCTGGACGCCGCTTATTCCCGCCAGCTTCCCCCCGGATAAGGTAGCCTCCTTCGGTAAAGACACCACGATGAAGCGCCCCGGCCAGCCCTCCGAAGTAGGCCCCGCTTACGTATTCTTAGCCTCCGACGACTCCACGTATTTCACGGGCCAAACCTTGCACCCCAACGGCGGCGAAACAGTGAATACGTAAGCTAATTAAGCTTTAAGAGACAGTTAGCTATACCAAAAGGCCGTCATGCAGAGCACAGCGAAGCATCTCGCTCGCTTCGTTAAAACTACCACTGCAACGACCGCGAGCAAGATGCTTCGCGCTGCGCTGCATGACCGTCAAATTAGGTGCAACAATGGTAAAAAGCCCCCAGGAAATTTCTGGGGGGCTTTTTCGTGAATAACTATAGCCTGACTAGCATCTCCTGCCTACCTAGCTTGAGCGACAAATTTCCGTACCTTAGAAGACGCACTTCATCGCCTCATTCTCTCGCATGGAAACTCTTGATACTCCGATTGCTGCTGCCTCCGCACCCTTCGACCCTGCGCTGCTGCCGGAGCTGTTTGGGCGGCTCAAAACCCGCAGCGAAGTACTGCGTCGGGAAGGAGCCAGCGAGCGGATTGCGCGCTTGCGCCGGCTGAGCCAGTGGATAGAAAACAACCGCACGCGCATTCAGCAAGCCATGTACGCCGACTTCCGCAAGCCCGCGGAGGAAGTGGACATGTCAGAAATCTACGTGTCGCAGGTGGAGCTGAAGCACACTATACAGCACGTGGCCAAGTGGATGCGCACCCGCCGCGTGGGCACGCCCCTGGCCATGATGGGCACAAAAGGCTGGGTGCAGCCTGAGCCCAAAGGGGTGGTGCTCATCATTGCCCCCTGGAATTACCCCTTCTACCTAGCCGTCGACCCCCTGACCTCAGCCCTAGCCGCCGGCAATTGCTGTATCCTGAAGCCTTCCGAAATGACGCCCGCCACCAGTGCCCTCATCCGGCAGATGGTAGAAGAAGTATTCGACCCCAGCGAAGTAGTTGTGTGCGAAGGTGACAAAGACGTGTCGACGGCTTTACTGAAGCTGCCGTTCGATCATATTTTCTTCACGGGTAGTCCGCAGGTAGGCAAAGTAGTCATGCGGGCCGCCGCCGAGCACCTTACCTCGGTCACGCTGGAGCTGGGGGGCAAATCGCCGGTGCTGGTAGACGAAACCGCCCACCTTCGCGATGCCGCCGAGAAAATCGTGTGGGGCAAATTCCTCAACGCCGGCCAAACCTGCGTCGCCCCCGATTACCTGCTGGTGCACGAGAAAGTTCGCGACAAGCTAATCGACGAAATCAGGGCTGCCACCCGCCGCCTTCACGACCCCACCGGCGAAGGCGTGCAACAGTCCAATACCTTCGCCCGCATTGTAAATAAGCATCATTTTCAGCGCGTTAGTAAGCTGTTGGAGGAGGGCCAGCGCCTGGGGGGCGTTTTGGAGATGGGCGGGATTGTCGATTCGTCGGAGAATTTCATTGAGCCCACGCTGCTGGCCGAAGTGCCACCGGAAGCGGGACTTTGGAAAGAAGAAATTTTCGGTCCTGTACTGCCCCTGCGTACTTATAGCACCCTCATGGAAGCCGTGGACTTTATCAACGACCGGCCCCGTCCGTTGGCGCTTTACCTATTCAGCCGCAGCGCCGAAAACCGCCGCTACGTGCTCAAGCGCGCTCCCGCCGGTGGCGTTGCCCTCAACGATACTATCATCCACCTTATGCACCCCGAATTGCCCTTCGGCGGACTCGGCAATAGCGGCATGGGTCGCGCCCACGGCCGCTACGGCTTCGACTCGTTCTCCAATCTGAAATCAGTGTTGAAGCAGCGTATCGGGCAAACCTCGATCAAATTGCTGTACCCGCCCTATACGCCCAAGGTGAAGCAGATGATGGAGATGGTAATGAAGTGGTTTTAGCGAGTCTAGGTTTCCAAAAGAAACGCAATAGCCTGGGCCTTAAACAGTAACCATCTGTCGCCCTGATGCAGGAAGGACCTTTTCACGCCCGCACGAGTCGTTGTTACGATGGTCGTTCAGGCGTGAGAAGGTCCTTTCTGCGTCAGGATGGCAAGTTGAGTAATAGTAGAAGTCGAAAGATGAAGTAGAGAATGATGAGGTTTCAACACATGCGTTTCGGCATTTTAAAGCCGGCATAAACCCTATTGCTGAATGGTTTTTTGTGCTTCAAACTACGCGGCATGCCGAGTATATCAGAAAAAATGCCGATATTTTCAGACCCGCATTCAGCGAGATTAACCGTTTGCTTCTGAATTGATTATGAATCCCACTCCTGCCCACCGCGCTCTTCTTAATGCCCTCGCCGATACATTCATCCCAAGCATTGAAGGCAAAACTGAGAAGGCAGAGTTCTGGGCCCAGCGTGGTTCCCAGGGCATAGATGTCGACAAAGCTTTTGCTGCTATTTCGGCTCAACCGGAAGGCGCTCAGCAGGAGTTTAAGCAACTGTTGAAGCTGCTGGAAAACCCAGCTTTAGGACTCACTTGGTTTGGGCCGCTCAAACCCTTTGTGCGTCTGGATGCGGCCCAGCGCCAGCAGATGCTGCAAAGCTGGGCGGGAAGTAATGTACCACAGCTGCGCAAAGGCTTTCATGCGCTGCGCAAGCTGCTCACATTCCTTTTTTACGGTTCGTCATCGGCGGAAAAAGGCAATGCCACTTGGGCGGCGCTGGGCTACCCCGGCCCACTCCCCGATGCCGTGGTAGACTCCTCGAAACCTCTCAAAACCCTGCGCCCCACCACCGACGTCACCTACGACTGCGACGTGCTGGTGATAGGCAGTGGAGCCGGCGGCGGGGTGGTGGCGGCGGAGCTGGCTGCGGCTGGCCACGACGTGTTGGTACTCGAAAAAGGCCCCTACTGCCACGGCTGCGACTTTACCCAGCGCGAAGTAGACATGATGGGCCAACTCTACGATGCTCGCGGCGCACTCAGCACTCAGGATGGCGGCGTAGCACTGTTGGCTGGTAGCTGCCTGGGCGGCGGCACTACCGTCAACTGGGCCGGTTCGTTTCGCACCCCCGATTATGTGCTGGAAGAATGGGCCAAGGAGCACCAGGCACCTCACTTTACGTCTGCTGAATTCAAAAACAGCCTCGACGCTGTGAGCCGCGCCCTGAGTGTAAACACTGACTACACTCGGCACAATGGTCAGAACCATGCTTTACTGGACGGCTCGGCCAAATTGGGGCAGAGCACAAAGCTGATTCCAAGGAATGAAAAAGGCCTGACCGATTCAGAGGAGCACTTTCAAGGCCTTGGCTATACCACTCTCGGGGACCGTTACGGCATCAAGCAAGGCACTTTAAACACCTACTTACCCCGAGCTTTCGCCCATGGTGCCCGCTTACTAGCTGATACCCGCGTGGAGCGCGTGACGGTGCAAGCTGGCCAGGCTACTGGCGCCGAAGCTGTGCATACCACCTCCGACGGCCAGCAAGTACGCGTGACAGTGCGGGCGCGGCGCGTGGTGGTAGCAGGCGGCGCCATCCAGACGCCGGCGCTGCTTTTGCGCAGCGGTTTGCGGCACCCGCACCTTGGTCAGCATCTGCATCTGCACCCCACGGTGGCTGTTTCAGGTCTGTATCCACAGCTGATGAACCCGTGGCATGGGCCGAGCATGTCAGTAGTAAACGACTGCTTTACCCGCCTCGATGGCACCAACTTCGGAGTGAAGCTGGAAACGCCCCCCGCCCACGCGGGCCTGATGGCGATGGTGCTACCTTGGCAATCGGGTGAGCAGCATAAGCAGCTAATGCTCAACGCCGCTCATCTCGGCAACTTCATCGTGCTGACCCGCGACCGGGATGGCGGCCGCGTGACAATTGATCAGCACGGGGCTCCGCTGGTCGACTACGTACTTAGCGCTTTCGACCGCAACACGATGCTGCGAGGCGTGCGTGCCGCCGCTGAAATTCACGTAGCGGCCGGGGCGCATACCGTGTATTTGCCTCACGGAACTTTGCCTACGCTCCATGCGCAGAATGGCGTGGTTCAAAACCCCGAAGTGCTGGAAAAACTGCCGCACTTAGGCTGGAAACCGAATCAATTTAGCCTGTACAGTGCCCACCAGATGAGTACCTGCCGTATGGGCGGCGTGCGCGCAACGCATCCGTTGTCACCCAGCGGCGAAACGTACGAGGTCAGTAACCTGTACGTGGCCGATGGCTCGGCATTTCCCGCCTGTAGCGGCGTCAATCCAATGCTGACTATTATGGCGCTGGCTCACTACACGGCCCAGGAAATTAAGGCTGGTTTGGTAGCTAATGGTGCCAAAACGAGGCAGCAGCTGGCCGTTAGTGAGTAGATTCTGGTAAGTAGCGCAGGGGCAAATACCCGTAGTAGGAGGGAGGAGATGGCCATTTGCCGGATTTTCGCGTATGCAGGGCACACTCCTACCTTTTGTCCCATGCGTTCCGCTCCCTTTTTACTTGCTCTGGCCCTGCTGATGGCCACTACGTTTAGCTGTGCCCGTCGCAAAAAGGCGAACATTCCTAACGCCCCCACGACGACCACCGCTGCCCCAACTCCTGCTCCGGCCGCGCCCGTTGAGCGCCGTGCTGCCCGCGACCTGACCGACGTAATGACCGATGAGCTAAAACTGCTCCCCGATCAGCAAGTAAAAGTACGCGCCATCCTGACTTCCACGGTAGAGCAGGTGAATGACGCCCAGAAAAAGCACGGTGCCGACCGCACAGCCCTGATGACTGACCTGAAAGCCATTAATGCTCGCTCCGAAGGCCAACTCAAACAAGTACTCACGCCGACTCAATATCAACAGTACCAAACCAAAAAGCGGGCAATGCAAGCCGAAATGCAGTCTCGCAAGTCGGGCGGTGGACGCTAGATAAGATGCGCAAAACAAGAAAATGAGGTTGTCATGCTGAGCCTGTCGAAGCATTTCTACTGCTTCGACAGGCTCAGCATGACAACCTATCTAAAAAAGCCCCCAGCGTGATGCTGGGGGGCTTTTTTGGCTTATTCATTTTATGAGGCGAGATAAATGTGAGATGAAGACTCAGAGAAATAGAAAATATAGTTGCTCTCGTCGGTGCTTCTTTTTTTCTGAGGCAACCGTTGGTCCATTACCTGCATCTTTCAAGCTACTCGGCACGCATTAGAAAAGCAAAGGCGCTGGTTATCAGAGCTTATTCATAAATTAATATGAAAGTGTCTTTGAAATCTGAAGAAAAGTATTCTACTTTGTATTGCCCACTACTAGGTTAGGCACTTAACCCGGTTTTTGCTCTCCCTGCTATGATTGAGTTGCGCGATATCCGTAAAAGCTACGAAGTAGGTCCCAACCGACTGACCGTCCTCAAAGGCATTGATCTGCACATTCGGGAAGGCGAGCTGGTGAGTATTATGGGCTCGTCGGGGTCGGGGAAAAGCACGTTGCTCAACATTCTGGGCATTCTCGACGACTACGACAGTGGGGAATATCGGCTGGCGGGCAACCGCATCGACCGCAACCTCTCGCAGACGCGGGCGGCGCAGTATCGCAATCAGTTTTTGGGGTTCGTGTTTCAGTCGTTTAACCTGCTGAGCTTCAAAAATGCCATGGAAAACGTGGCCCTACCGCTCTACTATCAGAAAATAGGGCGCAAGGAGCGTAACCGCATGGCTCTCGAATACCTCGACCGCGTGGGCCTGCTCGACCGCGCCGACCACTTGCCCAGCGAACTGTCTGGGGGGCAAAAACAGCGCGTGGCTATTGCTCGCGCCCTTATCAGCCAACCCAAACTCATTCTAGCCGACGAACCCACGGGCGCCCTCGATACCCACACCACCCAGGAGGTGATGGACATTTTTAAGCAGGTGAATCGCGAGGGCATGACGGTCATCATTGTAACCCACGAAAACGACATTGCCGCCCAAACCAGCCGCGTAATCCGGGTGCGCGACGGGCTGGTGATAGATGATGAACAAGGCACGGATGAGGAGATGCTGGCAGCTCAGCGCTTCATCAGCTAGCATACAAACCCCGCGACTAGAGCGAGTTCGTTAAACCAAGCAACTCTAGCCACTCACATCCTACCCTACAGAACAAACGCGCTAACCTTTCTGAGCTATGAAAAAGAACTTACTGATTTGGGTAATGCTACTGCTGGCTGGCACCACCCAGGCGCAGGTTACGACCAACGTTGCGAAGAACGTAGCTGGCACTGTAGACAAGCAGGCGTTGTCCAAGCAGATAACTCAGCTAATGCGCAACCCGAAGAAGCCGCATCAGGACTTGCGGTTTGCGCTCAGTGGCTGCCACGCCCAGCAGATAATTCGTGATAACAAAGCCGATGTGGAGATGTCGCAGCCGGTGTCGGTGAGCTACAGCAAGGGTGACTCGGGCTGGGGCGTGAAGCTTAAGGACGGCGTGTTTGAAATGAAGCTCGACTTTGAATGGGCCAACGTAACAGGCCTGAGCTACGAGCGGGAAACGGATGACGACGATCAGAGCTACTACGAGCTGAAAATCAAAAGTCAGAAAAAAGGCGGCGATAGTATCACCTTCGACCTGCCCCTATACACTACTAACGAAACGGTAGTTAAGAACGTGATGCAGCGTTTAGAAAAAGTGCGTCAGGGCTGCAAGTAGGGCTAAAAAAGCCCCCCAGCAAACTATACGTCGGCTCATCAGGCGCCTCAGCAATTTAACGTCATACTATTTCATAAAGCAGCCTCAAAAGCCGTGTTTGACATCGACAAATGGCAGGAAATTCTGGGCACGATGCGCCGCAACAAGCTGCGCACCTTCCTGACTGCGTTTGGGGTGTTTTGGGGCATTTTTATGTTGGTGCTGTTGCTGGGTGCGGGCAAAGGAATGGAGAACGGTATCTTCAAGGAGTTTGGCTCCGGCGCCCGCAACAGCCTGTATATCAGCGGTGGCAAAACGTCCATTCCGTACAATGGTCTGAAGCCCGGGCGCGAGATCAAGCTCACCAACGTTGACCAGGATGCTATTCGCCGCCAGATAGATGGCGTGGAGCTGCTGGCCACCCGCAACCGGCTTTTTGGCGAGTACACCATTATGCGGGGCACCAAAAACGGCTCGTACCAAGTGTTTGGAGCCAGCGCCGACTTCTTTGACCTGAACGGTGAAGTGCTCCATTCGGGCCGCTTGCTGAACCCGATGGACGTGATTGAGCGGCGCAAAGTGATGATTCTGGGCGAGAAGGTGCGCAAGGTGCTTTTTGGTGATGAGTCGGCTTTGGGCCAGTACGTGCAGGTAAAAGGCGTTTTCTTCAAAATTGTGGGCACGTTTACCAACACTCAAAACCAAGGCCGCAACGAGGAACGGGCATACACGCCATTCAGCACCTTCCAAACGACATTCAATCAATACAATCAGGTGCAGCTTATGGGCCTGACGACGCACGCGGGTATTCCGGTAAAACAGGTCGAAGATCAGGTGCGCGTGCTGCTGGCTACCCGCCACAAGTTTGACCCTACCGATAAGGAAGCGCTTAACCTAGAGAACAACGAAGAGGAAGTACAGCGTTTTCAGGGGTTATTCACTGGTATTAAGCTGTTTGTGTCCATTATTGGCGTGCTTACGCTGGTAGCGGGCGTGGTTGGCGTGAGCAACATTATGCTCATTATTGTGCAGGAGCGCACCCGCGAAATTGGGGTGCGCAAGGCCTTGGGTGCTACGCCCTGGAGCATTATCAGCATGATTCTGCAAGAGTCGGTGGTCATTACGGGCTTATCGGGCTACTTGGGGCTGCTGGCCGGCGTGGCCGTGCTGGATGCGGTGCGCTACGCGCTGGACCAAGCCGGCGGCACTACCTCCTACTTCGACCGGCCGGAGGTCGATGTGACGGTGGCCATCGGTGCTATTCTGCTGCTTGTAATTGCCGGGGCCATAGCCGGTTTGGTACCCGCTATGAAAGCAGCTAATGTGAAACCTATTGAAGCTTTAAGAGCCGAATAAGATAATGGCAGAACATTCAACTCCCCTCCTCAGCTGAGGAGGGGATGTATCAGCGAAGCTGAGACGGGGGTGGTTGACCGACGTTGCTGATGTTGTTTGGTAAGGCGTTACAAAAAAGCCCCCCAAGCACATCGTTCAACTAAACAACGATCCAATCACCCCAGCCGTGCCTTTGGCCCGGCGTCCCCTCCTCAGCTGAGGAGGGGAGTTTCGTTCTGATTTACTCTTTGCTCACTATAACCAAATCCCCAAGGCCCCATGTTCGACCTAGATAAATGGAGCGAAATCTGGAGTACCATACGGCGGCACAAGCTGCGTACGGGGCTCACGGCGTTCGGTGTGTTCTGGGGAATCTTTATGCTGGTAGTGCTGCTGGGCGCGGGCAAGGGCTTCCGCAACGGAGTAGAGCAGGAGTTCGACGTAGCCAAAAACGCCGTCTTTGTTTGGACCCAGCGCACCAGTGTGCCCTACATGGGTCTCAAGGCAGGCCGATTTATTCAGCTCACCAACGACGACGTGCGGGCTATTGAGCGCCAGGTGCCCGAAGCCGCGTTCATTTTGCCGCGCTGTGAGCTGCACGGCACCTTTACGGTGCAAGTGCCACCAAAAAGTGGAGCCTTCGCGGTGAAAGGCGAGTACCCAGGCTACCCCGCTATTCAGGCTCTGGATTTGCAGCGAGGCCGCTTTGTAAACGAAACGGACATCAGGGAGCGGCGCAAAGTGGCCATCATCGGCGACCGGGTGGTGGATGTGCTCTTTATGGGAGCCAACCCGATGGGTAAGTATATCAACATCAAGGGGATCTACTTTCGCGTGGTGGGCGTGTTTAAGGGCAGTGGCCGGCCCGAAGAAGCTCAGGAGAATGCGCAGACCATCTTTGTGCCGCTTACCACGCTGCAGCTTGCTTTTAACCAAGTAAATAAGGTAGACTACTTCGCTTTTATCCCAAAGCCCGGCATTCCGGCGGCCATCGTGGAAACGAAGGTGAAAGAGGTACTGCGGCGCCAACACAAAGTAGCGCCCACCGACGACCGCGCCTTCGGGTCAGCCAATGTGGAGGAGGAATATGCCCGCGTGCAGGGCCTGTTCACGGGCATATCAGGTTTTAGCTGGCTGGTGAGTATCGGGACTATTTTGGCCGGTATTATCGGCGTAAGCAACATCATGCTAATTGTGGTGAAGGAGCGCACCAAGGAAATCGGGATTCGGAAAGCGCTGGGCGCCACGCCCTGGAGTATTGTGAGTTTGATTGTGCAGGAAAGCATCGTGCTGACAGCCGCTGCCGGAATGGTGGGACTGCTGGCCGGTACCGCGCTGATGGCTGGTATCAACAAAATGATTGCGGGTGAGCAGATGAGCTTTTTTGCCAATCCGCAGGTAGATGTCGGCGTCGCGCTGACGGCTATTGCGCTGCTGGTTTCGGCTGGTGCCCTGGCCGGATTGGTGCCCGCCAGTATTGCCGCCCGCGTGCAGCCGGTGGTGGCTTTAAAGGATGAGTAAGGCAGAAATTGCCCCCTAGAATAACTAATTCAAACTTTTACCCATGAAACGCTTCTTCCTCGCTCTCGTCGTGTTACTGCTGTTGACTGGTTTCGGCTGGCTGGGCTACTACTTCTATCGCCAAGCCAACGTGGACCCCATCGTGTACAAAACGGAGCAACCGTTCGTCGCTGATATCGTGAAGAAAACGGTGGCCACGGGCAGTATAGTGCCGCGCCGGGAAGTGCTGATTAAGCCGCAGGTGTCGGGGATTGTGGAGGAGCTGTATGTGGAGGCAGGGCAGCCCGTGAAAGAAGGCCAGCTCATTGCCCGTATCCGTACGGTGGCCAACGCCGCCAGCGTCAACAGCGCCCAAACCGGTATCCAGGCCGCGCGTATTGCGTTGGAAACCAGCAAAACGGAGCTGGATCGGCAGCAAAAACTTTATGACCAAAAAGTAATTGCCCAGCAGGAATACCTACGCTTCCTCAATGATTATCGGGCGAAGAAACAGGCTTTGGACGCGGCCGAAAGTAACCTCCAAATTGCTCAGCGCGGCGCCTCCCGCAACACCGGCGGCTCCTTGAACCTGGTTCGTTCGACCATCACCGGCTTGCTGCTAGATGTGCCCATTAAAGTGGGTGCATCGGTGGTAGAGCGTAATAACTTCAACGAAGGCACCACCATCGCCTCCGTGGCCGACATGAAAAGCCTCGTGTTTGAGGGCAAAATTGACGAGAGCGAAGTAGGCAAAGTACGCGAAGGCATGGACCTGAACCTGACTATCGGTGCGCTGGAGAACCAAGCGTTTCCGGCCACGCTCGAATACATTGCGCCGAAAGGTGTGTTGGAAGAAGGCGCCATCAAGTTTCAAGTGCGCGCTCGTCTTAACCTCAAGCCGGGACAGTTTCTGCGGGCTAATTATTCGGCCAACGGCGATATTGTGCTAGGCCGTCGCGACGACGTACTGGCTATTCGCGAAAGCCTGTTGCAGTTTGGCAAAGTGAACAAGGATAGCGTGTTTGTGGAGATCGAAAATGCCCCCCAGCAGTTCCAGAAGCGCATGATTAAGACGGGCTTATCGGATGGTATCAACGTCGAAATTGTGTCGGGCCTGAGCAAGGAGGACAAGGTGAAAGTGCTGGGCCCACCGGCTGAGGACGAGAAGAAAAAGTCGTAGGGCACGCTCAAGGGTAGGCGAGTTGGTAGGGGCTAAGCTTGGGGGGCAAAACTCTTATCGGGGCGGCACCGTTTGTGCAGCACCACTTACTTCCCCCTCGCCGTGCGCCGTCAATCCTACACCCTCCATTTCAATCCGAAGCTCAGCTACAACGCCGACAAAAAGCACGTGCGCGACGGCCTCTCCACGGTGCTGCGCACGGGCGATAACCTCTGGTTAAGCTGCGACGAGCGCACCACCATCGAGCGCCTGCGTCTTGTTGGCCCCCACGAGTTTGGCGAGCATTGCTCGTATGAGCTTACGGACCTACTTGACCTGCCTTCCGATGAGGACGAAGAGATTGATATTGAAGGCATGGGCGAGGCCGATAACTACCTCTGGCTGATCGGCTCACATAGCCTGAAGCGCAAAAAGCCCGACCACAAAGACACGGATACGGCCAAGCAAATCGCCCGGCTGGCCAAGATCGAAGAAGAGCCGAACCGGTACTTGCTGGCACGTATTCCGCTGGTGCTAAATGCCAAAACCGGCAACTACGAGCTGCACAAAGAAGCGCCGCACCCAAGCGACCCGTCCAAAATGCTGACAGTATCGCAGCTGCACAGCAACAGCGACAGCGACGCCAACGAGTTGTTCGACTTTCTGTCGGAAGACCCGCATCTGAAGCCATTCATTAAGATTCCGGGTAAGGACAACGGCTTTGATATTGAAGGCTTGGCTGCTGCTCCCGATGGGCGGCTGTTTGTGGGCCTGCGCGGGCCAGTGCTCCGGGGCTGGGCGATAGTGCTAGAGCTGCTACCGAAGGAAGACAAAAAAGGGCGCTTGCGCCTCGATAAAATCGATGGTGCCGAGCAAGTCTATTACAAAAAGCACTTTTTGGCCTTGGGCGGAATGGGGCTGCGCGAGTTGCGCCAAGTTGGCCCGGATATTCTGATGCTGGCCGGCCCTACGATGGATCTCGACGGCACCATTGCCGTGTACCGCTGGCCCAATGCATTGGTGCATCCCCAGGACAGTCTCATCGGCCCTGATAAGGTGGAGCGCCTTTTCGATGTACCGCACGGCCACGGGCCTACCTCGGGTCAGGATAAGGCTGAGGGTATGGCCGTGCTCGACGATAAGCACGTACTTATCGTGTTTGACAGCCCTACCGAAGCGCGCAAAAAAGCCCCCCACCAAGTCGTGGCCGACTCTTTTTTGCTGCCTAGCCCCGGTAGCTCACCCCAGCCGCAAGGGTAGGGGCACCGTACTTTTCTTTCACTCAATACCTGATAAGCACTCAGCCCGCCTCGTTTATGGCTTCTAATTCGCCTTTGGTTCGCACGCCCGAAACCACGCATCGCATTCACTTTCAAGATTGCGATATGCTGGGCCACCTCAACAATGCCCGCTACCTCGACTATTTCCTTAATGCCCGCGAGGAACACACCACCCAGCACTACGCCCTGAACCTGGGCGAATTGGCTCGCGAGTCGCAGGCCGGGTGGGTGATTACCAAGCATCATATTGCCTATCTGCGTCCCGCCAACCACGGCGAAGTAGTGCTTATTCGCACCCAGCTTATTCATTTCGATAACTCCAACTTGGTGGTTGAAATGCAGATGTTGAGCGAGGATGGGGCTCGCTTGAAAGCATTGCTTTGGTCGGAAATGGCCTTTGTCAATGTGCGAACCGCCACCCGCACCGATCACGCCGACGCCCTAATGGACATGCTCGATGCCCTGGACATTGAAGATGTGGAATACGACCCCGACGGCTTCGATGAGCGCGTGCGCTACGTGCGCAAGCAGCTCAAGCGCGAGCGGGGCGAAAAGGAAAGCGCTGAATAACCTGTTGAGCTTTTTCTTCGTTAAACCTAAACCGGAGCCGCTCTGCGCGGCCCGGTTTTTTGTTTGCGTATTGTGTACTCTAAAGATCTAGAAACCATGTCATTATTTGGAAGTGATAAACTAAAAGGAAAGAAAATAGCCATCGTCGCCACCGACGGTTTCGAGCAATCGGAGCTGGAGGAGCCGAAGAAATATCTGGAGAATGAGGGAGCCGAAACCCACGTTATTTCGCTGAAAAGCGGCTCTATCAAGGGATGGGACAAAGACGATTGGGGCGACAAGGTGAGCGTAGACAAGCTCATCGGCGAGGCCCGCGTAGAAGACTACGATGCACTAGTACTGCCTGGGGGACAAATTAACCCCGACAAGCTGCGCGTTGAGCAAAAAGTAGTCGATTTCGTGACCGAGTTCATGCATTCGGGCAAGGTAGTAGCCGCCATCTGCCACGGCCCCTGGACCCTCATTGAAACGGGCCTCGTACGCGGTAAGAAAATGACCAGCTACCCCAGCATCAAAACCGACCTCAAAAACGCCGGCGCTCTATGGGAAGACAGCGAAGTAGTGGTTGATAAAGGCCTCATCACCAGCCGAAACCCTAGCGATATTCCGGCTTTCAACAAAAAGATTGTCGAGGAGATATTAGAAGGCGTACACGCCACGCGCTAACCACTTAGAATTGGTTGATAAGTAAAAAGCCCCCCAGAGTGTTTCTGGGGGCTTTTTTGTGGGCTGTTCCGGCTATCCGAGAAGCGCCAGCAGCTGCGACGCAAATTGGTGGTAGATGAAATAGAAACACACATCAAAACCCAGCAAAAAAGCCCCCTGCACCCACAACGAGCGCCCAAAGCCAACTAGTCGCTCGGGGCGGCGGTCGGTGGAAAGGGCGCGGGCTCGAAGCCAGCTGCCGGTAGCTACATATGCCACATCGAGGCCGGCATTGAAGAGCAGAATCTTTTCGAAGTTGAACTGAGCCGTGAGGCTATCGGCCAGCGTCATGCCAGCAACTTGGTTGGGATGGGCATTAAGTATCCCGTATACCGCTAGCGCCACATTCACCATATTCCAGCCTACGTTCATCTGATGGAAGTAGTGCCACTCAGTGCGCTTATCGGTGTGCATTACGAAGTAGCCGCTCACCACCAAGTTTAGCAGGGCCCAGGCTCCTAACACACCCATGCCACGCTCGGCCAGCATTTCTCGGCTACGGTTGAGCAGGGGCAGGGCGTCGGCAGGATCGGGGAGGGCGAGGAGCAGGGTAGCAAACAGCATAGCGAACGACAAGGAAAACGACACAAAAAAAGGAAGCCACAACGGGCTTCCTTTTTGGAAAGAGTGATTGGGGCAGATTAGTTAGAAATGCCGATGCCGAGATACACCTGGAACACGCCATTCTTTACATTGTCGTAGGCATCGGCACCAGCGTCTTGCGGGTCGTTGTAGATGTCGGCCAAGCCCAGATCGTAGCGGGCACCAAGGCGGGCCGGACCAACGCGAGCTTCCACGCCACCTACCACGCCGTACTCCAGGCTGTTGAGGCCAACATCTGAAATGCTGCGCTCACGACCAGCGTACTTGGCGTTTACAAGCAATGAAACCTGCGGACCAACGTGGAGGCTGACGTTATCGACGATATTGTAAACGAGTAGCACAGGCACTTGCAGGTAGTCGAGGCGAGTTTCCTCTTTGCTACCGGCTGGCCGGCCAGTTACTAAGTCAAACGCCTGGGCATCAAATCCTTTGCGCGAAAACAAGAACTCTGGTTGAATTGAGAATTTTTCGTTCAAAGCAAACTGGGCATATATGCCGGCGTGGTACGACTTGAGGCTTTCCAGATCTTGGTAAGCGTCTTTGTCCTGACCGCGCAAATCGGCCAGGTTGAAGCCTGCTTTTATGCCGAAACCATTGTTGCGCGAGTCGCTGCTGCCAACGCCATAGTCGGTAGAAGAGCGCACGCCAATCGGGCCATCCTGGGCGGAGGCAGAAAAAGCGGCAGCACAAAAAGTGAAGAGGAGGAGTAATTTTTTCATAAAACAGAACAAGTGAATCGAAGGGGTAAAAAGCGCTAGTTGGGTTGTAGACAGAACAGGTTAGAAGGCGTTAGCTTGGTTTTACACTTGCAGATTACGCGCTGGCGCAGCGGAGGTTGAAAAAATTTGTTGCCAAAGCAGGTAGCATCAATAGTTTGGGCGTGTATATTTGACTCTTTCCGGCCGCCGCCAGTTGGCTTTGGGGTATTAGCTCAGTTGGTTCAGAGCACTACCTCGACAAGGTAGGGGTCACTGGTTCGAGCCCAGTATGCCCCACTTAAAGCCGAGCCCCGCTACGTGTAGCGGGGCTTTTTTTGTGCTCAAGTGCTAACAAAGGTTACGGAATTGCATTGCTAAGTGGCAGGCTAGGCCGTCATGCCGAGCGGAGCATCTTGCGTGCTGATGCGATGGTAATAATCTTGCTACCGCGACCGTCATGCGGCGCGGCGCGCAGCATGACGGTCGAGTTTCATACTAATAACCTATTGCATGCTTTCAATTGCCTGGGCGCCGCTTTATGCCCACCCGCTGCCCGCTGGCCACCGTTTTCCCATGCTGAAGTACGAGCTGCTGCCTGAGCAACTTCTGCGCGAGGGCACAATCACGGAAGCCAACATATTCGCCCCCCAGCCGCCTGTCGCAGTCGAAATTCTGCGCACCCATACTGCTGATTATTATCGGCGTCTGCGGCTTGGGCAGCTTACGCGTCAGGAAGAGCGGGCCACGGGTTTTCCGTGGTCGGAGCAATTGATGGAGCGGGAAGTCACGATTTTGGGCGGCACAATTGAGTGCGCACGCCGCGCTTTGCAACACGGCGTAGCCGCGAACATAGCGGGCGGCACGCACCACGCCTTTGCCGACCGGGGAGAGGGTTTCTGCTTGCTCAATGACCAAGCCGCCGCCGCTAACTACTTGTTAGCTTACGAACTTGCTATTCAGAAAATCCTGATCGTGGACCTTGATGTGCACCAGGGCAACGGTACAGCGGCTATTTTCCAGCACGAGCCGCGGGTATTCACTTTCAGCATGCACGGGGCCCGCAACTACCCGCACCGTAAAGAGCAATCGGACTTTGACCTGCCCCTGGCCGACCAAACCGATGATGCTACGTACCTGAAACTGCTGGCCGATACGCTGCCGCGCTTACTGGATGAGGTGCAGCCCGACTTTGTGTTTTATCTAGCTGGCGTTGATGTGCTGGCTACCGATAAGCTCGGCCATCTGGGCCTCACCCGCGAAGGCTGCCGTCAGCGCGACCAATTTGTGCTCAATCTCTGCCACCGCCACCAACTACCGGTAGTGGTGTGCATGGGTGGCGGCTACTCCGAGCGCATCGCCGACATTGTAGAGGCCCACGCCAATACCTTTCGGCTAATGCAGGAAGTGTATTTCTAAATAACTACTTGCCACCGAAAGGCCCAGCGCCAATTCAGCTCGTAGCTCTCGATGTTGGCCTGCTGCAGAATGCGCTGCCAGTCGGCTTTGGTAAAGGCTCGCGCCACCGACAATGGCGCATCATTCCGCACTAGGTAGGAACCTCGAAACAACCGAGTCAGCCACTTGATGCTGTGGTAGGCTACCGGGTGCCGGTGCAGATCATTAATAATCACCGCTAAACCAGCTTGTTGGTGTAGTTGGCTGAGCAGACTAACCAATTCAGGATCGGTGAAATGATGACAGAACAAGCTGCAAGTAATCACGTCAAAATGCTGGGCGCGAAATTCCGGCGCGAAAATGTCCTGTTGCAGGAAGCTTATTTCCGGGTAAGCCTGACTTTTTTCGGTGGCGTAATCCAGCATAAACGGGTTAGCATCAATGCCAACCAGCTCCACGGGTATATGGTGGCGCTTGGCCCAGCGAGCGATGTAGCGCAGGGTGTCGCCGCCGCCGCTGCCCAGGTCGGCGAGGCGCAGCGGCCGATTGGGGGGCATTTTAGCGCGCAGCCGGGCCAGCGCATCCGTCACGACTCCGTAGCCACCCAAGCGGGTATTAATGATTTCCAACTCATCCAGATTTTGCCGCAACGCCTCAGAGGCCAGAGTCAGGTCGTCCATGAGTTCGGGCTCGGTGGCCCGCTGGCGGAGGTTCATGCGACTGGGGGCTTTTTTGATGAATGGATGCGGGTGAAGCAAACAGAAAGCTTTCCTCGAAATTAATTGTCGCCAAAAGCCACTTTCAACAGCATAGCCTCCAGCGTCAGGCCCGGCCCGAAGGCGAAGCTTAGCACCGGCGCTTCCTTATCCGCTGCCGTCAGCGACTGAAGCAACTCGTGCAGCACAAACAGCACCGTCGCCGACGACATATTGCCGTAGTCACGCAGCACCTGGTAAGCAAAGCGATTGTCGTGCGTTGTCAGCCCCAATTCCTGCTCGATGGTTTCCAGAATTTTGCGTCCGCCGGGATGAATAGCGAAGTGCTGAATGTCAGTTAGTTGAATCGGCAGGTTTTCGAGCAATCCATCCGTCAGCTCCCGAATGCCTTTCTGAATGAGGCGCGGCACGTACGAAGAAAGCGTCATCTCGAAGCCAAAGTCGTTGATGTGCCAGGCCATATCAGCGTGCCCGTTAGGCTCGATGCCACAATGAAAGGCCGCTAACTCCAAGCTAGCACCCGCCGCTGGCACGGCCCGCACCAGTGCCGCCGCCGATCCATCCCCAAACAAGGCGTTAGACACCAAGTGGTCTTCCTCTCGGTTTTTCTGAAAATGAATGGTACAGAGCTCCGTGCTTACGATGAGCACATTGGCGCCCGCATCGGCTTTGCAAAAAGCGTCGGCTAGTTTCAACGCGTTGAAGGCCGCGTAGCAACCCATAAAATTGACGCAGGTGCGCTGCACATTGGGCCGTAAGCCCAGCTTCTGGACCAACTCCAAATCTAGACCCGGGGCGTACATGCCCGTGCAACTCACGGTAATCAAGTGCGTGATGCTAGCCAGCGTCACTTCGGGTACCTGCTGCAGACAGTCCTGCGCCGCTCGCACCGACAAGGGCAGCGCGCATTCCCGATACACCGCCATGCGCTGCCCTACCGACGGAAACGGCTCTAAATCAGGAGTGTTGGGAAAGAATTCGAAATCGCCGTTGGAGCGGCTATAATCAGCTAAAACCGAGTATCGCTGGCCAATGCCCGTGACGCGGTACAGCGCGCGCAGCTTGCGTGCCTCGTTGTCGTCGAGTTGCAGGGCCTCGGCCATAAAGGTGGCAATTTGGGGCTGCGGAATAACATGGGTAGGGTTGGCTGTGCCGATGGCACACAGGTAGCTGCTCATTAAGCGAAGTATACGCAAATTACCGCCCCGGTGCCGGTGCAAGTTTTTGCCAGATTGAATGCTCTATTAAAGAGCTTGGGTATGCTTACGTAGGAGACGGAGAATCAGGTTTTTCAAGGTTGGCTCTACTTGATTTACGGTGGAAATATTCACCTCAAAATACCTCTCCGTGCGTTTGCCGCATGAGGGCGCGCACGGCTCGTGGCCAGTAGCGCAAGCCAACCACTGCCGCTTCGCTCAAAATAGGCCTGCCGAAAAGGCCCTGCACGGCCCGCCCCACCCGCAAACGCCCCCCAAAGTGCGCTTGCCACTCCCGTCGATACGTTGCTTCTAGCGCTGGCCTGGTAAGCTGCCCCGTCAGAAACGCATGAACGTGTGCACTGGCTATTTGGGCGCCGTGAATGGCCATGGCCATGCCGTTGCCGCAAAGTGGCGTAATCAGGCCCGCCGCGTCGCCGCACAGTAGAATATGGTTTTCCACGCAGTTTTTGGGGGCAAAGGATATTTCATTGATAACCTCCGGCTGCGGATACAGAAACTCCGCATCCCGTAAAATGCCCCCCAACTGCGGATTACGGGCCAGCACGTGCTCTTCCATTGCCGGAATAGTGCCGTGAGTCTTCAAGTTCTGACGCGTAGTGAGGTAGCAGAAGCAGTATTTATCGTCTTCAATAGCCGAGATGCCCGCGTAGCCATCGGCGAAGTTGTGCAAGGCAATCAGGTTGCGCGGAAAGTCGAGGCGTAAGTGGTATTTCACGCCCAGATAAGGCGAGCGTTGGGTGAAAAACGGCCGCTGTAACTGGCGGTCAAGGTTGGCTCGCTTGCCGTACGCGCCCAGCACAATGCGGGCCTGTAAAACCCGGCCATCGGCCAGGGTTACGTGGTGCTGGTCAGCCTCGAAGGTGACATCCGTTACGGTAGCGCCCTGATGAAACTCCACACCGCGCGCCTCGGCCTGCTGATACAGGAAATAATCCAGCGTGTAGCGGCTCACGCCAAACCCGCCCAGATCGAGCGGAACGGTAAGCGTGCGGCCCGCTGGCGAGCTGAGCAAAAACTGCGTGATGGTGGCTGGCTTTAGTATCGCTGGGTCTACGCCAAGCCGCCGCAGATAAGGCAGCACTTCATTAGATACATACTCGCCGCACACCTTGTGAAATGGGTAGCGCTTGCGCTCCACCACCGCCACGTGGTGCCCCGACCAACTAAGTCCAAAGCGGCCGTAAGCCCCCCCAACCCTCCACCGATAATGAGAACATCCAAATTTTTTTTGACTATAAAATGGTGAAAAACAGGGCCGAGACCTTTATTTATAGAAGATAAGTTATATTTTATGTATCTTGTTAAAATTGATGAGCTACCTTTGCAAACCAAATTGAGCGTCTACCGTTAAGAAAATTAACCGCCGCGCCAATCGCCTAACGGTCTGATATGATGAAAACTCTACGCTTATTATTGTGTTTTTGCGCCTTGGTGCTTGGGCCGCTGGGTACCAGCGCGCCGACTGCCAATGCGCAGCCCGCCAGTCCTACTACTGCTAGTCGCCCGACTGCTGATGAAAAAAACGTGTTGGTGTACCCCAACCCCAGCACCGGCATTGTTCATATTGATATCAACGGCTTTAATGGTCGTAAAACTGAGCTGCGTATTCTGAACGTCATCGGCTCCGTAATTTACCGCGAATCATTGACCGAATTGAATGGTCGCTTCACCAAAACGCTTGATCTGAGCAAGTTCGCCAGCGGTCTTTACTATGTAAAGCTCGAATCTGACAATGCCAGTGAAATGCGAAAGCTAGTCATTCGATGACCCAATAAATTTGTCGCTCATAAAAAAAGCAGCCTCGTCATATCAGAGGCTGCTTTTTTTATGAGCGACAAACAAAAAAACGGTCCTTATAAGGAAATAAGGACCGTTTTTACAACTTTGCAATCAAGCGTTGCCTAGCGATTTGGAATCCGAATCGGCTGGGGCTTGAGCATAGCCTTAAGGTTATCCAGAGTGTTGAGGGCGATGAGGGCAGTAGCTATCATCAACCCTACAAAAAGAAGGAAAGACATACGAGTGGGAGTTTAGGGCGAGAGAGGAATAAAACCGGGGTCGACACGCCAACGCAACAGGACCGGTTAGTAAATGTACTCTCTTGAACCACAGAACTGAGCATCAGGTTTCAGCATAATTATGTGCTTTTTGATCTTTTCCATTATCGAAGTCACTGGTAGTTGCTACCTAACCACTTGTTGCTTTGGCTACGCTTTGAGCAATTGCTCTACCACATAACTTGCGTCACGGCCGACACCGCCCATCAGGGCTGAGCCTCGGCTGTTGAGCCACGGCAAGCCGAGGAAGGCCAGGCCCGGTGTGGCGGTGAGGCCACGGTAATGTTTGGGGTAACCATCAGCATCAAAAATGGGGGCTTCAATCCAGCTAAAATCAGGTCCGTAGCCCGTGGCCCATACCACTGCTTCCAGCGCAGGCGTATTGGCGTGGCGACCGCGCAAAATGCCCCCCGGCTCTACGCCCAGCGCCCGCCCGATGAACAGAGCATTGGAAAAAGTGCGCAGTCGGGCCAGGTCGCCACTTACAACGGGTTCGGGCTGCTGTATCATCTGTCCGCCCACCAAGGAGTGCCGCGATGCCCGGAGCAATCTGGTAGCGGTGAGCATCGCCCACATCAGCATGTTGTTGGGCATAGCCGGGGTGCGTTCGTCGAAGGCAGCGTACACGGGGCGGCCGGTTGTGGCCAAATCAGCTGCAATCTGGAGGGCTGAGTTGCCACTGCCTACTATTGCCACTGGCCCGGTGCCGGCTATCTGCTGCGGGCGTTGGTAGTCGCTACTGTGGAGCTGAGCAACATTAGAAGCAAGCTGGGGGGCAAATTCGGGCCGGCGTGGGGCATTATAAGCTCCCGTGCATATCACTACCCGCTGCGCCTGATAACGCCCACCGGCCACAGTACTGATCGCGTAGCCGTTTGCGTTTGGCGTTACTTTGCTGACGCGCTGGGAAAGATGAATGGGGAAATGAAAGTGTTCCGCGTAGCTGGCCAGGTAAGCAGCCGCTTCGTCTTTGGTTGGGTAGCGAAATTTGCCCCCCGGCCACTCCAAGCCGGGCAAGCTGCTGGCCCAGGCTGGTGAGAACAAGCGCAATGCCTCAAAGCGAGAAGCCCAGACGTCACCCACGGCGGCTCGCTCATCCACAATCACGAACGATACGCCCCAGCGCTGTAGATAATATGCCGCCGCTAGTCCGGCTTGGCCTGCCCCGATAATAAGCGTGTCAACCGAAAAAACGTCAGGAGCAGCCATGGGGAAGTGTTGCGGAGAGTTGAAAAGCGTACCAAATGTATTTATTGTAGCGGGTCACAAATCGAAATGCCTTAAAGTGGAACTTACGCCTGCGCTTAATTTCTATGGGCAAGCCGTTACGTCCTCTAAAAAGCCCCCCAAAGCAATTCGAGATAGCACTTATATATAGTTCACACCTTCACACGTTTAGACCTACAACACCGGCAGCAATATGTTGGCTTCACAGGTTGCACCTTTGCTAGTGAATTAGCGTCCGTTTCTTGTTCTGGCCTACCCTCCCTATTTCCTATGAAGCACACTTTCTTTCGATGGCTGAGCATGAGCCTGCTCAGCATTTTTGCCCTTTCCTGCTCCGACGATTCCGTTGCACCTGCCGAAGTCCGCGACAATCCCCTGGCGATGGGCAATCCCAGCGGCGCGGTTACGGATCCCGCTTCCTACACCAATTACCTGCTGGAAAAGCCTCAGTATGCCCTTTCATATCACCGCGACAGGGGCACCCCCAACTGGGTAAGCTGGCACTTGAGTAAAGCATGGCTTGGGGAAGCCTCGCGTCAGGATAATTTTTTGGTCGACAACACGCTGCCCACCGGCTGGTTTCGGG
The DNA here is from genome assembly GCF_004355185.1 of Hymenobacter radiodurans. NCBI lineage: Bacteria > Pseudomonadati > Bacteroidota > Cytophagia > Cytophagales > Hymenobacteraceae > Hymenobacter > Hymenobacter radiodurans. The sequence goes on from NZ_CP037922.1 coordinate 407,112, forward strand.
CTACCAGCGCCAGCTACACTGGCTCAGGTTTCGACCGCGGCCACAACTGCCCCTCCGCCGACCGCACCGGTTCCGTAGCCGATAATTCAGCTACCTTCTTGATGACCAATATTATACCGCAGGCGCCTACCAACAACCAGCGCACGTGGGCCGACCTTGAAAACTACTGTCGTACCCTCGCAGATTCGGGCAATGAGCTATACATCATTTGTGGAAGCTACGGCAGGGGCGGCACTGGCTCCGATGGCGCAGCAAATACTATAGCGGAGGGTAAAATAACGGTCCCCAACCGCATATGGAAGGTAATTGTAGTGCTTCCGGCTGGCGGCAACGATGTGAGCCGCGTCACGGCTGACACGCGCGTTATTGCTGTCAATACTCCTAATACCAACAACCTGAACTCAGAATGGGGCGCGTATCGCACCTCCGTGGATGCCATTGAAAAAGCAACGGGCTACGACCTGCTGTCGGCTGTATCAACCTCAGTGCAAAGCGCAATAGAAACCCGGGTGGATGATGGTCCGGTAAACTAAAGCACTGCCTCTAGTAGCTACCAAGAGAAGTATACAATGCTGACTGTAGGAGTAAAGACGGAGCAAATAAATATTAAAATAATTATAAATAAATTAAGGCATTACTTTTGTATTCATTATTTCGAGTGAATATGGAAGGGAATAGAAAGTCGCGCTGCAACGCGGCTTTCTGCTTTTTATAGCCTTGCTATAATGCGCATATAGCGGGAAATTCAATAACTAATAGAATTGCTCAATCCAGCTGTAATCTAAATCCGGTTGGTAGGAGCATTTTGATTACCTGCACTCGCTCTTCCTGCGGCACTATAGAGTGTGTTATCCTTGTAGCAGTTATGCGCTTATCCTAACTACCAAGTCCCTGGGTTAGTAATGGGGGGCTTTTTCAGGCCTTTGGCAGCAGTTCGGCTGGCTATTCTTCACCATCAGGAGGTAAGCCTACTTCTCCGTCTTTTACTACAGGCTGGCTGTTCATGTAAGACCGAAAGGCCGACGCCACATCGCTGGCAATGGCATTGGCCTGAGCCGTTACACGCCGGTCGTTGCGCGTACGTGCATTGGCACGGTCCTGACCAAGTTGCTTTACGTACTCCTCCAGAAGCACCATAACGGTGGGCTCTTTTTCCTCCGGTACCACCCGAAAAGTGCCTACACTATAGCTATAGCCCTGCTCAGTTGCCCGAAACTGGAAGTTGAAGTGCAATACGCGCTCCTGATCAGGTCCCGAGGCTTTGGCCGCCGCCATCTTAATTTTACTCGTCCCAGTCAAGCTGATTTCCTTCGTTTCCGGATTGACCTGTATATCGGTTTTAGGCTTGTACGGAAATTTTTCCTGGGTCCACGATAGCGCGTGATTATAGAGAGTAACAGCGCTGCCATCTTCCACATGCACCTTCTCGCTGTACTCAATGGAAGTGGATGGGGCGGTGCTCTGAGCTTGAGTTGGTGAGGCAAACAGACTTAAGCTACCTGCCAGCAAAGCCACAATCATTTTTTTCATACGTAAAGAATAAAGCGAGGAAAGGCTCAGCAATCAGAGCGCAAATATAGGTCCTAACCTATTGTACATTGCTGAGAGTAGTAGCAATATGTAATGATGCATGTTCCGCGTTTTACACTGCGCAATTGGATGAATAACAGTTCAGGTCAGGGGTAAAAGCTCCGCATCTGACGCTTGATACTATATAAGTACTACAGCAGAACAGCTCCCCAATTTAATAAATTGTATTATAATAATAATGTGCCTGTTGCCGCTTTTCAATGTTTTATTGACGCACAGGAATAAAGAGCTACCTATAGCAGGCGCGTGGTACGGTTGAAAGTAAATGATGCGTTGATGTAAAAATTTATTTTTCAGGTAGTTGGCCGCTGTTGCAAACAAATTTGGCATATGTTTTACTAAGCATATAAATTAAGGTTGGTAACACTGCGGTGACATGAAATTAATTTATCTTCTCTTGGAGGTATGGAAAGTATTAGTACTTTTGCGTCGTGCTCCACTCTAAGACTAACATATAATGAAGCGCAGAACGCCCCATAGCGCCGTTCTGCGAGAAGACCGGAAGGTCTTTTCCCTCGTTGGTTTTTCTGTTTTTCCTATTTTTCCCCTGTTCACCGCTCCGGTTTCCGAAGCGGTTTTTTTATGTCCGGCTGAGTCGGCCTCCAGCAGGAATGTTTTGTGTTCAACCCTGCACTCATAGACACTTCAATCTTCAGGTCAACATGCAAGACAACCTCGCCTCTCAAGCCGCTGCCTTCGCTGCCACCTGCAACGTAACCCTACGCACGGAACCTAAGCGCATGGCCATCATCGAAGTATGGGATGCCATGTTCCGGGGTGTCCGTAAGTATGTGGAGGCGGAAGGGGGCATGGTCATGCACAATATGCCCCATATCGTGGGTGTAACCGATGCTTGCGAAAGCACCGACACGCTGTCGGCCTTCAACTTTCATAAAGAGCACGACGTGAAGCTACACTCCGGTGCTGGTGTCGGCATGGCCCGCGTGGCCCGGTTCATCATCGGCCAAAAAGACATACGCGACTGCGTTCCATTCCAGATCGACAGCGAAAACGTAATCTAGCTAGCTGACCAACAAAGCGCCCGGTGATGAACCGGGCGCTTTGCTTTTAGGGTTATTTTAGTTGAGGCTTCGATAAGAGCCAATAGTTTAAAGTAAAATAAATCATGCAGTTAGGCGCAGTTACACTTCAAAATCCTATCTGCCTGGCCGCGGCCTCTTGGCATCTGGACGGGCCGGGCTATGAGCGACTGGGGGCCATTTTTACCCGCACCGTGACCATGGAGCCCAAACCGGGGCTGTATGAGCAGGGCATCTGGCAAGTAGCCGATCAGACTCTGCTCAACGCCACCAATATGCGCACCGAAAACGCGGAGATTCTGGTGCACGAGCATCTGCCGAATCTGTTGCGCTACGGCGTGCCGGTGCTGGTAAGCATTACGGCGCCGGGTATTCCGGGCTTCCGCAAAATCGCCCGCTTCCTCAAGCGCGAGGCTGGGGGGCAAATTGCGGGCGTCGAGGTCTATATCACCTGCACCGATACCGCTAAAGGCGCCGAGATTACGCCCAAATTTGCGCGCGACGCTACCGAGGCGGTGCGCAATGAGCTGGGGCCCGAGGCCATTATCGTAGTGAAGCTGCCCCCGTGGCCCGACTTTATTCGCGGTCTGGCGCTGGGCGCGCAGGAAGGTGGCGCATCGGCCATAGCCGCGTGCAATACGCTTAAAGGCCTTCACTTACCCGATGACGCTACCACTGAGCCGCTTATCGGAGGGTTATCAGGCGAGGCGTTGCGGCCAGTGGCTTTGCGCTGCGTGTACGAATTGGCCCACGATGAGCGGATCACGCTGCCGATTTTTGGTACGGGGGGCATTTTTACCAGCAACCACGTTACCGATTACTTGCGCGTAGGTGCTAATGCTGTGCAAATTGCCAGCGGCGAGTGGCTGGACCCGGGCCTGACCGCCCGCCTGGCCGAAGAATGCGCAAACGACTCTCAAAGCGACGAGCAGGATATGTCCCGCTCCAATCTGGTCAGTCGCTGATAGTAAGCAAGCAACCTTTCCACCCACTGTAACAACCTAATAATAGGCCTCATGAACAAACTCACCACCCGCGTTCAGCAAGCCAATTCCTTACTCTGCGTCGGCCTCGACCCCACGGGTGACGACGCCTTCGTGGCCGCGCGCCTGCGCGAAGTCATCGCGCAGACCGCTGAGTTTGCTGCGGCCTTCAAACCGAATCTGGCTTTCTTTCTCTCCCGCGAAAACGGCGTAGCTCTCCTGCGCGAAACCGTGGCGCTGATTCCTAAGGATATTCCCGTCATCCTCGATGGCAAGTTTGGCGATATCGCCAACACTGCCGAGCACTACGCCCAATTCGCCTACGACCGCATTGGCGCCGACGCCGTGACGGTGAACCCCTACATGGGCGACGACGCCATTGTGCCCTTCGCTCGCCCCGATAAAATGGTGTTTGTGTTGGCTAAAACTTCCAACAAACCCACGCACTCCCTACAAGATGTTGCCCTAACGCGTGGTGGCTACGTGAGCGACTTGGCCGCTCGCGTATCATGCGAGCTAGACGAGCATCACCATAATATTGGCCTAGTAGTCGGCGCCACTGATGCCGCAGCCGTTGCCCGCGTGCGCGAAAGCTGCCCGACGCAGTGGTTCCTAGTGCCAGGCATCGGTGCCCAGGGCGGCGACTTAGCTGCCACGCTCCACGCCGGCTTGCGCGCCGATGGGCTTGGACTACTCATCAACACCTCCCGCGCCATCTGGCAAGCTGCCGATGCTGGTGCCGCCGCCCGTGAATTAATGCAACAAATAAATGACCTCCGTCCCGTTACCGCTCATGCCTGATTCTGCTGCTGAAATGACTTCTGAAACTCGTTTTGACGCCCCGCTTCTTGAGCAGCAACTGATGCAGGAAGATGCCTTGCTCAGGGGGCATTTCCGCCTTTCCTCGGGCTTGCACTCCGATACCTACGTGCAGTGTGCCCGCTTTCTGCGCCGCCCCGAGCTGGCTGCTCCGGCTATGGCCGAGCTAGCTCAGCGCATCCGCGAAGCCGGTTTGCAGCCCGATGTAGTCGTTGGTCCGGCTATGGGCGGCGTGGTGGTGAGCTACGAGCTGGGCCGGCAGTTGGGCGTGCCCGCCATCTTTACGGAGCGCGACGATACCGGCCAAATGACCTTGCGCCGCGGCTTCACCTTGCAGCCCGGCGAGCGAATTATTATCGCCGAGGATGTGGTGACTACGGGCAAGAGTACCAAAGAAGTAGCGCGGATTTTGGAAGGGCTGGGGGGCAAAATTTTGGGTGTCGCGAGTTTAATTGACCGCACGGGTGGCAAAGCAGAGCTTTCTTTTCCGACCTTTGCACTGCTGCCGGTCACGGCGGCTACCCACGCACCCGATGATTGCCCGCTGTGTCGGGCAGGTATTCCGGTAGTAAAACCTGGCAGTCGGCCGGAGAAAGCGTTTTCTTAAACCTACCTGCTGGCTTCGGCCCGCAGGCAAGGCATTTTCGGCGTCCCGATTGTCGGGGCGCTTTTCCGCGGCCGGTGGTCGGCCGTGGGAAGTCGAAAAATAGCAAACCTTACCTGTTCCTTTTGGAAAATCATCTTCATTCCATTCAGCTGCTCCTCAAGCCCGGCATTCACGACGGCGACGGACAGCGCGTAGCGGAAGCGGCGCAGCGCCACCTCGGCCTGCGCACGGGCCGGGTGCAAAGCACGGCCGTTTACACGGTGCGCTACCCGCTCACCGCCCAGCAACTTCGCGATTTCGCCGAGCAGTGCCTCCAGGACCCGGTATTACATGAGGTGGCCCTAAACGAGTTTCGCCGCGACCCCCAATTCCAGTCGTATATATTGGTGGCCAAAGGCCCCGGCGTAACTGACGACGAAGGTACCTCGGCCCAAAATGCGCTCGGCGACTTCCTCAACCAGCCCCTCGACACGCGCACTCAGCATATTTTCAGCAAGCGTTTGTATCTGCTAGAGGAAAATTTGCCCCCCGCCGACCTGCGCCGCCTAGCCGAAGAGCTGCTTGGTAACAAGCTCATCAACCGCTTCGAAGTAGGTCCCGCCGACCAGATCCGCGACTTCACGCCCCGCCCCGGCACCTCTGTCGATAACACCACCCACACCATCGACCTGAATGTGTCGGATGAGGCGTTGGTACAGTTATCCAAGGACAATCTTTACGCCCTGAATCTGGCCGAAATGCAGGCCGTGCGGGCGTACTATCAGTTGCCCGAAACCCAGCAAGAGCGCCAAGCAACCGGCTTACCCGCCGAGCCCACCGACTGTGAACTGGAAATCATCGCCCAAACTTGGTCGGAGCACTGCAAACACAAGGAATTCAGTGCCTTAATCAACTACCGCGACGCCGAAACGGGCGAGGATTACCAAGTTGATTCCCTGTTCAAAACTTATATCAAAGATGCCACCGCCGAGGTAGACCGCCAGTTGCGCGCCAACGGCAACGACTGGCTCATTAAGGTGTTCTCCGACAACGCCGGCGCTGTGCGCATCAACGACGAGTCGCTGTTTGTCTGGAAGGTGGAAACCCACAATTCACCCTCGGCTATTGACCCCTACGGCGGGGCCATTACTGGCATTTTGGGCAACAACCGCGACCCGCTGGCTACTGGCATTGGCGGGGCTCGTTTGTTGTTCAATACCAACGTCTTATGCTTCGGCAATCCTGATTACGATGGCCCGCTGCTGACCAACCAACTGCACCCGCGCCGCATCTTCGAAGGTGTGCGCAAAGGCATTGAGGACGGCGGGAATAAGTCGGGCGTACCAACGGTAAACGGCAGCATCATTTTCGACGACCGCTACGCCGGCAAGCCGTTGGTTTACTGCGGCACCGGCGCTGTGATGCCCATGCAACTCGCTGGCCTTGATTCCTGGGAAAAGAAGATAGACGACGGTGACCGTATCATTATGGCGGGCGGCCGCGTGGGCAAAGATGGTATTCACGGCGCCACCTTCAGCAGCATCGAGCTGGACGAATCGTCGCCTGCCACGGCCGTGCAGATTGGCTCGCCCATCACGCAGAAGCTGGCCATGGATTTCCTCATCCTCGCCACTCGCCGCGGCCTCATCAAGTGTAGCACCGACAACGGCGCCGGGGGGCTTTCTTCCTCCGTGGGCGAGCTGGCTGGCATCAGCGGCGGCGCCGTGGTGGACCTGGAAAAAGTGCCGTTGAAGTACCCTGGCTTGCGGCCTTGGGAGATTTTCGTGAGCGAATCACAGGAGCGGTTTACGCTGGTCGTGGAGCCCGGCAAGCTGGCTGAAGTGCTGGCTTTAGGTCAGGAAATGGAAGTGGAGCTAACTGACATCGGTTATTTTACCGCCGATGGATACCTGGATGTACGTTTCGCTAACTCCCCAGTGGCTCGGCTAAACATGCATTTCTTGCACGAAGGCGTACCGCGCAAACTCATGGAAGCCGAGTGGCAGAAGCCCGAGGCTCAGGAGCCAGTTTTACCCCCCAGCCTCGACTACACCGACGTCTTGCACCAACTGCTCGGCTCGCTCAATATCTGCTCCCGCGAGTCCGTCATTCGCCAGTACGACCACGAGGTGAAGGGTCGCACCATCATCAAGCCGCTGATGGGCGCCACCGGCCAAGCGCCGCAGGATGCCGCCGTAGTTCGCTTCAATTTTGAAAGCTGGGAAGGCGTAGCCGTGAGCAACGGCATCCTGCCCCGCTTTGGTGATTTGGACGCCTACCATATGTCGGCCGGCGCTTTTGACGAGGCCGTACGCCAGATCATCGCCGTGGGGGGCAAATTGCCCAACCTCACGCCCGGTGATAATATCTTCTGGTCGGTAAACGACAACTTCTGCGTTCCTGACTCCGATTTTCACCCCGTCACGAACCCCGACGGTAAGCAGAAGCTGGCTAAACTCGTGCACATGTGCCAGGCCCTGCGCGACGCCACCGCTGCCTACTGCATCCCGCTCACCAGCGGCAAGGACAGCATGAAAAACGACTTCAAGGCCGATGGCGTGAAGATTTCGGTGCCACCCACGGTCCTGTATTCGATGACAGCTAAAATCGAAGATGTGCGCCGCACCGTCACTAGCGACTTCAAGCAAGCCGGCGACGTGGTGTATCTGCTGGGCCGCACCTACGATGAGCTTGGCGGCTCCGAGTTTTACCAACTATATCAGGAGTTGGGCGCCAATGTGCCGCAAGTGCGCTTCGCGGAGGCCAAGGAGCTGTACACCCTCATGGGCCAAGCCAACGACCAGCAGCTCATCCAATCCTGCCACGACCTTTCCGACGGTGGCCTGGCCGTTGCGCTGGCCGAAGCAACCTTCGGGGACGGGCTGGGGGCCAAAATTGAGCTAAACGGCGAGTTGCCGCTGCCCGCCCAGCTCTTCTCCGAGTCGCACTCCCGCTTCGTAGCCACCGTGGCGCCAGAAGACGTGGTAGCATTTGAGCAGCTGCTCGGAGAAAAAGCCACCCGCTTGGGTGTGGTTACCAACGACAACTTCTTGCTGGTAAGTCACCAAGGCCAACTCGTGATAGAAGCCGACACGGAAGAGCTGCGCCAGACCTGGACCAACGGCCCAGTGAATCAAACAATCGGTTTTGGCGAACACGTAATGGGGGAGGGGAAATGAACGAGAACATGAATCAACCCGCTGCTGTCCAAGCGCTTATCCTGACGGGGTTCGGAATTAATTGCGAGGAGGAAATGGCCGCCGCCTACCGCCTAGCCGGCGCCGAAGCCACCATCGTACACCTCAATCAGGTGCTCCACGGCCAGGTCAGCATCCACGACTACGACATCGTGAACTTTCCGGGGGCTTTTCCTTCGGCGACGATCTGGGCTCGGGTGTGGTGTTGGCAAAAAAGCTGCGCTACCGCCAAACGCCCGGCGGCTTCACTTTGCTCGACGACTTGCGTGAATTTATCGCCCGCGGCAAGTTCGTGTTGGGTATCTGCAACGGCTTTCAAGTGTTGGTAAAGCTGGGCCTGCTGCCCAATCTGGGGGGCAATTTTCAGCCCGAGGTAACCCTGACGCACAACGCCTCCGGCCGTTACGAAGACCGCTGGGTGCGGCTAAAAGTAAACGCGAATAATCGCAGCCCTTTCCTCAAAGGCCTTGACTCCTTTGAAGTGCCCGTGCGCCACGGCGAAGGCCGCCTGCTCATCCCCGATGCAGCTACGCGCCAGCACATTCTCGACCAAAACCTGAACTGCCTAACCTACTGCGACGCCACCGGCTGCGAGGTAACGCAGTACCCCCACAACCCCAACGGCGCCGATCTAAACTGCGCCGGCCTGACCGATACCACTGGGCAGGTGTTTGGCTTGATGCCGCACCCGGAAGCTTTCTTGTCGCTCTATAATCATCCCGATTGGGCGCGCCGCAAGCGCGTGAATAAGGAGTTGAGCGAGGAAGGTGATGGTCTGAAGCTCTTCCAAAATATCGTGGAGCATGTGGCCTCGTTGCCGCAGCGCTCAGCTTCCGCACCTTCACTGCAATCAATAGAGACGCCCCTTCATTAAACCGCCCTTTCCACACCAAGACACAAACCGCTCACTGTCGTCAGGCTTCCTATTCGAAAAAGCCCCCCAGATGAAATAACTCGCAAAGCGACCTACTAACCCCGCAGATGAACACCCTCAACCACTTCGATACTCCCCAACTCGAGCTTCTTCACCGCGGCAAAGTCCGCGACTCGTACCGCGCCCCTTCCGGCGAGCGGCTCATCGTGGTTACCGACCGTCTGTCGGCGTTCGATTCGGTGTTGGAGACGCCCGTGGCCCACAAAGGCGCGGTGCTGAACGGGTTGGCGGCTTTCTGGTTTGAGAAAACCCAGCACATCATTCCTAACCACGTCATTGCCCTGCTCGACCCCAACGTGACGCTGGCTAAGGAAGCCGAACCGATTCGGGTGGAGATGGTGGTGCGCAACTACCTCACCGGTTCGATGCTGCGCGGCTATCAGAAAGGCCAGCGTACCTTCTCGGGCGTGACGGTGCCCGATGGCCTGACCAAGCACCAGAAATTTCCCGAGCCCATCGTGACGCCGACCACTAAGGAAGAGTCGGACCGCGAAATCACGCCGGAGAATCTGGTGTCGGAAGGCTGGGTATCGGCTGAGCTGTACGAGCGGATGCGGGTGAAGGCGTTGGAGCTGTTCAATTTTGCCTCTCAGTGGATGGCTGAGCGCGGCATCATCCTAGTAGATACCAAGTATGAGTTTGGCTTGCTGAATGGCGAGCTGATTCTGATTGACGAAATCCACACGCCCGATTCGTCGCGCTTCTGGAGCGCCGAGGATTACGCCCGCAACCCCGAAACGGCGGAGCAGATGGACAAGGAGTACGTGCGTCAGTGGCTCATCGCCAACAAAGTAGATGGCCAATACCCCCGCGCCCTCACCCCCGAAGTTTCCGCCGAAGCTACCCGTCGCTACCTCGATATCTACGAGCGCATCACCGGCAGCCCGCTACCCACTGGCAACGAAACCACTCCCGGCGGCGACGTGCAAGCCCGCCTCGTGGGCAACTTAGTGCGCGCTGGCATCATGAAAGAAGCTTAGGAACCTGCTATGCTTGCGCAAGCAACTCCTCAAGGAAATCAATAATAGTAAAGTCACCGACACTGAGTCGCGGTATAGTCAAACCAATGGAAGCCTCTGATTCTAAACAACTCGTTCAAGCTTACATCGAAGCATACAACCGCTTCGATGTAGACGGGATGGTGCGCCATCTGCACGAGGAGGTGGAGTTCAGAAACATTGCCAACGGCGAGGTTAATTTGACTACAACTGGCAAAGAAAGTTTCCGCCAGCAAGCAGAGAAGGCCAAGCAGTATTTCTCCCAGCGGGAACAGCGCGTCACGGATTGGCAGATAGCTGATAACCGCGTAGAAGTGCTGATTGACTATACCGCAGTGGCCGCCATGGAATTCCCCAATGGTTTGAAGCAGGGCGACACATTGCAACTAAAGGGTAAGTCAGTGTTTCAGTTTGCCGGCGGTCAGATTACTTCCATTGACGATATCAGCTAATCGATATGAACAATTGGAAAAATACGTTGCGTATTGAGGATGGTGAACTGATGGCAGATATAGAAATTAGTTTGCTTCAAAAGCATAATACTATACCTCTCCGTTTTGCAGATGCAGATGAGTTGACACTTGAAGCAGAAGCAGCTATAGAAGCTTTATTGCGGCGACTACCAAGTTTAGAGAATACTATTGAAGAAGCCGCCTACCAATTTTATACTGAACTTTCAGAGTATCGTCTCAAGCACAATTATCAGGTAGATATGCCTTTCGCGTCTGATAATAAGGCTTTATTACCCTTCTATCATCTTCTGAAAATTTTCTTGCCAGATGAAATAGAGGAAGGGCGATTCGGCCTTGCATTTTCTTGTGATTGGGAAGAGGAACACGGATTCGGGCTGCAATTTCGTGATTGGCAAATAGTTGAAGTTGGTGGATACGCTCAGGCATTTGAATTTGACTAGCGCAGCTTATTTCTCCATACCTACATCAAACAATACCAACCTTGAGCACCAACTCCAAACATATCGTTCTCCTCGGCGGCGGGGCCCGTGAACACGCCATGGCGTGGAAGCTGACCCTCGACGGTGCTACCGTGCACGTGCTGCCCGGTAACGGCGGCATCCCGAATAGCCTCCCCGAAATTAGCCCCCTAGACTTCCCGGCGGTAGAAAATTTCTGCCGAGAACACGACATCAAGCTTATCGTAGTAGGTCCTGAAGCTCCGCTGGCCGCTGGCGTTACAGACTACTTTGCCAAGACGGATATTCGGGTGTTTGGGCCAACGCGGCAGGGAGCATTGTTGGAAAGCTCCAAGGTGTGGAGCAAGAAATTCATGCGCCGCCACGGCGTAGCAACGGGCATGTCCTGGACCTTTCGTAGCGACGAAATGCAAGCTGCCCGCGCCAAAGCGGCTGAGCTGGGGGGCAATTTGGTGATCAAATACGACGGCCTAGCCGCTGGCAAAGGGGTGTACGTGTGCAGCTCCGTGGACGAGGCCAATGAGGCCCTGACCGAGCTACAAGACCAGCACCCCGAGTGGTTTTCGTTTCTGTTGGAAGAAAAGCTGAGCGGCCCCGAAATCAGTATCATCGGCATCACCGATGGCAACCGCATTCGGCTGCTGTCACCCTCCCAGGATCATAAGCAGCTGCTGGCCGGCGACAAAGGCCCGAACACCGGCGGCATGGGTGCTTATTGCCCCGTACCCTTCGCCGATGACAACGTGCTGGCCGCCATCCGCCGCGACATCGTGGACCCCACCATGCGCGGCCTGCAAGCCGAACCATTTGACTTCAAAGGCTTTATCTACTTCGGCATCATGCTCACTCCGCAAGGTCCGAAGCTGCTGGAATACAATGCCCGCCTCGGCGACCCCGAAGCGCAGGTATTGTTGCCGGCGCTGAGAAGCAGCTTGCTAGAACTGATAGAAGCCACGCTCAACGGCAACTTGGCTCAAACGACGGTATGGCAGCGCAACGGCACTTTTATCGGTGTGGTGTTAGCCTCTGGCGGTTATCCAGCCGTAAGTTTCCCAACCGGCTTTCTTATCAGCGGCCTAGAAAACGAAGCCAATTTTGCCCCCCAGACCTTGGTTTTCCACGGCGCGACTCGCCGTCAAGCTGATGGGCAGCTCACCACAAGCGGCGGCCGGGTTCTGACGGTGGTTTCGCGGGGTAATGACCTGGAAGATGCTGTGCAGCAAGTGTATGCCGAGTGCAAAAAGGTTACCTTTGAGGGTGTTTACTACCGCTCCGATATCGGCCAACGCCCCATGCCGGAACTGACGGCTGCTAAGTTTTAGTCCTATCTAAGATGAGCCAGACTCCTTCTCCCAGCGAAAATCGGCCTACGCCCTTCCTTCCCGAAGGAACGCGCTCTGAGCAGACGCGAGGACTAGAGAGGGAAGGGGAGCAGCCCAGCGCTCCGCGCAAGCAGCGCTTGGCCATTTTGCTGTCCGGTCGAGGTTCCAATATGGTGGCGCTGGTCGATTCTGTACAAATGGGCGCCCTGCGCGAACTTGCAGAGGTGGCCGTGGTGTTCAGCAACAATCCTGACGCGCCGGGCTTAGCTACGGCCGCTGCCCTGGGCTGTCAAACGGCTAGCTTGGCCCCCGCCGGCCGCAAACGAGCCGATTATGATGCGGCGGTGGTGCAAATACTGCGAGAGTATGAGCTTGATTATCTGGTATTAGCCGGCTATATGCGCATTCTCTCCCCGGTGCTAGTGCGAGCTTACGCCGGGCGCATTCTGAATATTCACCCCGCTGATACGCATCAGCACCAAGGCCTGCACGCCTACGAGTGGGCCTTTGAAAACAAGCTTCCCGAAACAAAAATCACCGTCCACCTCGTGGATGAAGGCCTCGACACCGGCCCCGTGTTAGCCCAGCGCCCCGTTGATCTGCGGGGGGCAAATACGCTGTCTGAAGTCGAGCGTCGCGGCCTGCTCGTAGAGCACGAGCTGTACGCTGATACGCTGGTGCGCTTGTTCCGAGGCCAGATTTCCCCTTCCACCCCCGCCAGCTGCCCGGCCGCCCCGCCTGACAACCGGCAACTGACAACAGAGAATTGATATGTGCGGAATAGTTGGTTTTTACGGTCCTGAGCCAGTAGCCGCGGACATTGTAGTTGGCTTAACGGCCCTGCAACACCGCGGCCAGGATGCGGCCGGTATTGTCACCTTCGACGATAATTTCCACCTCTGCAAAGGCAACGGGCTCGTCAATGACGTGTTCAAGCCCAAGCATATAAAGAAGCTCAAAGGCAACATTGGCATCGGCCATGTGCGCTACACTACCCAAGGCTCCAATGATTCGGAGCTGGCCCAGCCTTTTACCACCAGCTACCCCTTCGGCCTGGGCATGGTACACAACGGCAACGTGATCAACTTCCGCGAAGTAGCTCAGCGCCTGCATGATAAGTACCACGTGCTGCCCAAAACCAGCAACGACCTGGAGCTCATCATGTATACCTTCGCCTCGGAGCTGCGCATCAAAGACCTCGACCACCTCTCGGTAATCGACATCTTCGATGCCGTTGAGACCACGCAGGAACTGGTAAAAGGGGCTTACGCGACCATCACCGTTATTGCCGGCCACGGCCTACTGGCCTTCAACGACCCGCTGGGAATCCGTCCGCTGGTGCTCGGCTGCCGCCAAACGCCCGACGGGCCAGTATACGCCTTCGCCTCGGAGAGCACCTGCTTTGATTACCTGGGCTTTGACTTCGTGAAAAACGTAGGACCTGGTCAGGCCATCTTCATTGATAAAGACCTCAAAGTCCACTACAAGAACCCCTACAATGTGCCCAAAGCGTTCTGCGTATTTGAGCACATTTACTTTGCCCGCGAAGACTCCGTTATTCATGGCCGCCTAGTAGCGCGTGAGCGTGTTCGGTTGGGTAAAATACTGGCCCGCAAGGTGAAAGCTGCCGGAATTGAACCTGATATGGTAATTGACGTGCCATCGTCGGGCTACTTCGCGGCTTCTGGTTTGGCCGAAGCCATCGGCGTGCCCTACCGGCGCGGACTGGTGAAAAACAACCACATGGGTCGCAGCTTCATTGTCAGCAGTCAGGCCGGCCGTGAGGATGTGGTCAAGAAAAAGCTCAACCCTATTCGCGAGTTTGTGGAGGGCAAAAAAGTAGCTGTGGTCGACGACAGTATCGTGCGCGGCACTACCTCGCGGCGCATCGTGCGCATCCTGCGCGATGCCGGTGCGTTGGAAGTATACTTCATCTCTTCCGCGCCGCCCATCGTGAGCCCCTGCATCTACGGCATCGATATGGCCATGAGCACCGAGCTGATTGCCGCCAACTACACGGAGGAAGAAATCTGCCGCTACATCGAGGCTGATAAGGTTATCTATCAGGACTTGAGTGACTTACAAGATTTATTTGCCGAAGAGCGCGGCCACGGCGGTTGCTTCGCCTGCTTCTCCGGCCGCTACCCCACCGGCGACGTCACCAAGTACCTGCGCCACATCCAAGAGGAGCGCGAAAGCCACCGCGACAAAAAAGACCGTCACCAAGTAGTGTCATCAGTAAGTGCCAAGGCTCCCGAGCCAACGGAACACTAGAACGTCAAACTCCCCTCCTCAGATGAGGAGGGGAGTTTGCTTACAACTCCAACGATTACCTCACGCTTCATGTCCACTGCTTCCTCCAAACCTGCCGGCTACGACATCGACCTCGGCAACGCCTGCTCCCGCAACGCCTATGCCTGGGCTAAGAAAACCTTCCCCAACCGCGCCGGCCAGCCCGGCGAGCCGGCGCAGGATCTGGACGGTGGCTTTTCCAACGAAATTTGCTTTGGGCAGGAGCGCCTGGGCATCAGCTCCGACGGTATCGGTACCAAAATAGAAGTGGCCGAGCGGGTGGGGCGGTTTGATACCTTGGGCTACGACCTGATTGCCATGGTGGCCGACGACCTGATTGCCGGCGGCTTCGTGCCCAGCAATCTGTCGAACATCATCGACGTGAATACCCTGGATTACGACGTAATCGACGAGCTGATGCGGGGCTTGCACGATGCGGCCAACTTCAGCCGCATTGCCGTGAC
This sequence comes from Hymenobacter radiodurans, assembly GCF_004355185.1. Lineage (NCBI taxonomy): Bacteria > Pseudomonadati > Bacteroidota > Cytophagia > Cytophagales > Hymenobacteraceae > Hymenobacter > Hymenobacter radiodurans. The sequence goes on from NZ_CP037922.1 coordinate 422,268, forward strand.
GGGGGGCGAAATTGCCGAGCTGGGCAACCGGATTGGCGGCTGGCCCGGCGCCCGCATGAACTTCAATTGGTGCTCTACGGCCGTAGGCGCCTTGCATCCGTCGCTAAAAAGCCCCCTAAGCGGCGCCACCGCCCAGGCTGGCCACGCAGTAGTATCACTTCGCTCCCCCAGCTTCCGCTCCAACGGCTTTTCCCTGGCGCGTCGTACGTTGCAAGGTCTCTACGGCGACAACTGGCACACGGCGCCTTACACGGGCTCTGACGCTGCAGAGCTAGGCAACACGTGGGGGAAGTACTACTGGCTCCGTCCCTGATCTACGCGCCCGCCGTAGCCCGCCTCCTCGACGCTGGCCTAGTTCTGCACGGCATTGCCCACATCACCGGCGGCGGCATTGCCGATAACTTCCAGCGCGTACTCAAAAACAACGGTGTCGGTGCCGAACTGGATAACCTGTTCGAACCCCTGCCCGCCATGCAGAATCTCACCAAACTAGCCGGCATCTCGCCCGCCGACGCTTACCTCTACTGGAACATGGGCAACGGTATGCTACTCGTCACCGAAGAAGCTCAAGCCGCCGCCGTTGTAAGCCAGCTGCAAGCCGATGGCTACCAGGCCCAAGTGGCAGGCCGCATCACTGCCGAGCCGGGTATCAAGCTGAAAGTGGAGGCTGGTGAACTGACGTATTAGGTAGCGTCCTTGCTTAATTATTCACCAAAAAGCCCCCGACGAGAGTTGGGGGGCTTTTTCATATAACGACAATCAAACATTGTTTAAGCCGTACGTCATGCAGAGCGGAGCGAAGCATCTCGCTCGCTTCGTTGCAATACTAATCCGACGTCAGTCCGCGAGATGCTTCACTTCGCTCGGCATGACCGCCTATCATATTTATATGAATCTGATTTATATTAATCTGAAAAGCTCAAGCTACAAAAAAGCTCCCCAGAACCATCCTGGGGGCTTTTTCAGTGCTGATAACGGCTGCTACAGCTTATAAAGCAATTTTACTCCTTCCTTAAGGGAAGTGGGTTTTCGACCAAGTGCCATTTCCAAATCGGAGCTTACTTCGGCTTCTTGCCCGTGCTTGATGTCGGCCATAAAGCCGGCGGTTCGTTGGATGGCAAGCTCCGGCACCCCGCGCTCCTGCATGCTGGTGGCAAAGGCGCCTTGCTCGATGGGCGTGTAGGTTACTGGCTTCCCGGCGGCGGCGGCCAGGGCGGCGGCTACGTCGGCGAAGGAGTACGCCTCGCTGCCAGTGAAGTGGTAGGTACGGTTGTCGCAAGTGCTTCCGAGCAATACGTTGGCAATGGCCTCGCCCATTTCGCTGCGCAAGGCGTAGGCTACCCGGCCCTGGCCCGCGGGCAGGCGAATGCCGGTTTCGAACACGCGCGGCCCGGTGAACAGCGGCAAAGTATCCATATACAGGATATTGCGGAAGAAAATATAGTTCAAGCCGCTCGCCTGGATGTAGTCTTCCGTCTGGAAGTGCCGTACCATCAGCTGGTTGGCCAAGGTGCTGGGATTTTTCAGCGCGCGACTCGTGTAGGCCAAGCAGCGCACGCTGGCCCGCTTGGCGGCATCTACCACGTTGTAGTGCTGCTGGAGCGCATCGTCTTCGCCGCCACCGGAGATAAGCAGCACTTTTTCAACGCCTTGCATGGCTTTGTCCAGCGAGGCTACATCCGTGTAATTGCCTACACGGATACTTACGCCCTGCGCTTGCAGGTCGGTGGCTTTTTGCTCGTTGCGCACCAGGGCGGCCAACTGAGTGGCGGCGGTTTTATGCAGGAGAGTGTGCAGTACAGCCGTGCCGAGCTGCCCGGTAGCGCCAGTTATCAGGATCATATAAAGTTGTTGTAGTTGACGAATAGGTTCGGGCACCCGCCACTTGGTCAAACAGATGGCAAGCGGCTGGGGTCCGAAATTCATCCTACAAAACTCGGCGCTACCGCCAGCAGAAGAAATGGCCAGATGGCGGTAAGGTGTAGCCAAAAGGCGGCAAACGGGGTCAGCCTGCCTGCCGGTATGCCGTGGGGGAAAGCCCAGTGCTTTTTTTGAAAAATCGGCTGAAGGCAAACTGGTCGGTGAAGTGCAGGCTGGCCGCGACCTGCTGAATACTCAGCGCCGGGTTTTGCAGCAAGGTCTTGGCTTCCAGCACCGCGGCGGCGGTTATCCAGTCGCCCGCGGTGCGGCCGGTTGCGTCTTTGACCAGCTCCGTGAGGTGCTTGGGTGTGATACACAGCTGGCTGGCGTAAAAGGCGACGCCCCGCGCCGTGGCGCTATGCGTCTGCACGAGCTGCTTGAAGGCCGTTGCCAGCAATTGGCTGCGAGGTTTGCCCGTCGGGAGGGGCGCGGGCTGCTGCTCGTAGAGGGCGCCAATCTCAAAGAGCAGGCTGTTGATGATGTTCTTCAGGATGTTATCTCGCTCAGCAGTAGAGGAATAATACTTCTGTTGCAAAAAGCGCAGGGAAACCGCTAAGCTAGCCGCCTCCGCCGCCGACAACGAAAGCACGTAGGTTGTGGGCGCCACCAAAAAGCGGAGCTTCCCCGTCGCCGCATTGTTGGCCGTGATAAACTCTTTAGTGAAAAAGACGGACAGCGTTTCGTAATCAGCGGGGATGTGCAGCCACTGCTTAATCACATCCGGCGTAGCCAGCACCAAGCAGTTGGGGGTTACAGTGTACGTTTCTAAGTTCGCTTTTAGCTCAGCCGTTCCCCGTAAGCACAGGCTGATTTTGTAATAGTCGCCGCGGTAGGGGCGGTCCAGGGGAATCTGGGGCTTAACGGATGCATAATCCGGGAAATACACCTCCGTAGGCGCGTCGTTATAGCTGGCAAAAGCCTGAAGCTGATAGGTAGGAATACGTTCGCTCATCGGGAAGGATATAGCTCAGTGTAAACGAATTGTATTAGGTAAGCTACCTTTTCATCTGAAGTTGGCGTCGGCTCACTTTATCTGCTAAAAAAGCCCCCAGAACACTTCCGGGGGCTTTTTTAGGTAGAGTTGGATGCAATAGGAAGCTTACGCTGCCTGCCGAGGCTCAATATCAAAGCCGGCTTGGGCTACGGCTTTCATCACCTGCTCGGGAATGACGTTTTCGCCCTCCACAGTCAGAATTTTGTCCGGGTTATTCGTGTCCACGCTCCACTTTTTCACAGTAGGTTCTGCATCCAGAAAAGGCGTGACGGCGCGCAGGCAGTTGGCGCAGTTGATCGAGGTTTTGAATTGTAGGGTAGGCATAGGAGCAAAGGTTGAGCCGCGGCAGCAACTGAGCAGCTTCAGCGGCGGATGATACTAAGATAACAGTGCATGTGCTACAAAAGTATCAACGTGAATAAAGCCGGGAGGTATAGACTTTGGCTGATGAAGTGTAAAGTTTTGGGATTATTTTCACTGCTCTATAGCTCCGTAAAATCAAATGAAGAAGTATTACTGTGACGACCAGTTTCAAACTTATCCGCCACAATATTGGCATATAGTGCTAAACTGGATTTTGCCGAAGGCAAACTATGTAGAAGTGAGCCGATCCTTTATTAACACGGAGCTACCGGCTGTGCTAGCAGCAGCACAAGTTGCTCTGCCAAATATTGCTACGCGAGTATACACCGCAACGCACCGTTTTCTTATTACCCAAGAAGTAGTAGAGTATATAACCAGTAAGTCATACGAGGACTTTGATTATGGGCATGGCGAATTTGAGGATCCGGCCTTCTTTCAAGACGATATTCTTCTGCTTGGTACTATAAGTCACGAAGATTACGTGGTGATGCTACTGGATGAAGTAGAACGGCAACAAATCGAGACATTAGGGTTTAACTTTTGGTGTGAATGGACATCTGAATGAACAGGTCCCATCTACGCTGGCCGCACCGCCCGCTTCTCCAGAATCACTTGTATGCGGAAGGTGCTCAGAATCTGCCGAATACACATAAGGGCTAAGTTAGCCAAGCCAACCTAACCCTTATAGTTGAATCTCAGACCGACATATACGGCCAGTCAGATCTAATTCCAGCCGCCACCCAAGGCTCTATAAACATTCACCTTGGCATTCAACTGCTGCATTCTGGTTTCGATGAGGTCAAACTTTGATTCTAGTGCCTCCCGCTGGGTAAAGAGTACTTCGGAGTAGTCGGCTCTTGCTGAGCGGAAGAGGCTATTGGAAATATTACTTGACTCATTGAGAGCCTGTACTTGCTTTGCTTTCTCATCGTATCCCTTCTCCAAGTTACTGATGTTGGAGAGCTGGTTGGCTACTTCAATGTAGGCATTGAGCAAAGTCCGTTCGTAATTGTAGACGGCCTGGGTCTGCTGGGCGTTAGCATTGGAATACGCGGCCTTTATCCCGTTTCTGTTGATCAGCGGCGCAGCAACGTCACCAGCCAGCGAGAATAGCATGGATTCGGGGGTGCTTACCAACAAGCCAGGCCGGAACGCCGCCACACCGATGGCTCCGGAGATACCCAGTGAAGGGTAAAAGTTGGCCCTGGCCACCTGCACATCCAGCTTGGCCGCCACCAGATTCTGTTCGGCCTGCCGGACATCGGGCCGGTTGCTCAGCAACTGGGAAGGAAGCCCCACCCGAATGGCTTGCGGTACGGCGTCGTTGAAAGCCTCATCGTTGCGGGAAATAGGCCGTGGGTACCGACCCGCCAGAAAGTTGAGCCGATTCTCCGCTTCGGTGATGCGCTGCTGGAGAGCATACTGAATGCTGCGGGTGTTGTGCACCTGGGCTTCAAAGCGGCGCACAGCCAATTCGGTCACCCGCGCGGCTTCTTTTTGCAGGCGTACGATCTCCAGAGCATTGCTTTGAATCTCAATATTCTGCTTCACGATGGCCAATTGATTATCAAGCGCCAGCAGTTCGTAATACGAGGTGGCAATTTCCGCAATCAGGTTTGTCACCATGAAGTTTCGCCCCTCCACGGAAGCCAGGTATCGGCTCACGGCCGCTTTCTTCGCGTTGCGCAACTTGTGCCAGATATCCACTTCCCAGGTAGCAAAAGCGCCCACTTGAAAATCTGTTAGTGGATCGGGTGTCCGCCTTTCCGGCTTGATATCGACGCTTTCCTCCGTTGCCCCCTGAAGCGTGTACCGCCCCACTTTATCGACCCCAGCCTTGGCACCTAAGCCCACAAAGGGCAAATACTCCCCTTGTCGGGCGCGAATTTCATTGCGGGAAATCTCAATCTCCTGCAACGTGATGTTTAGCTCCTGATTGTTTTGCAGGGCCGTGTCAATCAGCGCTTTTAAGCTTGGGTCGGTAAAGAAATCCTGCCACCGGACTTTGGCCGTGCTGGTGCTGTCCTGCACGGAATTGTTGTAGCTGGCCGGAACCTGACGGCTTTCATTCTTGACTACTAGCTCCGGCGTTTTACAAGCGGCAATAGTAAGCGCCAAGCCGGCGGCGCTCAAGCATTGATAAAGGCGTCTCTTAAGCATAAGGCTCTGTTTCTTCAATTAATACGCGAGGCTCAATACCCTCCAGCACCGGGTATTCGTTTTCGTCCCGAATCAGCTTGTTCTTGCCGGCCAGCGTGCCGAAGAAGTAATACAAGCCGGGGATGATAATTACCCCGAACACAGTACCGAACAGCATACCGCCCAGTGCCGAGCTGCCGATGGTGCGGTTACCAATGGCGCCAGCACCCGTGGCCACTACCAGCGGAATAAGGCCTGCTATAAAGGCAAAGGAAGTCATCAGAATGGGGCGGAAACGAACCCGCGCTCCTTCAATAGCCGCGTCGCGCACCGACATGCCTTCCTCGTGTTTCGAGGCCGCAAATTCCACAATCAGTACGGCGTTCTTCCCCAGCAAACCCACCAACATGACGAGGCCCACCTGCGCATAAATGTCGTTGGCCAGGCCAAAGATTTTAATAAACAAGAACGATCCGAACACCCCCGCGACGAGGGAGAATATTACCGCCAGCGGCAGCAGGAAGCTCTCATATTGTGCGGCGAGCACTAGGTACACGAACACCAGCACCACCATGAAAATAACGGTGGACTCGTTGCCTCGGCTCACTTCATCTTTCGACAGGCCACCCCAGTCGATGCCGTAGCCGTGGGGCAGGTCTTGCGCCACTTCCTGTACAGCTTTGATGGCCTCACCGCTGCTGTAGCCCGGCGCCGCGCCGCCCCGAATGGAGCCGGTAGTGTACATATTGTAGCGGTTGATTTCGTTGGCACCCTGGGTCTTCACGATTTTCATGAAGGCCGAGAACGGCACCATCTCGCCCTTATCGTTTTTGGCCCACATGTTCAGGATGTCTTCGGGCAGCTTGCGGTATTCCGGGGATGCCTGCACGAATACCTTGAAGAAACGCTGGTACTTGATGAAGCCTAGCTCGTAAGTAGAGCCCACCATAATGCTCAGCGTATTCATGGCGTTGCCGATGCTCACGCCTTTCTGCATAGCCAGCTCATTGTCAATCTTGAGCTCGTACTGCGGATAGTTGGCCGAGAAGAAGGTGAACAAACCTGCTAGCTCTTTGCGCTTTTTCAGCTTGGCCATGAACTCGTTGTTCACTTTCTCTAGCTCCTTGTAGTCGCCGGAGTTGGTTTTGTCGAGTAATTGGAGCTGGAAGCCGCCCGCCGCGCCGTAGCCCGGTACTGCCGGTGGCTCGAAGAATTCGATGGTCGCGCCGGGAATTTCGTGGGCTTTTTCTTCCAGGTTTTCGATGATTTCGGCAATGGACTCCTTACGCTCCGACCACGGCTTCAAGTCAATCAAGCAAGTGCCAGCGTTAGAGCCGCGGCCTTCAGTCAGTACTTCATAGCCCGCCAAGGTTGAAATGTTGGCAATACCCGGTACATCTTTGGCCAGACCCGCGAGGCGCTGCGATACCGCGTTGGTTTGCTCCAGCGTGGTGCCGGGTGGCGTCTGCACAATGGCGTAAATCAGGCCTTGGTCCTCACTCGGAATAAAGCCGGCGGGCAGCTTGGCCGTGATGGCCCAGATACCCAAGCCGAAGGCAATAAGCATAGCGAAAGTGATAATCCGGTTGGCCACAATCCGTTCCAGTAGGCCGGTATAGGCATTGGTAAGCTTCTCAAACCCACGGTTGAACCAGTCGAAAAAGCGCTGTATAGGCGTTTTTTTCTTGGGCTGACCGTGGTGGTTTTTCAGAATCATAGCGCAGAGTACCGGCGTCAGCGTGAGCGCAACCACCCCCGAAATCACGATGGCCGTAGCCATGGTAATGGAGAACTGCCGGTAGAAAATGCCCACCGGGCCGCTCATGAACGAGACGGGAATGAACACAGCCGTCATCATGATGGTGATGGCGATGATGGCCCCGCTGATTTCGCCCACCACCTTGCGCACCGCATTATAGGGCGAGAGATGCTCCTCTTCCATCTTGGCGTGCACAGCCTCAATCACCACAATAGCGTTGTCGACCACGATGCCAATCGAGAGCACCAGTGCAAACAGGGTAATCATGTTGATGGTCAGCCCAAATGCTTGCATGGCCGCGAATGAGCCCACCAACGACACTGGTACAGCCAGCGCCGGAATCAGCGTGGAGCGCCAGTCGCCGAGGAAGAGGAACACTACCAAGGCTACCAAAATGAAAGCGTCGCGCAGGGTGTGAATTACGTTTTCAATAGACGCGTCGAGGAAGTTCGACACATCATAGGTGATTTTGTAATCCATGCCGGGCGGGAAGCTGGTTTTCTTCAGCTCCTCCAGCTTGGCCTTCACTTCTTTAATTACGTCCGAGGCGTTCGAGCCGTAGGTTTGCTTCAGCACGATGGCCGCCGATGGGTACTGGTTCAGGTTGGAGTAGATATCGTAGTACTCCGAGCCCAATTCCACGTTGGCTACGTCGCGCAGGTGCAGGCTTTCGCCGTTGGCGTTAGCCTTCAGAATGACGTTTTTGTATTGCTCCACGTCATTGAAGCGGCCTTGGTAGCTGAGTACGTACTCCAGCGACTGCGCCTGCTTGCCGTCGGAGCGGCCAATGCGGCCGGGCGAGCCGATAACGCTCTGCTCGTCCAGCGCTTTCATCACGTCGTCGACCGAGATATTGTACGCACGCATCCGGTCGGGCTTGAGCCACACGCGCATGGCATACTGTCGGCTACCCAGAATGCTGGCCCGACCAATACCACTCAGGCGCTGCAACTCGGGTATCATGTTTACCCCAGCGAAGTTGAACAGGTACTTCATGTCGGTGTTCTTGTCCTTGCTGTACAAGTTCACATACATCAGCATGTTCGGCACCACACGGTTTACCACCACGCCCTCACGCTGCACCAGCAGCGGCAGGCGGTTGAGCACCTGTGCAATGCGGGTATTCACGTTCACCACGGCCTGGTCGGGGTTGGTGCCCAGGTTGAAGACAATCTGGATGTTGGCTTCGCCCGCGCTCACGGCGTCGGAGGTCATGTATTTCATGCCCGGTACGCCGTTCACGGCTTGCTCCAGCGGAATCAGCACCGATTCGGTGAGCACCTTGGCGCTGGCGCCGGGGTACGACGCGCTGACCATGACCAGCGGGGGCGAAATTTCGGGGAACTGCGACGTGGGCAGCTGCATGATGGCCAGCCCGCCCATGAGCAGGATGACAATCGAAATAACGATGGCAAAGACGGGCCGGCGAATGAATTTACTAAACATAGTCTGGCTATTCTGATAGAGGAAACCTTACTCGCTGTACACTTTCAGGTGCGCGATTACGGCTTTTGGGTCTTTGTAGTCGAAGTGGATCTTGTCACCATCCTTCACTTTCCGCAGACCTTCCAGCAGAATCTTGTCGTTGGCTGCTAAGCCGCCTTTGATGACGTACAGGTCCGGCATCTCCGATCCGATGGTGACCTCCCGCTGGTGCACCACGTTCTTTTTATCGACCACGAAGACGTATTTCTTTTCCAGATTCTCGAATGTGGCTTTCTGCGGAATCAGCAGGGCATCATTAAGCGGCACCGTCATCAGGACGCTGCCGGTTTCACCGTTGCGCAGGAGCCCCTCGGGGTTAGGAAAAGTGGCCCGGAAGGCGATGTTGCCGGTTTCGTTATTGAAGTCGGCTTCAATAGTCTGCACCAGGCCGGGCTGCTGAAACACCTCGTTGTTGGCCATCCGCAGCTTTACTTTTGCGGCCTTGTCACTGGCCTTGGTCTGCTGCTTATAATTCAGGTACTCCGCCTCGGGTACGTTGTAGTAAACCCACATTTTGCTGTTGTCAGACAAGGTGGTCAGCAAATCTCCCTCATCAACTAAGCTGCCCAGCCGGCCCTGAAAGTGGTCCATGTAGCCACTAAAGGGAGCCCTGATAGTCGTGAATTGCAGATGCGTTTGGGCTAAGGCTACTTCCGCTTTGGCCTTGTCGAATTTGGCCTGAGCCAGCGCCAGCTCGTTTTTTGAGACAATATTGGTATCAGCCAATTTCTTGGTGTTCTGATATTCCAGCCCCACGTAGTTGGCTTCCGCCTGCGACTTTTTCAGTTCTGCCTGATAAACCAGGGGCATAATCTGAAACATGAGCTGCCCTTCTTTCACGAATTGGCCCTCGTCTACATAAATCTTTTGCAGGTAGCCCTTTTCTAAAGCCCGCAGCTCGATGTGCTGTACGGAGTGAATCTGGGCCACATACTCTTTGGTGATTGTTGTGTCTTTAGCCAACGGGCTGGTAACCAAAAGCTTGATGCGCTCTTCTTTCACTTCCTTTGCTTCCGAGCAGCTTGCACAGTAGTACAAGGCACACCAACTCATGAGCATCACTATTCTTTTCATATGTATGTTGAGTAACCTGGGGGCATTTATGTACTCCTAGCCACGAGTGGTCAAGAGAAATAGGCTGAGTAGAGGGCTTGACCCCGGCGGGGCATTGGGAGCCTGCGCCGACTGATGGATCAGCCTAGCTACCCATTGATTGGCCCATTGATATTCCGGCAAGTAGTGGGGCCAGACGACGTAACTCCTTGAGTGGTTGGAGCGGCCTAGCGTGTATTCGCTCATGCTTCGCGGTCGACTTTACTTTTGAAGCAGGAAGTCGGCGAAAATGCCAGATTGAAGAGGTTGGGGGGCAAAATCGCGGAAAAATGCAGGCGCTGCATAGCTTGTGTTTTGTATTGAAGACACAAAGAAACCGGGGCAACATGAAGCTAAGGTGAACGAATGGCTAGGCCCTCGCCTGATTCCGTCCTGCTGGGGGGCTTTTTATGGTGTGCCTACTACAACGTAGCTAGTCGAAAGCTTCGTTGGCCTAGGTGAATGAGCTTTCACCCAGAAAATGGGCAACAGGAATACCTATACAAGCAGAAAGCCGCCTGTGGAACAGGCGGCTTTCTGCTTGTATGATTGCGGTAGTAAGGCTATGCTGGCCGCACCGCTCGCTTTTCCAGAATCAGCTGCATGCGGAAGTTGTTCAGACTTTCCTCCAGTCCCACGGGGTACACATGCGGATTGAGGAAGCGCCGGATGCTGAGGTCGAGGGCGCCCACTTCGCGCTGGGCTTTAGCGCGGCTTTCCTCCAGCGTGGGTAGCTCCGCTACGAGTTTGCCAGCTCGGAACACCGGCTCCAGCAACTCCCGAAACTGCGTGGAGCGAATAGGGCGGCGGCGCGTGGGGTCGAGTGGGTCCACAATAGTGAGCTCATTGGGGAGAGGCTCGGCTGTATTGTAGAGCATATCGGCACGAGGTTGGCCTTTTTCCGTTTCGTAGCGGCGCACTTGCAAGATGCCGGGGATGCTGGTTTTGGCGAGCTGCTCAGACAGCTTGATGGTATAATCCCAGTCGCTGTCGGCCGATGGGCGCAGAGCAGCCAGCTTATAGACGCCCCCCAGCGCCGGCTGGTCGTGGGCCGTGACGAGCTTGGTGCCGATACCCCAGGTGTCGATGCGGGCGCCTTGCTGCTTGAGGCTGGTGATAAGGTGCTCGTCGAGGTCGTTGCTGGCGACAATTCGCGTTTTCTGGAATCCAGCCTCATTAAGCAAAGCGCGGGCTTCGCGGCTGAGATAAGCCAAGTCGCCGGAATCGAGGCGAATGCCCCCCAACTCGTGACCGTTGGCGCGCATCTGCCGGGCCACGCTGATGGCGTGGCGTACACCTTCCAAAGTGTCGTAGGTATCGACCAAGAAAACGGAGTCGTCGGGGAAAGCGTCGCCGTAAGCAGCAAAGGCCGCTTCCTCTTCCCCAAATGCCTGCACCCAGCTGTGGGCGTGGGTGCCACGCACCGGAATACCGAAGCGCTGGCCAGCCATCAGGTTTGATGTGCCATCAACGCCACCTAAGTAAGCGGCCCTGCTGGCGCTCAGGCCACCATCGAAGCCCTGAGCCCGGCGTAAACCAAACTCAAATACCTGGTCGGAGCCGGCGGCCTCCCGAATGCGGGCGGCTTTGGTGGCAATCAGGGTTTGGAAGTTAACCAAGGTAAGTAAGGCCGTTTCCAGTAGCTGGGCTTGCAGCAGGGGGCCTTTTATGCGCAGCAAAGGCTCATTAGCAAATACCGCCGTGCCCTCGGCAATGGCGTCGATGTCGCAGGTGAGGCGCAGCGTACGCAGATATTCCAGAAAATCTGGCTCAAACATAGCCGTGTCGCGGGTGCCGCGCAGACTACCTAGATATGCCAGGTCATCTTCGGAGAAATGAAAATTTTTGACCCAATCCACGGCGTAAGCCAGACCCGCGGCTACGGCATAACCCCCATTGAAGGGCGGCTTGCGAAAGTACAAGTGAAAAACGGCTTCCTGATTCTGCTTACCTTGCTTCCAATAACCATAGGCCATGGTAAGCTGGTAGAGGTCGGTGAGCAGGCTAAGCGAGGGGCCGTACAGGCCGGAGAGGGGCGCGGAGTTCATGGGCTCAAAATACGAGGAACCCCGCAGTGAGTTGTGAACGGCAGATGGACGAACTGTGAAGGCAAAAAAGCCCCCCAGGGAGTTTCTGCATCAGAACTCGCTGGGGGGCTTTTTTGCTTAATATCAAACGGAGGAAATGCCACCTATACGGCATCTGACCGGATGCTAGGACAGTGCAACGCCCCAGCCGGCCGTGGTAGTGGAAGGTGGCGGGCTGGTAGCCTGATGAGCCGCATGACAGTACAATTCTGCGTCGAGCAACGTGGGAACGATGGGGGGGCAAGCCTCTTCCGGAGTCGTTTTTAAGCTATCCTGTACCTCATCGGTCAGGTGGCAGAGTACAAGCTGGGTATTGCGCCGACGTAGGCGCTGGCAATAGCTGGTCAGCAACGCCAGCGCCCGACCGGAAATGTGGCGCAACGAACTGCAATCGACCCAAATGCTGGGCTTACCGCTACGCGCGGCTTGTTGTAAGGCTCTGGCTAATCCGTATTCTTCGGAATGTGTATGGTCTTCGGCCAAGATAAGCAAATAGCTTTCTGGCAGGATTTCGCGATAAATCTCCATCAGGAGTGGATAACTTCAGTCGTTTTCAGGCCGTGCAACGAAGCGCACAGAGGGCAGGGGCAGCAGGAAGAGGCCGCGCAAGGCAGCAACGGGGAGCCAAGGGGGCCAGACCATGGAGTAGGGCACCACTTACTTACCTAATCTGGTCCGCCAACCTGGGTCGAGGCAGTGCCGATAAAATGCTGCCCGAAGCGGAAAAAGAAAGAGCTATCTGGCCAAAGAGCCATGATACAAAAGACACACCGTCAACGAAGACAGATGCGTATCCTTGCAAATTTAGTAATACGTATTACTAGTAAGCTCAGGCAATATACTGATTTTCAGTGTAGTTGCCTATACCAAGTTCTAAGTATTTATAACGTCCGTATCTATACTTAGCTCTGCGCGCGTCCATAAAAAAAGGAGAAGCGACATGGCGGCGCTTCTCCTTTTTTTATGGTCTTTCCTGTTATGCCGAGGTCAGATCCTGATTCGCTGGGCCAATGAGGAGTTTGCCCAGCGCATCGAACCGGGAGCCATGGCAGGGGCAGTCCCAACTGCTTTCCAGGCCGTTCCAGTGCACTACGCAACCCAGATGCGGGCAGATGGCCGAACACTCGTGGGTCTGGCCTTTAGGGTCGCGGTACACGGCTAGTTTCGTGAGGCCGCGCCGCATTACAGCCCCGGAGCCGGGCTCAATTTCGTCGATGCTCGATACGTCGCCCCCGGTGAGTAGCTCGGTGTACTCGGTGGCCACATTCAGGTTTTCCTTTACAAACTCATACGCTGAGGCCGGGCGCAGGGTCACGCGGCCGGGGTCGTAGAGGTCGGCCCACGGATTGGCGCGGCCCTGAATAAGATCGGTAATAATAATGCCCCCCAGCGTGCTGTGAGTCATGCCGTGGCCCGAGTCGCCGGTGATGATGTACACGTTATCTTGGTCCAGTGGATTGCGGCCGGCGTAGCCCAGGCTGTCGCTGGGTTCCTGCACCTGTCCCGACCAAGCGTAGTCGATTTGCTGTATCATCGGAAACCGCTCGCGCGTCCAGTCTTCGAGGCGCTGCAAGCTTAACTCAGGGTCGCCCTGGCCTACTTTATGGTCTTCGCCGCCCACAATGAGCAGGTCGTAGCGGGGCGTGCCGCCGCGTGGACCTTCAGCTATTTCCTGCAAGCGAATGTAGTGGTATGGGTCGGGCGTATCCCAGTACAGCGCCTTCGTTACAGAGCCTTTCGGAATGCGGGCTGCAATAGTGTAGGTGCGGTACGACGACTGCTTAGTATGTATCACTACGCGGTCGTTGACGGGCGTATTGGTAGCCATCACGACGGCTTTGGCGCGCACTGTATGGCCGTTGGCAGTGGTCACGCTAGCCTCCGATCCGCCCTGCACCTCTGCCACGTGGGTGTTGGTAAAAATTTGCCCCCTGCCGCCTTTAAACCGGCCAATTGCTTCGGCTAGGCCATACAAGTATTTCAGAATATGAAACTGGCCCTGGTTCGGAAATAGGAGGCACTCGCCGGTGCGGAAGCCCTGAGTAGGAGAGTCAGAAAGGCGCTCGACGCCGGTGAGACCTGCGCGGTGAGCGGCTTTCAGCTCTTTGTCCAACTCCTTGGGGTTGCCATCTTCGGGCAGAAACAGGTAGCCGTTGAGGCGGCTGAAGTCGCAGTCAATCTTCTCCTCCTGTATAATCTGCTCGATTCGGTCGATGGCAGCGCTGTGGCTTTCGGCGGCCAGCTGGGCACCTTTCTCCCCAAACAAATGCTCCAACCGCGTGTAGCGGTCGTCGAGCGCGTTGGAAAGGTGGGCCGTGGTGCGGCCCGATTCGCCGCTGGCCAGCTTTCCGCTTTCCAGCACGATTACTTTTTTGCCTTCACGCAGCAACAAATACGCCGTCGTAAGGCCCGCAATGCCCGCACCGACTACCACAACATCGGCAGTCATATCCTGGGTGAGAGAAGGGAAATCGGGGGCAGGGCCAAGGATGCCAAACCACGAAGATTGGGTAGCAGCGGAAGTTTGTTTCATAGCAGATAGTAGGGGTAGAGTTCGGGTTCAGGTTTTACGCCAGGCCGATAGGCCAAGTTTAATTATCACTTCCTGCAGCGCAAGAAGCCATGCAGGGGCGGTTATAAATGCAGCTCCGGTGGAATCGGCATCTGATATGTTTCCCCTTCCCCCAGAAAGTGCAGCCGCAAGTCGCGGATGGTAAAAGGCGTCTCGGGCTGAATTTCGTGAATGTTGTTGCCCGTACACTCAACCCCATCCAGAATGGTAACCAAGCCGCTGCCAATTACTTCCAACTGGTAGCCATCGCGCACTAATACGGCAGTGTCTTCTTCAAGCCCCAGCCCCATACAGGTAGGGTTGGTAGCAATTATCTGCGCCATACGCACGATGCGGCCCCGCGCAATGAAGTGCGTATCGATAGCTACATCGTGCATAAACTGTAGCCCGGTAGTAATGGATATTTCGCCTTTGCGAAAACCCGCATCGTTGAGGCCCTGATAAATCATGGGGGTGGAAAGAGCCGACGCGCCGGCACTGGTGCCCCCGATGAGAATCTCCTCGTAGGTATAGCGTTCTTTTAGCCGCAGTAGCATTTTGGTGCCTCCCAGCAGGGCCGTCAGGCGCAGCTGGTCGCCGCCCGTAAAGTAGAAGCCGGCAGCTTCATCTATCAACTTGAGCGTGGCTTCGCTGTTGGCCTCTTCCCGCTCCCGTATATCCAGCATTTGAACCCGAGTAATACCTAAATCGGTAAATATTCTCAGATAGTCTTCGGCAGCTTCCTTGGGTTCGGAAGAGGCAATGGGTAACACAAGCACCAGCGGATCATTGCCTTTTAGCTCGTCACAGAAGCGTCGGAGGATGGATTCAGGGGCAAAGTTCAAGTTTTCGTCCTGATTAGACCCTCTTTCGGGCCCTTTCCCCTTGTTTTCGTGTCCGCCGACGACAAGCAACTTACCCTTTGGTGTAGGGCAAGTGTGCCTATGGGAATTTAGATGATCTCGTTGGGACGGAAGGGCTTTCTTTTTAGTAGGCATCACAGGTGGGATTGTGGGAAATTCTTTGTGCCGATAGAGCGCATCCTGCATGCGTAAATCCAGCTCTTTGAGTTGCGCGCCTTCCCGACCTTGCCCGAGGTCCCATACAAACGTGATTGGGGGGCTTTTTTCGCTGATTATCTGGTTACTATCTGCTATTCAATTAGTTATAGAAGTAACTAGTGTTCGCCGCCCGAAAAGGTAGCTGAACTGTGGTTAGTGTTTGCCGATTGAAAAATACGTACTACTCCCACCTAAAATAGGTATGTATTCGGTAGCCCTACCAAGCATATTCCCGTTTATTGACTACTACTAAAAAAGCCCCCCAACGCATGCCAACGTGCGCGGCGGGTGTAGTATCCACTCTCGCTCTCGCAGACTCTACTTATCTAGAGGCCTTTCTGCGCTATGAAACAACCAAAACTACCTTTAAAACAGGAACGGCCGCCCCAAATGGGGCGGCCGTTCCTGTTTTAAAGTGCTCGTAGTGGGTTATTCAATCAGGCCTTCACTCACGGCGAACTTGATGAGGGCGGCCGTGTTTTTGGCCTGGGTTTTCTCGATGATGTTCTGGCGGTGGGTCTCGATCGTGCGCTTGCTGGTGAAGAGCTTGTCGGCAATCTCGGCGTTAGTCAGCCCTTCGGCAATGAGGGTGAGCACCTCCAACTCCCGCTTCGATAGGTCGTTGGCTTTGCGGGTTGTGGCCTCTGGCAGCGGACCGTTCACGCTTACCTGCTGAAGTAAGTTCAGACCTATTTCGGTGCACAAGTACTGTCGGCCTGACGCAACCGTGCGAATAGCATGAATGATTTCGGCTACGTCGGCATTTTTGAGCACATACCCCGAAGCGCCTGCATTCAGCATCCGTACTACGTAGTTGGGGTGGTCGAGCATAGAGAGAACGAGCACCTTCACGTCCGGGAAATCGCGGCGCAGGTGCGGCATGGCCTCAAACCCATCCATCACGGGCATATTTACATCCATAAGCACCACGTCGCAGGGAGTCGTGGCCAACTTATCCAGCAGTTCCTGGCCATTGCCGGCCTCTGCCGTAATTTCCAACCCAGCATCCTCGGTAAGCAGCGCACGAATACCATCACGAATGATAGCGTGGTCGTCGGCCAGAATTAATCGAATCATAATACAGGGATTAGTTGGCAAGCAAGCTTCACTAGCTTTTAAGGACAACGCCAACTACAGTTAAATCGGTTCTTTGAAAAAGGAATGGGCTTGATGAGCAACGAGTTATATGCATATTTTCCGTTTTACAACAGCGGCAAATGCAAATAGCTCGGCGGGCGTGAAGCGCTACGGAAATGGGGTTTGGAGCTTTTCTTACCTCAGGTACTAGCTTACTCCCTATTCGGTTTCAGCGTTGTCTCGGCCAATGGGTTTTTAGCCGTGTAAAAGCGCATTGGCTTCTTAAATGTTTGCGCATGCTGCTGAATTGCTGGCTTATAAGTCCTAAAAAAGCCCCCCATCTGCGAGCAAGCTTCAGTCGGCCGCGCCCGGTGCGGATACCAAGCGAGTAGAAAAGAGAAAGACCTGACAACTACTACGGGTTCATTACAAGCCAGAAGCTGCGCTTAACTGTTTCGCCCGCAGTAAATACAGGTTTTAGCCACTGAAGTTGACTGCGCAAACCGGTGCCTTTATCTTGTGAAAATTCGTGGCAAAAAACCAGGGGTCAAGCCAAAACAACTGCGACCTATTTCGGTTACCATCTGCATTCCCATTATCCTATTTCCTTTTCATGATCCGCATCATTTTAATAGATGATCACGCTATTATCCGCGACGGCATCCGCTCACTACTCCGCGAAGAACCTGACTTAGAGGTAGTAGGGGAGGCTTGTAGCGGCCAAGAACTGCTAAATACTCTGGCTACAACCTCCTGCGACGTAGTGGTGCTTGACCTGAACATGCCCGGCACCGATGGCTTTGCTACAATTCCGCTGCTCCGTGAGCACTACCCAGCGGTGCATATTCTGGTGCTGTCGATGCTGGATAATGAGCGCTACGTTGCTCAGGCCATCGAACTGGGAGCTTCGGGCTATGCCCTCAAAAGCAGCGGCCGCGCTGAGCTGGTGTATGCTATCAAGACGGTCGCGTCTGGGCGGCAGTACTTGTGCAGCGTTATTGGGCTGGCCCTGCTGCGTAAGATGCACTCCCTGGAGTCGGCGGGGGGCGCGAGCGCCCGTGCAGCCAGTGGCTTATCGAAGCGGGAGTTGGAGGTGCTCACCCTCATTGCCGAGGGCCTGACCAACGCCGAGATTGCCGACAAGCTCTTCACCAGCAAGCGCACGATCGAGACCCACCGCCAGAACATCATCGAGAAAACCCAGGCCAAAAACACGGCCGCCCTCATCAAGTTCGCCGTGAGCCAGGGCATGCTAGCCGATTAAAAAAGCCCCCCAACCGTCGGGATTCACATAAAACGAAAAAAGACCTTTCCGCTCGAAAGGTCTTTTTTCGTTGATGCTATTCTGAAAGATTATGGCAGTGTAATTAGTAATCTGCTTAAAGCTTATCCTGCCGAATCAGGCGCCGATACAAGTGCAGCAGGCGCTGTTGCGGTAGGCCCAGCCAGTAAAGCAGCGTTATGAGCGAAAACACAGCCTGTAGCCGAAAAACACCGTTGTGCAAATATTTGCGGGCGGAAGTGGTAACCGTGCCGGACAACACCCGAAACGAGCCATACCGCCGTAGCCGCCGCACGATTTCCTGATCTTCCAGCATAATCATGTCGGCACGGTAGCCTCCAGCCTGCTCAAATACAGCGCGCCGCACAAACAAGCTCTGGTCGCCGAAGCGCACCGCGTCGATATCAAAGCGCGTAAACCAGCCGCTTAGCCGCAAAAACCAGTGCGAATGGTCGAAGGCCAATCGGTAGCAGCCGCTACGGTAGCTGGCCGGCCCCAGTGCATGCCGAATATCGGATAGGAAGGTAGGTGGCGGGTAGGTGTCGGCGTGCAGGAAATAAAGGATTTGCCCCCCAGCCGCGCCCGCCCCAAAGTTGAGCTGGGCGGCGCGCCCTTTCTGCGGACAAAGCACCACGCGCGCCCCCGCTTTCCGCGCCAGCGCAGCCGTATCATCGGTGCTGTGCCCATCCGCCACGATAATTTCTACGCCCAAATCCTGCCTGCACACCTCGCCCAGATAGCTAAGCAGCTCCCCAATACCGTCCGCTTCGTTGAAAGTGGGGATAATGACGCTGACGGTATCGGGAGCAGCTGAACCGTGAATCATGGCGAACTATACGCAGGTTATATAGAGTAGCGTACGCTGGAAGAACGGTAGCGTTGAAATTTATCCCTGCATTATTGCATTAAAGAAAAAACCCACTTTCCAAGGCAGAAAGTGGGTTTTTGGTGGCCCCGGCGAGAATCGAACTCACATCTAAAGTTTAGGAAACCCTTATTCTATCCGTTGAACTACGGGGCCAGATGCGCGTGTGGGGCAAAGGTAGCCCCAAACCAGTGGCTCGGCCAAACCCGGTGCTGGGGTGCCTGCGTATAGGCGGCAGGGGCGACGAGCGTTGCCTCGTTCGTTTTAAGGTTTTTGGTTGTTGTATGGGCTTACTGGAGGATTTGCACGCGTCGCGACGGGCAGCAGGTAGCGGGCGAAAATTGCCCCCCGGTGCCGATAGTGATGGGATGCAGCCGGCCCTGCTGTTTATTCCGGATATCAGCGGCTTTACGCGCTTTATTGAAGCCTCAGATAATCCTCAGGCCCCCTTTCTGATTGCCGACCTGCTTGAAATCCTTATCGAGGCGAATACACTGGATATGGAGGTGTCGGAGATTCAGGGCGATGCTATTCTGTTTTATCGGCTGGGGCCGCCGCCGCCGGTGCAGGAGCTGGTAGCGCAATGCCGCCGCATCTTCCTCGATTTTCAGAACTACCTCCGCCTAGTGGAGCGCGACAACTCCTCGGCACTGGGCGCGGCGCTGCGGACCCACGATCTGACCCTGAAAATAGTCGTGCACTACGGCCGGGTGAACGTGGCGCACATTCGGGAGTTTACCAAGCTGATGGGTCGCGACGTGATTGTGGTGCATCGCCTGCTCAAAAATAACATCATGGGTGGCGAGTACTTGCTGCTGTCGGAGGGCTACCTGAAAACGCAGAGCCTCACCGACCTGACGCGCAGCTTTTCCTGGACGCGCCTGCTGGGGGGCAAAACCACGTATGAGTACCTCGGCGACATCAATTACCGCTACGCCCACCTCACGCCCCTGCGCCTGTTGCTCAATGGGCACCACACGCCCGACGGGGCGCCGAGCGGCCGGGGCAACTCGCTGAAAGTGCGCCACACGGTGCGGGTGCCCGCAGCGTACGCGTTCCGATTGGTGCGCAACCTGCGCTTACGCTACAAGTGGCTGGAAGGCGCCACCGCCGTGCATTACGACCTCAGCAAAGCCGACCGCTTGGGCGTGAGCTACAAAGTAGATGTCAACAAAGGGCAGATTGATTTCCAAACGGTGCAAAGCTTTCAGGGCGAGGAGCGTATTGAGTACGTGGAGAAGATTTCGCACTTCCGACTTTTCCCCAATTCCCTGCTATTCTTCTTTATCGAAGCCGTCGACGAGCGTTCCTGCCTCATTACCCTCGATTTTCGCTATGGCTACGTGGCCAGCCCCAGCTCTCTTATTCGCTATGGACAGCGGCAGCGCGTACACCGCTTCTGGGCCCGCTCGCTTCGCAATCTGGTTGCTTTAGGAGAGCGCATGGCCAACAAGGTGTCGAAATGACGTGCAGCATCTCATTTATTAATAAAAAAGCCCCCAGATTGCGTCTGGGGGCTTTTTTATTGATGGATAACGCGTCGGGTCTAGGCTTTATATAAGAGCACAATACCGAACGACAACGCCGTCAGAATCAGGCCCACCATAAAGATGGTGTAGCTGATGCGCAGCAGCCGATACTTCCGACTCAGCACCTCACCCAGATAGTAGATATCGGTGATCATGTTGGTGTACATCAGGTCTTTATCGCGCATCAGCTCGTTCATGCCGCCCTGAAACGCATCGAGACTGAGCTTAGTGAAGTTGCCGAAGAACAGGATGTTGATGCGGCGATTAGTAGCAATGGCCGGACTTTTCTTGAGCCATTTAAAGGTCGTTACATCGGGTTGGGCCGAGAGAATAGCCGACACCACCGAACCCAGCGCCGTGGCTACCAGAAGGCCCATGGGCACCGTCAGGATAGGATTGCGAGTGAATGCCGGCCCGATAGAGGAGGTTTTGGCTCCCAGATAGGTAATCAGGATAGACAGGATAACCGCGTTCAGACTAATCATCATATTGGCCTTGTTATCAGCCATCTGTGACAGCGAAACGTGGTTGTCATACGTTGTCCGAAACATGGTTTCTACGCCGCGCTTGCCCTCCGCAAAGTTGCCCTGAACTTCCTCTTTCTTCTTTTTTTCCTTTTTCTCCGCCTTCTTCAGTCGTTCCTTCTGCTCCTTAATATTCTGCTTGTACTGCTCGCCGTAGCGCTCTTTGGCCGCTGGCGACCGAAACTTGGACGCCACCAGGAAGTCAAGCTGAATTTCGGCCCATTCGGTGTTCGAATAGCTGCGACCCAACATGGTTTCCCACTCAGCGCGCATGAGCTCGCCGGAAGCGCAAAAATCTTCCCGGCCCATGCTGCACAAATCCGCGTCTACCAAAATTTGCTGCATCTCCGTTTCGCGGGGCTCGTCGCGGTGGGTGGCTCTGATTAAGTCCTGCACGACCGCAATCCGATCGGCGGGGTAGCCCTTCGCCTGCAGCCATTGTCCGGCCCGCTCCATGCTGCGGTACTCGTGGCCGTCGTACGTATCCAGGTAGCCCGTATCGTGAAACCAAGCGGCCAACTCAAGTGCTTCCTGGTCGTGGGGCTCCAACCCGGAGGCCTCTCCCAACGCCCGGACCTCCTTCACCGTGAGGGCGGTATGTTTGAAGGAATGATAAACGAGCTGCTTAGGCAACTTTTCCTCGAAAAGTGTCGTGATATAAGCCTTAGCCTGCCGCAGAATTTCGGCTTTAGCCTTTTTAATAACAGGGGTTGTCTCCATGAGGGAAATTGAGATGCCGGGCTGACGGGAAGTACCCAAAGCTCCTAATTGGCTTAAAACGCGAATTGGTTCCTGAGGTTTTTTGCAATAGCTCAACCGCACGGCGTCTGCCTGCGTAGGGCAGGCCATTGCAATGCTTGTTGATGAGCCAATTTGGTAGTCAGTGGCTTGAATTTTAAGTTTACCAATTTTTAATTAAACTTTTAGTAGGTTTTTTTAACTTCGGTACACCTCCAGATACAGGCTGCTTTTGTTTTTAAAATCTTTACAATAGCTGTTTATACTTCCTTATGAGAAGGTTTACTCTGTCTTGTTATCTGCTGCTCATGAGCTCTTTTAGCTTACCCATGGCCATGGCACAGACAACCCAAGCTCCCCATCCCGAACGTCCCAACTACAACCATGGAGGGGAGAACTGGAAAACAAGAACGCCCCCCGACAGCAGCACGCTGCGCTACTCTGTGTTTTTGATCGGCGACGTTGGTGCTCCCGAGCTAAAAGCGCCCGGTGAGCCCTCGCTCAACTTTATGCGCCGTCAGATGCTGGCTACTGGCTCGAAAAGCACGGCCATTTTCCTCGGCGACAACATTTATGAGTACGGCCTGCCCGAAGAAGGCGCCTACGACCGCAAAGTTTCGGAGCAGCGCATCACCGCTCAACTCGATATTTTGCGCGATTACGAGGGCGAAAAATATATGGTTCCGGGCAATCATGACTGGAAACAGGGAAACAAGGGTAGCTTGGAGCAAGTAAACCGGCAGCAGCGCTTCGTGGAAGAATACATGATGCGCGACTCAACGGCCTTTTCCTACACCGGCGACTTTTTTATTCCGCGCGATGGCTGCCCTGGTCCATTTGAGGTGCGCCTCCAGGATGATCTTGTAATGGTTGCCATTAACTCGCAGTGGTTTTTGCAGACTGCCGAGCGCCCATACGGCTCCAATAGCGGCTGCGGTGTGGCCAACGAAACAGACTTTTATACGCAGCTCGAAGACATAATCCAGCGCCACAAAGACAAGAACGTGATGGTGATTGCCCACCATCCGCTGTTTTCGGATGGCATCCACGGGGGCTTTTTCACCCTCGCCGACCATATTTTCCCGCTGTCTATCGTCTACAAATACGCGTTTGTACCGTTTCCCATTATTGGCTCCGTTTATCCCTTTGCCCGCAAGTATGGCGGCATAAGCCAGGATATTCCGCACCCTTTATATCAGGCCTACAAAAAGGGGCTGATGGATATCTTTCAAAAGTATCCGAACGTGGTGTACGCCAATGGGCACGAGCACAACCTGCAATACTTTAAGGTAGACGCCACGCACTTTATCACGAGTGGCTCGGGCTGCAAAACCCAGCACGTACGCACGGGCCGCGATGCCGGCGCCATGTTCTCCGATAAAGAGAAAGGCTTTTCCCGGGTTAATTACTACGCCAACGGCGAGGTCTGGACGGAGTTTTGGGTGCCCAATGGCAATGGCGAAACTGGCCGGTTGGTGTTTCGTAACCCCATGTACGCCAAGCAGTCAGCGCAGGCGCTGGCGCAGGCCCAAACTGATTCTACTAACGCCTCCAATGCACTCGGCCCGCGCCGCGACTTCCGCGACAGCACCGTAACGATGGCTGTCAATCCGCGTTACGCCAAACGTAGCCGGTTTTTCCGCACCTTTTTCGGCGACCATTACCGCGCTGAGTGGGCCACGCCTGTTCGCTTCCCCGTGCTTGACCTGGCCACCGAAAAAGGCGGTCTGACGCCTTATCAGATTGGGGGTGGTAAGCAAACAGCTTCGCTGAAAGTGCGCAACGAGGAAGGCCGAAACTACACGCTGCGGGGCATCAACAAAGATCCGTCGGCGGTATTGCCAGAGTCGTTGCGTGATGGCGCTGCGAAGGATATTTTGCAGGACCAGATTTCGGCCCAGCATCCTTACGCCTCTTTTGTACTGCCGCCGCTGGCCTCGGCGGCGGGTATTCTGCACACCAACCCGGAGTTGCGCTATATTCCGCAAGATCCGCTGCTTGGTCAGTACTACGAGCGGTTTTCGAACACGCCAGCAGCCTTGGAGGAAGACCCTAAGGACGACCAAAGCAACGTGGCTTCATTGGGGAATGCGACTAACCTAGTGGGCAGCGACCGGGTGCTGGAGCGCCTGATTGAGGACAACGACAACAAGGTAAAAGAGAAAGCCTTCGCCCGCTCCCGCCTCTTCGATATGTGGATCGGTGACTGGGACCGCCACGAAGACCAATGGCGCTGGGCCGAAAAGAAGGATGAAGAAGGCGACCGAACCTTTACTGCCGTACCCGAGGACCGCGACGTAGCTTTCTTTAAAGGTGACGGCATCTTGCCTTACCTGATCAGTCGGGGCTGGGGCATTCGCAACTTCCAGAACTTTGGCTACGACTACGCTGACTATAAGGGCCTTAACCTGACTGCTTTGGCAAATGACCGGGTGTTTCTGGCCTCAGTAACGAGAGAAGATTGGGTGAAGCACGCAGAGGAACTGAAAGCTTCTCTTACCGATGAGGTGATTGAAAAAGCATTCCGAGAGCGGTGGCCAGAACAAATCTATAAGCTGCACGGCCCCGAAATCATTGCCAAGCTGAAAAGCCGCCGGGAGCTACTGCCTGAACTTGCCGCCAATTACTACGAGGTAGTTTCCAAGATCACGGAGGTGAAGGGCAGCAGCAAGAACGAGAAGTTTGTGGTGGACCGCTTGCCCGACGACAAAACCCGCGTGACGGTACAGAAAATCAATAAGGACGGCGAGTTTACTAAAATCCTTTACGACCGTACTTTCGATAACAAAGTCACGCAGGAAGTGCGCCTGTACGGCTTTGCCGGCAACGACATCTACCAGATCAACGGCGATGTGCGGGATGGATTGAAGCTGCGCATTATTGCCGGCACCGACCGCGACTCGATTGTAGATAAATCGAACGTGCGCGGCATCGAGCACCAAACGCACATCTACGACGCCGATACGGGCAACGTCATCATTACGGGCCGCGACACGCGCCTGCGCTTGGAGCCCGGTATTGATGTAAGCCGCTACGATAACCCGAACCGCGCCGACCGTAAAGACTACCGCCTCGATTACCTGGGGCCCGCGCTGTACTTCGGTTACAACGTAGACGACCGGCTGTTTTTCGGCGGCGGTATTACCTACCGCAACTATGCTTTCCGCAAAGAGCCTTTCGCTTCGGATCAATCGTTGGTAGCCAACTATTCGCCTTCGCAGAAAGCCTACAATGTGCGCTACCGGGGCCAGTTTACGGATATGTTTGGCAAGTACGACTTGAACGTAACCGGCCAGCTTTACGGTCCGCAGTTGCTGTACAACTACTTCGGCCTAGGCAACGATACCAAAAACGAAGCTCCCGGTGAGGGTGGCCGCGTCCGAAACCGCGACATTAATGAAACCTACCGCATCCGTTTCTCGCGCTTTTACTTCTCGCCGGTGCTGGAAAAGGATGTGTTTAGCTTCCTCAAAATCGGATTTGGCCCCCAGTATGATCAGTTCCACGTAGAGCGCGACCCCATTGGCAGCCAGATTGCCGCGGGCCTCGACGAAGATAACAACGGTGTAAGCGGCGCGGCCGTGGGCATCCGTTCTTCCGACTTTGGCGTGAACCGCTACGCTGGGGGGCGTTTTTACTTGAATATTGATGCCGCGAGCTCGCCCAAAAATCCGCGCATTGGTCTGCGTTGGTACAACTCGGCGGAGTATAATTTCCAGATGAACGGGGAGAAGCTCAACTTTGGGCGTTTGGCTTCGGAGTTCCGGTTTTATCTCACTCCCAACTTTCCTTTCCAAGTTACCTGGGCCGGCCGCATCGGGGGCGCCCGCAACCTCGGCGACTACCGCTTTTATCAGGCCAATACACTGGGCGGCACTACCAACCTGCGCGGCTACCGCCGCACGCGTTTTGCGGGCCGCAGCACTGTGTATGCCAACGCCGAAGTGCGCCTTCAGCTCTTCACGTTCAACGCTTATCTTTTCCCCGCCAAGATTGGGGTGATGGGGCTCGCCGATGCTGCGCGGGTGTATAGCCAATACGACGAGCGAACTGGCTTGGGCGCTTTCCATTCCGGCGTAGGTGGCGGCGTATGGGCCGATATTCTGAAGCAGTTTGTCGTTAATGCTACCTACTCGGTGGGCGAGGAGAACCTGGTTTTTGTGGGCTTCGACTTCCTGTTTTAAAAGGAGTTTTACTCGCAAAAAATGGTCAGGTGGCAGTGGTTGATAATAGCCCGCCACTTGACCATTTTTTTTGGGCTTAATGGCCTACTGGGTCGGCCATTTTTTGTAAAAAGACGTTAAGCCCAAAACTGAGCACTGGTAGGTTTTGGCGGAAGATTTTCTCGTTTTAATATGACATCTATTTCTGCCTTTTTGCGCCGTGGGGGGCAAATTTTAGGGCTAACAGCTTTCCTCTTACCTGGTATTTGCGCGGAGGCGCAGGTGAAGCCTCCCCGTACGCCTGTATACCCGCGCCCCGCGCCGCCCGCCACCGATTCGCTTGCGCAGGATCAGGTGGGTGAAGACAAGGAATTCGCTAATCCCTCCGTGCTGGGGCAGGGTCCCAGCAAGGGCCTTATCTTTCACTATGAGCGCACTGCCGCTTTTGATATCACCTCCAAGTCGAGGAGTGAAGATTTTGAGGACCGGAAGGGTACGGTGAGCAATAACGACCGCTTTATCGTGAAAGGCTACATTCCAGTCTGGAATCGGCCGCACCTCAAAATGGTGGTGGGCGTAAACTATGAGCGGGAAGAGTTTGAGTTCAAAGACCGCCCCACCGGCTACACGCTCTACGACGAGCTGGAGGAGAAAGGACTTAAAACGCTGGGCACCCAGCTGGTGGTGCTGCGGCCCCTTAATGAGGATAACTTCGTGCTGGGCCGGGTGAAAGGCGAGCTAAACGGCGATTATACTTCCTCGGCGCTCCAGCTCAAGGATTACCTGCGCATGTCGTACGAGCTGGTGTACGGCTGGAAGAAGTCGCCCACGTTTTCGTGGGGCATTGGCGCGCAGCTGGGCTACACCTTTGGTCGGCGCAGCATCTACCCAGCCATCCTGTATAATCGCACCTGGAGCGACCATTGGGGCGTAGAGGCCTTGTTCCCGGCGCGCGTGCTGGTGCGGCACAACGCTTCGGCTAAGTCGCTGCTCTTCGCCGGCTACGAGGTAAACGGCCTGAGCTACATTCTCAAGTTTCGAGAAACCCTGCCCATCGACCCGACCCTCACTACCGTGGAGCTGCGGGAGACAGAAGTGAAAATGCGGGGGCGCTGGGAGCGCGAAATTTATGATTTCCTGTGGTTTGGGGCCGAAGGCGGCTACCGCTACAACAATTCCTTCGACGTATTCGACCGCCGCAACGGCCGCACCAAGGTTATCGACAACAAGCTGGCCGGCACTCCTTATTTCAGCTTGGAACTATTCATTGTGCCGCCCCGTCGCTTTCTGAAGAAATAAGCATTAACGAGGACAACAAAAAAGCCCCCAGACTTACTCTGGGGGGCTTTTTTTTATAGAACAATGAATAGTGTTGGCCACAGCCACAGCTAAGCTGCTGGCTTCTTGCGGGGGGCTTTTTTGCCTGCCGGTTTAGCCGGAGCTTTCTCGGCGGGCCGGGCTTTGCTGAGCTTTTTCAGGTATTCGTAGGTGGCTAGCTGAGCGCGCACTTGGGGGGCTTTTTTATCGTCCTGCCCGATGAAATTGTTATGAAAATCCCGGGACTTTACGTTGTCTTGGCGCTGAAGGTCGAGTAGGTGGCGCACCTCGGCGCGAATCTTAGGATCAAGAATTGGAAAGCCGACCTCTACCCGTCGGTCTAGGTTGCGAGCCATCCAGTCAGACGACGCTACAAATACTTTCTCGTCGCCATTATTCCCGAACACATACACGCGGGCGTGCTCCAAGTAGCGGTCCACGAGGCCGCGCTGCTCGATGTTTTCGCTTTGGCCGGGCACCTGCGGAATAAGGCACGAAATGCCCCGCACCAACAGCTCCACGCGTACGCCGGCCGCGCTGGCCTCGTAGAGCTTATGAATCATGCGCTCATCCTGCAAAGCGTTTACCTTCAGAATGATATAAGCATCCTTGCCCGCTTTGGCCAGCTCTATCTCCTGGTCTACCAGCTCGTTGAGGCGGTCGCGCAGCTCGAAGGGCGCCACTAGCAGATACTCAAATCCGTCTTTGGCCTGCCGGTCGAGGAAGTAGTCGAACACGCGGCTTACTTCCTTGGTCAGGCGCTCATCGGCCGTGAACAGGCCGTGGTCGGCGTAAATCTGGCTGGTTACTTCGTTGAAGTTGCCCGTGCTTAGGTAGGCGTAGCGTTTGGGTTTGCCGTCCTCGGTGCGCGTCACCAAAGCCAGCTTACTGTGAACTTTGAGGTCAGGAATACCGAAAATGACGTTGGCGCCGGCCTTTTGCAGCTTCTCGGCCCAATACATATTCGATTCTTCGTCGAAGCGGGCCTTCAATTCTACTACTACAGTCACCTGCTTGCCCTGCTTGGCGGCCTTCACCAAGGCTTTGGCCACCTCACTTTTGGCCGATACTCGATACAGAGTCACGCCAATACTGGTAACATCCGGATCGAGGGCAGCTTCTGTGAGGAAGCGGGTAACGTAATCGAAGGACTGGTAGGGGAGGTGAAGCAGGTGGTCGCGCTCGGCAATGGCGGCCAGCATGCTGCCTGTGCCGCGCGGCAACGTCGGATGAGGCAGCGGCGGTTGGGGCGGATATGTAAGATCGGGGCGGCCAACGTCGGGGAAGCCAAAAAAGTCGCGGAAGTTGTGGTAGCGGCTTCCTGCCACCAACTCACCTTTGCCAATACCAGTTTTCTGCATTACGGCCCGCAACACTTCCTGGGGCATGGCCGGGTCGTAGAGTAGGCGCGCCGGATAGCCCGTTTCGCGCTTTTGCAGACTGCTCTTAATCTTGGCCATCAGGTTGCCGGATACTTCTTCCTGAATATCCAGTTCCGCATCGCGCGAAATCTTGATGGCATGCACCTGTACTCGCTTGTACTGCGGAAACAGCTCGGTGGCACAGCACCGAATCACGTCGTCCAGAAACAGCACGTAGCGCTCGTCGCCCTCCGCTGGTAGCTGCACAAAACGCCCCCCATGCCGCTTGGTGGGGAGTTCCATCACCAGGATTCGCTCGTCGGGCTGATGCTTTTTCTCCTTCACTGGCTCAGTCAGCAGGAAGGTGAGGTACACGCTTTGGTCCTTAAGAAATAGGTGGTGCAGATTATCATCGAGGCTGACGGGGGAGAGCAGGTCGCGCACGTTGTCGCGGAAATAATCGCAGACCCACTCCAGCTGCGTCTCGCTCAGATCGTGGTCGGAGAGCAGATGAATATGCTGGCGATGCAACTCCGGCAGGATGCTGCCCCGAAATGTGTCGCCAAAGGCTTCCTGCTGCTTATTTACCTCGGCCAGCAGATTTTTGAGCTGTTCCGCGGGGTCTTCGCCTAGCTTGGCGCGGGTTTTTTTCTTGAGCTTTACCAGGCGGCGCAGCGTGGCCACTCGCACTTTGAAATATTCGTCGAGGTTCGACGAAAAGATGGCCATAAACTTCAGCCGCTCCAGCAACGGTACATCCGGACTCTGTGCCTCCTGCAGCACACGGGCATTGAATGCCAGCCAGCTCAACTCCCGGTTCAGCAAAGTGGGGTGGGTCTTGGGGGGCATTTCCATGTGTTTTAAAAGGTAGTTAGATGATGATTCCAGCCAAATAATACATCGGCCAACTGCCTTATACGGCCAGCAGCCTGAATATGAGGTTCTCGGGTGGTATTTCCTGACGAGGTAAGGCTATTCCTTGTGCCGCGGATGATCGTAGAAGTAGTACTCGGCATTGGTGCGGTCAACGTGGGCCCAATGGTTGGTATCGAAGCGCAAACACAGGATAGCGGCCGTAGTCATCTCCGGTATTTGGCTGGGAGAGAGCAAGTTGGCGAAGTCGGTGATGGTGTTGTTGTGGCCCACCAGCAACACAGAGTTGGCTTCATTGGGCAGTTCATGCACCACCCGCATCAGGTCGTTCACGTCAGCCTGGTATATTTTCTCCACTACTTGAATTTGGTCGTGCGGATACTTCAATACGCTGGCCACCAGCGCTGCCGTGCTCAGGGCGCGCACCGCCGGAGAGCTAACCAGCAGGTCGAGCTGCACATTGCGCTTCTCCAACGCCTCGCCCATCGCTGGCGCATCTGTACGCCCCCGACCATTCAGGGGCCGCTCCCGGTCGCTCAGGTCGTCAAAGCTCCAACTGGACTTTGCATGGCGCATCAGATATAAGGTTTTCATAAATAAGAGGGTGGAATGAGGATTCGATACTACAAACGTTACGGGAGTTTTAGCTAAATGCCAACCTATGCCCACGAAGTTAAACGATTCGGACAGCGGGAAAATAGACGAGCATAGAGGTGAAAAGTCCCAAACAACAAGTCAAAATACGGCTGGTCGGGTCTAGGATGCTGCAAATGACAAGCCGTGATTTTTGGGAGCAAAAAAGCCCCCCAGATTCATTCTGGGGGCTTTTTAAGTACTTGCTTAATGATTTATTCTTCCGGCACAGGTTGCTGATTGGGGTAGCGCTGGTAGTGCAGCTTAGCCACATGCCGAGCCAGCAGGCTCCGCAGCTCATCAATATTGGTGCGCTCCTGCGCCGAAATGAAGATAACTGGGTCGTGCATTTTGGCCATGTAGGTGGCCTTCAACTGCTCCAACGAAGGTCGCTCGGGAGCATCTTCGTCGGCATTCATCCCTTCAAACTGCTGCTCCGAAGTGTTGGCCGTGTCAGTGCTGTACTGATCAATCTTGTTGAAGACCAGCAGCATCGGCTTGTCGGCGGCGTTGATGTCCTTGAGCGTATCGTTCACCACCGCAATCTGCTCCTCAAATGACGGATGCGAAATATCGACTACATGCACCAGCAAGTCGGCCTCGCGAATCTCATCCAGCGTCGATTTAAAGCTTTCAATCAAGCGCGTGGGCAGCTTGCGGATAAATCCTACCGTGTCGGAAAGCAGAAACGGCATGTTTTCCAGCACCACCTTCCGCACCGTTGAGTCGACGGTAGCGAACAGCTTGTTTTCGGCAAACACATCGGAGCGCGAGAGCATATTCATAATGGTGCTTTTGCCCACGTTGGTATAGCCCACTAGCGCCACGCGCACTACACCCGTCCGCGACTTGCGCTGGGTATTGCTTTGCTTGTCGAAGGTCTCCAGCTTTTCCTTCAGAAAGTCGATCCGGTCGCGCACCACGCGACGGTCGGTTTCAATCTCGGTCTCACCCGGTCCACGCTGCGACACGCCACCGCCCCGTTGCTTGTCCAAGTGAGTCCAAAGACCCGTCAGACGTGGTAGTAAGTATTGGTACTGAGCTAGTTCAACCTGCGTGCGCGCCGTGGCCGACTTCGCCCGCCGGGCAAAAATGTCGATGATCAGCAGGGAGCGGTCCACGATTTTTACCTTCAGTTCTGCCTCCAAGTTGCGCAGCTGCGACGGCGACAACTCATCATCGAAGATGACCATGCTTGCCTTCGTATGATTCACGTAGGCCTTGATTTCGGCTAGCTTGCCCTCGCCCACAAACGTGCGGGTGTCGGGCTTTTCGAGACGCTGCACAAAGCGCTTGGTAACCTGTGCCCCAGCCGTTTCGGCCAGAAAAGCGAGTTCATCAAGGTACTCCTGCGTGGTCGTGTCGGGCTGGCGTTTGTCGGGCACAGCTACCAAAACGGCTGTTTCGGCCACTACAGCTGTATTATAAGTGCCCGTTACGGGGTCGCGAGTGGGCTGGCTGCTGTCGGCGCTATCGGTGGTATTGTGCCGGTTGCTGGTGGTCGGGTTCCAGCTATGTGAGTTTGTCTTTTTTGCCATATCAGTAAGAGTAAGTTTTTAGCCGCTACAACGGCCGCTACGAGGCGTCGTTGAGTGGGTAGCAGCTAGTGCAAAGTGAGGGAATACGCGGCTACCTGCTCAATTTCCTGTTCGGTGAGTTGGTCTTTGAACGCCGGCATTTTGCCCATGCCCTTGGTAACGATGTACACGCGCCCATTGCTATTTAGGTTGCTTTTGGTCAGGTCGCGGGCGCCATTATTTCCCAGCTTTCCATCGGGGCCGTGGCACACCACGCAGCGCTCCGCAAAAATCGCCTGACCTGCGGCCAAGGCATCCGTTTCTAAAGCGCCCAAAATTGCGGCCGGCGCGGCCGGATCAGGCGCGGGCAGCGGTGTGGGCGCCGACTGCACCGGATCGGCTGATTGGCAGGCCGCTACACTCACTAAAAAGCCCCCCAGCACCCACTGGCGCATTACATAAGCAGTTGATACTTTCATTTCTGGACCTATAACACACAAACGTCGCGCAAAGTACCATCGGTAATGTGCTTGGTTGCAATCTTTTCGCGTAAGGCCTTCTACCTTTGCGCCAAATTTTGCCTGCCTGATGCGCGTTGCTATTGTTATTAATACCTCCTGGAATATCTGGAATTTTCGCCGCAGCCTGGTGAAAGCCCTACAGGCGGCCGGCCACGAAGTGCTGGCCGTGGCGCCCCCCGATGAATACTCCGCCCGCCTCGAAACCGAATTAGGCTGCCGCTTCGTGCCCATCCGCATGGAAAACAAAGGCACTAATCCGGTGAAAGATGCCCAGCTGACGCGGCGCTTCTATAAGCTCTACCGCCGCGAACGGCCCGATGTAGTGCTGCACTACACCATCAAGCCCAATATCTACGGCACCTTGGCCGCCAAAATGGCCGGTATTCCGAGCGTGAATAATGTGTCGGGTCTGGGTACGGTGTTCATTATCCGTAACATGGTGAGCCGAGTGGCGCTGGGCCTGTATCGGTTTGCGTTTCGGTTTCCGCAGCGGGTATTTTTCCAGAACAACGATGACCGCCAGCTTTTTCTGCAGCACGGCCTTGTACAGTCTCATATAACGGATCTGCTGCCTGGCTCCGGCGTAGATACCAAGCGCTTTCAACCTGCTGCAGAATTCGTTCGACAGCAGCCCTTTACGTTTCTGATGGTAGCCCGAGTGCTGTACGAGAAAGGTGTGGAAGAGTATTTTGAGGCTGCCCGTTTGGTGCGCGCCGCAGTGCCCGGCACCCGCGTACAGCTGCTGGGCGGCGTGGATGAGTCGGGAAATATTGGAGTGAAGCGCACGGTACTGGATGAATGGCTCCGCGCTGGCCACATTGAGTATCTGGGCACTTCCGATAATGTGGCCGAACACTTGGCGCAGGCCGATGCAGTAGTGCTGCCCTCATACCGCGAAGGCACCCCCAAAACTTTGTTGGAAGCTGCGGCCATGGCGAAGCCCATCGTCACGACCGACGTGCCGGGCTGCCGTGAAACCGTAGAAAATGGCGTGAATGGCCTGCTCTGCCAAGTGCGCGACGCCGCAGACTTGGCCGCCAAAATGCTTCAGATTCTACGCCTCAGCGACAGTGAATTAGCCACTATGGGTCGCGCCAGCCGCCAGCTCGCTGAGCAGAAGTTTGATGAACAGCTGGTGTTGAATAAGTATCTGGGCGTAGTGAACGAACTAGACAAAAAGCGTACGTAAGCTGTACCGTGCGGCCACCTTGCTGCCCCGTATACTTTAGACTTAGAATTGTTTTTACTAGAACAAATGGAAATTAAGGAGCACGCAATCAGCGGAGTTTTTGAATTTACGCCGCGCGTATTTACCGATGCCCGGGGGGCTTTTTTTGAGTCATTCAGCGCTCGGCAGTTGGCTACGGTTGGCATCACAGATGAGTGGGTGCAGGATAATCAGTCGTCCTCGGCGCGCGGGGTGTTACGGGGCCTGCATTTTCAGAAACCACCTTACGCCCAAGCCAAGCTAGTGCGCGTAGCTGCCGGTCGCGCGCTTGATATCATCGTGGATATCCGACCTGGTTCGGCTACTTACGGCCAGCACCTTAGCGTGGAGCTAGATGCACAGCGCTGCAATGTGCTGTACGTGCCCATCGGCTTTGCCCACGGCTTTGTGGCGCTCGAAGACGACACGCTGTTTCTGTATAAGTGCTCTAACTACTACCACCCCGGCTCCGAGGGCGGCCTGCATTGGAACGACCCCACGCTTAACATCGACTGGCAGGTAACCAACCCTAATGTATCGGATAAAGATCTGATACTGCCGTTTTTCAAGGATTTCGCGAGTCCTTTTTAGGAAGCATCACTACACAGAATAAAAGCCGCTCACGCCGATAGTTCTGGCGTGAGCGGCTTTTCGGGTTTCCGGGGAAAGCGCTACAGCAGCTCCACCAGCGTTTCCAGCCCCATGCCGCGGGAGCCTTTCACTAAGATCTGCTGACCAGCCGGGGGGCTTTTTTGCAGCCAGGCGGCGGCTTCAGCTTTGGTGGGGAAGTAATGCGCTGCGCCATATGTTGCGGCAGCGACGCTCATATCCGCGCCGCAGAGCACTACTGTATCGAATGGTAAATCGGCTAGCAAATGGCCTAGCGCTGCATGTTCGCGTTGGCTCTCGTCGCCCAGTTCGAACATATCACCCAGAATCACCATTTTTTGCCCCCCGCCGGGCCGGGCCGCGAAGCTACCTAGCGCCGCCGCCATCGACGAGGGGTTGGCGTTGTAGGCGTCCAGGATAATCTCGTTGCGGGTGGTGCGCACCAACTGCGAGCGGTTGTTGGTGGGCGCGTAGCTAGCCAGCGCCTCGGCTATGTCGGCGGCGGATACGCCAAAAAAGCCCCCCACTGCGGCGGCGGCGGCCAAATTGGGAAAGTTATAGCCGCCCGTGATTTGCGCTCGTACCGTAGTGCCATCAAACAGCCGAATAACTAATTGCGGATCGGTGCTTAGCAGCTCGGCCGGATACGTGTCGGTGGGGCCAGGGTAGGTGACTATGTGGCTGATGTTGGCCGCCAACGCTGGCAGCTTAGGGTCGGCGGTGTTTAGAAAGGCTGTACCGCCGGTAGCGGCCAGAAACCCAAACAGCTCGCCTTTGCCTTTGGCTACGCCTTCCTCGCCCCCGAACCCCTCCAGATGCGCTTTACCAATGTTGGTAATCAGGCCGTGGCTTGGCTCGGCTAGCTCGCTCAACATTGCAATTTCGCCTTGGTGATTGGCTCCCATTTCCACGATGGCCAACTCATGCTCATCGGGCCGAATGCTGAGTAGCGTAAGCGGCACCCCAATGTGATTGTTGAGGTTGCCTCGGGTGTATTGTACCCGATAACGCTTGCTCAATACGCTGTTAATGAGTTCTTTGGTCGTAGTCTTGCCATTGGAGCCCGTGATAGCAAGCACCGGAAGGCGAAGCTGCCGCCGGTGGTGCTGGGCCAGTTGCTGAAGCGCCTCCAGCGGGTCGGCGGCGTAGGTGTAGCGGTCAGGGTCGGTAGCGACCAAATCGGCATCATCCACGACGGCATAGCGGGCGCCTTTGGCCAAGGCCTGGGGGGCAAAATCGCGGCCTCGGAAGGTGGGGCCATTCAAGGCAAAAAACAGGGTGCCCTCCTGAGCCTGCCGCGAGTCGGTGCTGACGGCCGCGCACTGCTGAAACCGGGTGTAAAGGGCCGCTATATTTTTCATGAATGTTGGTCGAAACTTAGGGACGAAATCTGGGTTCTTACTCGTTACTTGTACTGTATGCTGCTACCTACTCGCTCCCGCTGGTTACTTGTGCTATTCTTAATGCTCCCAGCGCTCGGAGCGTGGGCCCAATCGGGGGTACCGTTTGGATTTGAGCAGCGGGCGGTGGCAAAAGTAACGCACGGCTCCCAGACGCTGGCTAACCCGTGGGTTGGGGGGCTAAATTCGCCTCAGTTCTCCGCAATCGACCTGAATAACGATGGTCAGTCGGACCTGTACATATTTGAGCGGCAAACTAATCGGTCCCTCACTTACCTTAATGTAGCGGCTCCTGGGGGTGGGCGTGCTTGGCAATACGCGCCTGAGTACGAAGCTTTATTCCCCACGGACCTGCTCAACTGGGTGCTGCTCCGCGATTACGACTGCGACAATCGGCCCGACATCTTCACCTTCGCCAACGGTGGCGACATCCGTGTATTTCGCAATGTAGCGGGCGCGTCCGGTCGGCCTTCTTTCGAGCTGGTCAGCAATCAGCTTACATTTTTCAATAACACCACCAACAACGGCAACATCGTAACGGGCAGCTCCAATCTGCCTGCTATTCAAGATGTAAACGGCGACGGACGGCTGGATATTCTCAGCTTTGACTTTGCCAGCAGCACCCGCGTAGAGCTCTATTTGAATACGGCCGCCGGCAACTGCGGCAATCTGCAGTTTCGGCAGGAAGCCGACCGGTGGGGGAATTTCTCGGTGTGCTTGCCAGGGTGCAGTACGTTTGCCTTCGGCAGCCAGACCTGCCCGGGGGCAAACCTACTCATACCACAGGCTCCAATCTGCTGACGCTGGACCTCGATGGCGACGGCGACCAGGATATTCTCACGGCCCGCGATGCTTGCCCCGAGCTAGTTAGCCTCACCAATCAGGGCACGGCCGCCGTGGCCAATATGACCAGCGCCAGTCTCAATACTAACTTTCCATCGGCCGCCGCACCGGTGCGGGTAATCAACTTTCCGGCTGGCTATTACCTGGATGTGACCTTCGACGGCCGCCCCGATTTAATTGCTGCTCCAGCCCTTTTCGATAACCACGACCAGGTGAGCACGACGCAATCGGTGCGACTGTATGAGAACGGCAGCGCCACTGCCGTGCCCAGTTTCACGCTGCGCCAACCCGATTTTTTGCAAGGTGAGATGATGGACGTAAGCGAAGCCGCGGCACCTGCTTTCGGCGACCTCAGCGGCGACGGCCTACCGGATATGGTGGTGGCCGGCACTGATCGGCGCGCTGCTGGCTACGCTGCTTATCTGCACTATTATCGCAATATAGGTACCGCTACTGAGCCTTATTTTCAGCGCGTCAGCGACGATTATCTGGCCTTGGGGGGCAAAAAGTACACGGGCATCAAGCCGGCCTTAGTCGACTTAAACCGTGATGGTGCGCTAGATATGGCCTTTTCGGCTACCACCGGAACCACCAGCCAAGTGTTATATGTGCTAAACCAAGCGGCAGCCGGGCAGCCCGCCATATTTGATGTAGCGCAAGCCACGGCCATTGCTAATCTGCCTAACCGCGCCCACGATGCGCCCTGCTTCACCGACGTAGACGGCGACGGCAACCTCGACTTGCTGATCGGTACTAACGTCAACACGGCTACTACGGGCACGGCGCGCTACGGCATTCAGTATTTCCGTCACAACGGGAGCGCGTCGCTGGCGCAGGCTTACACGCTGAGCACAGCTACTTTTGGGCAAATCCAGAGTGCCGCTGGCAACCTGCACCCCACCGTAGCAGACTTCGACGGCGACGGAAAGCCTGACTTGCTGACGGCTGATGCCAGCGGAGAGCTGCGGTTTTACGCCGATTTTCGGACCCAGCTTCTTACGCCTGCCACTCCATTTGTTGGCCGGGCTGACATTCTATACAACGGACTGCTGAATACGTATCGGCCAACCCAGTTGGGCGTGCAGCGGAGTGCGGAAGGCAAAAACCGTGTGGCGCCCGCCGCGGCTGATCTGAACGGCGACGGCGCGCCCGAGCTTCTGGTAGGAATGGAAGGTGGTGGCATAACCGCTTTTGCCGCCCGTGGCCGCGTGCTCAGCACCACCCCGGCTGCCGAGGCCGCGCTAGAACTTCGTCTGTTTCCCAATCCGGCTACCGGCACTACCAGCCTCGAAGCGGCTCAACCCGTTCGTCTGACGGTATTTGACCTCACGGGCCGCCGCATCCACACCACCGCTGAGCCTGCCCGCCGCCATACCCTCGACCTGACCAACGTAGCCGCTGGAGTGTATTTGGTGCGTGCCGAAAGCATAGATGGCGAAATGGCTGCCATCCGACGCCTTTTAGTGCGTTAATAGTCTGTTTGTTGATAAAAAAGCCCCCCACGCTAGCCTCAATGGTCGCTGGGGGGCTTTTTTTGGTCTGATATTACTTAACCGCCACTGGCTGACCGATCATGAATTCATCGGCGTCGAGCAGGGCGGGGAAACGTTCTCGAAAAGCGTCTAAATCTTTGCGGCGTAGGGTGCGGGTGATGCCCGTTTCCTGGTTGCCGACTTCTACCAGATATTCGCCGCTCATGTCAAGCAGGGCGGAGTCGCCGGCATAGGTATGGTCGTTTCCATCAGTACCAACGCGGTTTACACCCATCGTATACGCCACGTTTTCAATAGCCCGGGCCCGCAACAGCGTCATCCAGGCCATGCGCCGAACGGCCGGCCAGTTGGCTACATATAGCAGCAAATCGTAAGGGGCTGTGGCCGGGTTCCGGCTCCAGACGGGAAAGCGCAAATCGTAGCACACCAAGGGGCAAATGCGCCAGCCGCGCCACTCCTCCACTAGCAATGTATTGCCGGCTGCATACACGTTGTGCTCGCCCGCCATCCTGAACAAATGCCGCTTATCGTAGTGACTAAGCGTTCCGTCGGGCCGCGCCCAAATCAGGCGATTATAATACTGTCCGTCTTCGCGGATAATCAAGCTGCCCGTCACCACGGCGTTTCGGCTTTCGGCGGCGGCCAACAGCCACGCGACGCTTGGTCCATCCATGGTTTCGGCCAGCTCGGCGGCCTTCATGGAAAAGCCCGTCGTAAACATTTCCGGCAGCACAATGAGGTCAGTGGCTACCGGCAGATCCTGAATATAGCGCAGCAGCCCGCTTCTATTCGCCTCGGGGTCATGCCATTGCAGGCTAGCTTGTATAAAAGAAACCGTCAGATCAGTCACGGGAGCAACAGGGTAAAAGGGTGTTTATACTAACGTAAAAACTACGTATTAGTAGCACCAATATCGTGCCTTTTAGAATAATGTATATATATTTTTTAATTATTTAATGACGCTTACCATGTGTGCAAGCGCTGAGCTGCGGCGGTTAATGTATCTGGCTGTTTAGCGAAGCAAAAACGAACAAGCCCATGATCAGTGCCATCATGATAAAAGGCAGAAACGGGCACTACTGCCACCCCAGCCTCGCGGGTAAGGCGGCGCACAAAGCTGACATCATCTTCGCCGGGCGCAATAGCATCGTAGCGGGCCAGCTGAAAGTAGGCGCCCTGTGTCGGCAATAGTTCAAAGCGGGTCGGCGCCATCAACTCCACAAACAGGTCGCGCTTTTGCTGATAGAAATCTGGCAGCGCCTCGTAATGAGCAGCATCAGCCAGCACATCGGCCAGCGCATGTTGGGTCGGCGTACTTACACTAAAGGTCACAAACTGATGCACCCGCCGCAGCTCCGCCGTAAGGAGTGCCGGTGCTACGCAATACCCCACTTTCCAACCCGTAGCATGGTATGTCTTGCCGAATGAGGACAACACAAAGCTCCGTTCGGCCAGTGCTGGGTACTGCAACGCACTGCGGTGGGCCTGTCCGTCGAAGGTCATGTGCTCGTACACTTCGTCGCTGAGCAACAGCGTGGGCGTATCGGTGAGCAGGGCGGCTAAGTGTTGCCAATCGGCATCGGTGAGCACGGCGCCGCTCGGATTATGTGGCGTATTCACGAGCATTAGGCGAGTGCGTGGCGTAAGAGCAGCAGCTACCCGTTCCCAATCGGGCCGAAAGTCAGGCAGCAGCAATGGTACATACACGGGCACTCCACCCTGCAAACGAATAGCTGGCCCATACAGGTCGTAGGCCGGTTCCAGCACCAGCACCTCGTCGCCGGGGCGCACCACAGCGGCCAGCACGGCGTACAGGGCTTCGGTGGCGCCACTCGTAATCGTGATGTCGGTATCGGGGTTGGGGGGCAAAATTCCGTAGAGCTGCGCGGTTTTGTGGCTGATCTGTTCGCGCAGACGCGGCAAGCCCGGCATTGGGGCGTACTGGTGGTGTCCACTGGTGCGCGCATGCCGGGCCAGCGCCTCCGTGAGCACCTGTGGCGGATCATAATCGGGAAAGCCCTGCGCCAGATTGATAGCGCCGCATTCGATGGCCAACTGCGACATGATGGTAAAAATGCTGGTGCCAACATCGGGCAGCTTGGACGCAAAGGCGGGTAAAGCCATACAATCAATAAAAGATCTGGAAGAAGAAATCTTCGCCAAAAGGACCCAGGTGGAGTCCGACGAAGATACGGTAGTGCGGCAAACAGGCCTTAAGTTTACGCAGCCCAGCCCACATTATCAGAAGCGGGTGGCTTCGTTTAGCTTCAACAAAAAAGCCCCCGCATAATGCGTGGGGGCTTTTTTGCTATAATACTCAAGCATATACCTATAGCGGCGACTTTAGCAGCTTCGGAAACAGCTTGCGAAACTTCTCCACTTTAGGAGTCGATACTGACTGTACATACGGCTCGTTGGGGTGCAGTCGGAAGTAGCCTTGGTGGTAATCTTCGGCGGGCCAAAACTCTGTAAAGGCCGTTACCTGGGTCACGATGGGGTTAGGATACTGCTTGGCGGCATTCACGCGCTGAATGGCAGCCGTAATCTGTTCTTTCTCCTGTGGCGTGCGATAAAACGCCACCGACCGATACTGCGCACCCGCATCGGGACCTTGGCGGTTGAGCGTAGTGGGGTCGTGGGCAGCGCGGAAAAAAACATCGAGCAGCGTGGCGTAGCTCACCTGCTTAGGGTCGTAGTAGATTTGAATCGCTTCGGCATGGCCGGTGCGTCCGCTGCCTACCTGCTCGTAGGTGGGCTTTTTTCGGGTCCGCCCGCGTAGCCCGACACAACCTCGCGCACACCTTTTATTTCCTCAAATACCTCTTCGGTGCACCAAAAGCAGCCGCCGGCCAAAGTAGCAACGGCCAAGCCCTGCATATTAGTCGGTGCTTTGCCTGCCGTAGAGCGGGTAGGCTGGGCATCCGAGCGATTCTGTGAACAGGCCGCTGCTGTTAGTAGCAAACCCATTAAGTAAACTTTCAAGTGACGTATCATACCGTAATGTACGTAGCACACCCTTGCTCGGACGCGCTGGTAATGTCTGTTAGGTCAAAAATTTATGTAGATCTAAACTCAGCTGATAAGCTGCACTAAGTAAGCATCTTGAGCAGGAAAATTGTTTCGGCTCTGCCACAGTCTGCTAACATGATATAGAAATTATTGCTAGGAATAATTCAAAAAACATGCTTGCCTACTCGAAAGCAGTAAGTTATGCTAGCCGCATAAAACACACTTCGTTCTCTACAAGACCTCCTACATTTTCTAATTCTGAATGAAGCCGTCATTCCTAATGCTTAATTGAACTTATCCGATTCAATCAACCTATGATATTGGTACTGCCTAGGGTTGCTATCTTCTTTCAGGTCTGCTTGATGCGACTGTATAGCTTAATTATTGGCGTTAAAGATGAAGATAAGCGCGATGCAAGTTTGTTTTATTAGATGAGCGAGTATTATAACTAAACCATAATATAAATAATTAACTATGTGTTTAAATGTGCTAAATTATTGTCCAAAAGCTTATTCTGATTCATAGGGTGCCACTGATAGATATCTCATTCGTCAGCTACAAGATTGGGCATTGTTATTGTTTTCCGGATATTATTATTGTTCAATAACAGATACAATGAGTTTGCTCACGCTGCTCGACGAGCCGCATCTTACCATCTCTTATGATAACCGCAATCAGTGGCTCTACACTGATTGGGTAGGTGCGCAGAATCTGCGGACGCTTCAGCTGGGGTGCGAGCAAATAGTAATGCATCTGCAGGCGGAACATTGCCGCAAGATTTTGAATGATAATACCCGCCTCAGCAGCATTCATTCACAAGCCAGAAGCTGGGTGGAGCAAGGCTTTCTGCAACACCTAGCCGCCGCTGGCCTGGAATACATGGCTTGGGTTTACTCGCTCGACTTCGATAGCCGGTTCTCCACCGATCTTACTTTATTGCGTAGCACCCAGCCAGTAGTAGTGGGATTCAATGATTTGGTGGCTGCATACGCTTGGCTCGAAAAATGTGAAGCCCATCCGTCCTCGCTTTTCATCGGATCTTAAGAATCTGATATCACCATTAGTAACGTATGTGATAAAGCATCACGCCTAATTTCCAGACGTTTAGATAGTAACCCTGATTTCGAATTACTATTGACTAGACTATTACTCTATTAGTTATACAATACTGCTATTTATATGGCTATGCACCTGCTTTTCGACTCACCTCACCTCGTTATCTGGCACGACTGTACCAACCACTGGCTGTATGTAGAATGGAAGGGGCAACAGGAGTTAGAGGTGATCAAAGAAAGCTGCAACTATGTGCTGCAGAATATGCCGTTAGCCGGCTTTAATAAGATATTAAACGATAGTACACAGGCCGTAGGCAACTGGACGGCGGCTTCTGAATGGCTGGGTAGAGACCTGTTTCCTCTTCTTTCTGCCGTTGGGTTTACTCACATGGCATGGGTATATGCCACCGATTTTAACAGCCGCTTTTCTATCGACTCCACGCTGCGTTGCGCTACCGCCGGCCTAGCTATTGTCACCTTCGACGACCTGGATGCTGCCTGCACATGGTTGCAGCACGCTGACGAGTTACACGCCGCCTAGGCAGCTTTTACAAAGCACTGTCTGCTGCCCTGAAGGTAGCCAGTGGTGTGGCCTGCTTGGCAGCGTAGAG
Organism: Hymenobacter radiodurans; assembly: GCF_004355185.1. Classification (NCBI taxonomy): domain Bacteria; kingdom Pseudomonadati; phylum Bacteroidota; class Cytophagia; order Cytophagales; family Hymenobacteraceae; genus Hymenobacter; species Hymenobacter radiodurans. The sequence goes on from NZ_CP037922.1 coordinate 464,346, forward strand.
TTGCAACGTGTTGCCGCTGATTTCGAAGCGGGTGGTTTGCTCTAGTACGCTCAGATAGCGCATTTCTACCTCTATTGCTTGATTGCTGCGTCGCATCATCGTGCTGATAATGCGCGGAATAGCTTGCAGACGAGTGCTGATCGAATGTTCAAAGGCTCCTTGATAGTGCGCCTCTTTAGTAATTGCCGGGCTGGGCAAAACTAACTCAGGACGTGCCGCTGGCTGAAGGTAGGGCAGGGGCTTGCCATCGAGGGTGCTTAATACCCAGTGAGTAGGGGGATACTGCGTGGCAGGTAGCTGATTGCTAGTGGTGTAGCCGCCAAAGCCTAGTCCTGCGGCAACACATGCCCAGGAGAAAAAGCGAAGTAGCATAAGCACTGTTTACATGTCATTTAGGTTCAGCAGCAGGAGCCTGAAGCGCGCCACATCGTTGCATAACGTAGAAGATACGAGGGTGTATTTTTCGTAAGTGGGTTACTTTAAGTTGCTTATATAGGGATAAATGTTTGCCGGGGCGAGCTTCATTGGCTCCAATCGCACTTTTAGAGTAAGGTGGTAAAGGCCGCAATCAGGATTACTTCAGGGCAAGATGGACGCTTGCTTTCCGGTTACTGCTGAAGTTTATTGCAGTAGTCAAATCCCTATGATGCTGAAACACTTCCTGGCGGCCGTGCTGCTTCTGCTAACGGCTTGCCTCACGCCGGCGCGGGCCCAAATCTTGCCATTGCTGGACCAGAATCCGCCGTCTTTGCGCTGGTATCAGGTGCGCACTCCGCATTTTCAGGTATTATACCCGGCGGGCTTTTCGGCGCAGGCTCAACTCACGGCGCGGCGCTTAGAGCAGGTATATGCGCCGGTAAGCGCCTCGCTAGAGCGTGAGCCGCGGCCGCTGACCGTTATCTTACAAACCCAGACTACCATTGGGAATGGCTTTGCTACGGTATTACCCCGGCGCTCCGAGTTTTATACCACGCCGCCGCAGGACCCATTCCTAACCGGTACCCTCGACTGGCTCGACCAGCTAGCCATCCATGAGTTTCGGCATATTGTGCAGTACGACAAGGGGTTGCAGGGTATCACCAAGCTGGCTTATTCGCTATTTGGCAATGGGGCCCTGAGCACCGCGGCCATTGGTATGCCCGACTGGTTTTTTGAGGGTGATGCTGTGGGCACCGAAACCCTGCTGACGCGTAGTGGGCGGGGCCGCATTCCTAATTTTGATATCAGCCTGCGGGCGAATTTACTGGCCGGGCGGCGCTTCAACTACAGCAAGGCCGTGGGGGCTCTTACCGCGACAATGTGCCTAATCACTACGTGCTAGGCTATTTTCTGACCACAAATCTTAAGCGGACCATTGGCCCCGCGGCCTGGAGTCAGGTGCTCAACCGTTACTACCGCTTTCCAGTCTATCCGTTTTCCTTTTCCAATAGCCTACGCCGTACGGCTGGAGTGCGGGTAGAGGATTTGTATGTTCGCACCATGAGCGAGGTCGACTCTATATGGCGGGCGCAGCAGCAGGGCTTGCAGCTAACGGAAGCTACGTCTTATCCTGTCGCCGCTGACCCCAAGATCTTCACGCAGTACCGGTATCCGCAGTATGTAACTGATAGCACAGTGCTGGCGGTAAAAACTGGCCTAGGCGATATTTCTCAGCTCGTGCTGCTGGATAAGCAGGACCGGGAAAAGAAGGTGTTTGTGCAAGGCCTGGTAAATAACCCCGAAATGCTATCGGTGGGGGCGGACGGGCCTGCTGGCTGGAGTTTCGGTACGATGCGCGCTGGGGACAACGGGTGTATTCCGAAATCAGAGTGCTCGATCTGGCGTCGGGCCAACTTACCCACCTTACGCGGCGAAGCCGTTACACCGCCGCCGCGCTGTCAAGTGATGGACAGCGCTTGGTGGCCGTGCGCAGCGACTCGGCTTACCAGAACCGCTTAGTGGTGCTCGATGCCCGCTCCGGGCAGGAACAGCGCGTACTGCCAAACCCTACCAATGACTTGTACATTCAGCCCCGCTGGCTGCCCGACCACCGCACCGTAGCGGCCGTGCTGCTCAAGTCGGGGGCAAAACATTGGCTCTTATCGACACTGAAACCGGCCAGACTCGCGAACTGCTGCCCGTAGCTAACAACAACCTGAGCCATCCCCAGCCGGGGGGCAATTTTGTGTTCTACAACTCACCGCAGTCGGGTATCGACAATGTGTATGCGGTTGAAATCAGCACAGGGGAGGTAAAGCAGGTTACCTCGCGGCCACTAGGGGCATATCATGCCGCCGTTTCTCCCGATGGGCAGCGTCTGGCCTTTCATGATTTTCGGGTAGAAGGTGCCCGCGTAGCCGATATGCCGCTGGAGCCTACACGTTGGACGGCGGCCTCGGCTGCGCCCATCACGCCGTCCGCCTACACCGACCCGTTGCTCACACAGGAGCCCGGCGTAGGCACTATTGGGGCCGTAGTACCCGATTCGGGAACGGTGCAGCCTAGCTTGGCGGTAAGCCGCTACAATCGGTTCAACCATTTATTCAACGTGTTTAGCTGGGGGCTGGTACAATCACCGGATGGCCAGGGCGTCCGATTGGGCGTTCGTTCCCAGGACTTGCTGAGCACCACAGTAGCCGTGGCCGGCGTGGGCTTCGACCAAACTGAACGCACCGGCAACGTCTTCGCGGACCTCAGCTACCAAGGTTTTTTGCCCGTGCTTGATCTGAGCGTACAGCATGGGTCACGCCGCACCACCGGCTTTGTGGATCGGCGCGCTCCACTCGATAGTGCCAGCGCCGACCGGTGGCGCTACACCCAATTCACTACCGGCGTACGACTGCCGCTCAACTTTACGCGCTCCAAATACCTGAAAGGTCTGACCCTAGGCGCTCACTATAGTCAGCAGCAAGTACGCGATTATGACTTACGGACCCGCCGCCTATCGGAGGTTGGGTTCGGGGGCTCTTTGCACATCGTGCAGTACAGTCTAAGCTATTATCATCAACTCCTGCAAAGCCGCCGTGACGTAGGGCCACGCTGGGGCCAGAACCTGAGCGCAGTGTGGCGCACTACTCCTTTTAGGGCCGGCTTGCAGGGCAATCAATGGGGGTGCAGGGAAACCTGTACTTTCCGGGAGTGCTCAAACATCATTCGCTGCGCCTGCGTGGGGCTACCAATATCATGATCAATCGCAGTATCAGTTCAGCTCCCTGATTGCGTATCCTCGTGGCCAATCATATGTGAGCTTTGATAAGTTGCGAACGGGCAGCGTAGAGTATCGCCTGCCTGTAGCCGACACGCACTGGACGCTGGGGCGCTGGCTGTACATTCAGCGCATCAAGGCGGGGAGCTTTTTGGACGTAGCTTCCGGGCAGCGGCGGTTAGCCACCGACCAAGGACCAAAAACCTTCCGCAGCAGCTATACCACGGCTGGCCTCGACGTGACCTTTGTGTTTAACCCGATGCGTTTGCGTACGCCGCTAGAGGTGGGCGTTCGGTCTATTTATAATTTGCGCACGAACCAATGGGAGGTGCAGCCGCTGGTGCTTGATATCGGGTTTTAAAGCAAATGGCAAGATGGCTCGCGTCGATACGCAGTGTTACAAATCTTGTTATTGTGAAAACAAACTGGGTTATGTGCAGCTTTTAGCTTTACTTTTCGCCTTCCGTTCTCTTCCAAGGACTTCACAACGACTTGTTGCCTTAAATGCCCCAACTATTGCATAACTGACTATGGCGCTTCGTTTACTGTTTGAAAATAAAGACATTACCATTTATTACGACTATACGAATGAATGGCTTCATGTAGAATGGCAGAAGAACCAAGATATGGAGTCGGTGCAGGCCGGAGCTGGGAAGATGCTGGAGTGTATGCAGCAGGAGCAATGCCATAAGGTGCTCAATGATAACCGTTTGGTAGAGACTATGTGGTCGGATGCTTCGGAGTGGGGGGCAAAGTTTGGCTGCCGGCTATGGCCGAAGCTGGGTTGCAGTATTTTGCCTGGGTGTATTCGCCCAACCTGTATAGCCGCCTTTCCACCGACCTGACCTTGCAGCACGCCCCAGCGGTGGGCCCGATAGTATTTACCTTCGATAACATCGACACGGCCAGCGCTTGGCTGCGGCAGATGTAGTCCTACGAGATAAGAGCAGTAAGACACAAAAAGCGTCAGGAAGCATTTCCTGACGCTTTTTGGTTGTGATCAGTTGTTGTAGCTAGTTGGTGGTGCTGCCCGAAGTAGAGCCGGATTTGCCCCCCGACTTGATGGGCTGCTTGGAGTTTTTGTCCACCATCTCCTGATTGGTCGAACCCGTGGGCTTTGTGGTGCCCGGAGAAGCGGGGCGGGATTCTTTCAGGACACGCCGGCTCGACTCCGACATGGTGCCGGTAGGGCTAGTGCGATTTTCGGGCTCTAGGGTGCTGTTTTGCGTCTTTTTGCTTTGAGTCTTGGCTGGAGTGGCTTTTTTGGGTGGGTAGGAGGCCGCGGGCGAGGTATTAGACACACTCGTTTCGGGGCGGGTAGAAGAGCCACCTGACGAGGTGCCCTGGGCCGCCGCCGTTGAAAAGCCAGCTACGCAGGCCACGATGAATGCAAAAGCAGTTTTCATAAAAATATAAGAGGGGTGAGAAATAGACACGCATAAGCTCAACACTATATGCTTAGTACCAATCTCTTACGCGTATAAGCTGCTTGTGTTTTGACCGATAAGCAGCAACAGTGACTCCTGTTGAGCTTAATCGGCAGACCTGATGAGTAATGGTTGTAAGCGCGGCTGGGGCACCCAAATACCTATAGGAGCAGCTTCTGCTGGCCGGCAATACCACGTTTTCCTGCGGGCGAACCACACTAAATAACAGGTGTCGAAGCAGAAAAAAGCCCCCCAGACCAGCATTTTGAAAGGGTGACGTGCCCGCTACCCCTGCGCAAAACAGGGCGTTAGGGTAAGATGCTGGAGGCGGAATACTACTTGCGGCAGTAGTACCACCCGCGACCCAATCGGGCCAGCTTGCGCGGCATGAGCATAGGCAACGACGGAAAAACACTTCGAACGTTAGTCAATCAACACATTTTGAGGCATAAACGCAAGCACAACCGGAGACGAGCAACCCTGAATTTGCCCCCGGTTGGGCTTGCTGACCTACACGGAATTCTTAAGGCTGAGCATTACCTGATACTAGCTCAACATTGCACTATATTCGAACACTTTTATCCTCCTTTATTCTGTATTAATAGGTTTATGCTGCTTCGTAAAGCGTTATCAACGAGAGTTATTATTTGTCTGCTGGTTGGGATAATTGGTGGCTTTCAAGTAGCCTCGGCCGATGACTTCGTGCGTCAGGCCATTGCCCGCCTTCAGAGTTTTTACATCGGCAGCTTTCCCGAAAAAAGCTACATCCACACCGACAAAGCATTTTACGCCGTGGGTGAGACTATTTGGCTAAAGGCCTACGTGGTAGATGCCGCCCGGCACCGGCCTGATACAATGAGCCGGGTGCTGTACGTTGACTTGGTTGCCCCCGACCAGCGCGTCGTAGGTCAGCGCGTGCTACGCCTAACTCAGGGCACCGCCGCCGCCGACTTTGAGCTGACCGACAGTCTGGCGCAAGGCATGTACACGGTGCGCGCTTACACCAACTGGATGCGCAACTTCAGCCCCGACTACTTCTTTTCCAAGCGCATACCCGTGTGGCAGGCGGCTACTCCTGTGGGTACTAGCGCAGCCGCCCGGCCCGTTGCGAAAGCCAGAGTACGTAAGGCAGCCTCAGCCCCTAAGCCCAAAACGGACGTGCAATTCTTCCCCGAAGGGGGCAATCTGGTGGCTGGCCTACCTACCGTGGTAGCCTTTAAAGCCACCGATGAGTACGGCCGCGGCGTAGCCGTGAGCGGACAGCTAACTGATGATCAGGGACAGGCAGCGGGCTCTTTCAAAAGTCAGCACGCGGGCATGGGCACAGTATTGCTGACACCCCAGCCGGGTCGGCAGTATAAGGCAGCAGTAGTGCTGCCGGGGGGCGCCCGCGCCGAGTATCCGTTGCCCGCTGTGGCCCCCAGCGGCTTTGTGCTGAAGGTGACGCAAACCAAGGAGTTTGTGTACGTAGGCGTGCAGCGCCAAACGGCGGCGGGCACTGCCGCCGCGCCCGCCGAAAATGTGACGCTGCTGGCTCACGTACGCGGCACGGTAGCTTACGCCGCCAAAGGCCAGCTGACCGGCAGTGAAGGTTATGCGGCCCGTATTCCGAAAGCCAAATTCCCGACGGGCGTAGCGCATTTCACCCTGTTCGATGGGCAAGGTGTGGCGCAAGGTGAGCGGTTGGCATATATTGATGCTCAGCCTAGCCTGCAGGTGCGCATCACCCCGGACAAGCCCGCGTATGCTCCCCGCGAGAAAGTAAACCTGACGGTAGCCGTAATCGATGGTGCCGGTCAGCCTGTAGCGGCCCAGTTGTCATTGGCCGTAACTAATGCGCTGGCAACGGGGATGAATGAAGCGCCCGAAACGACTATCCTGACCCAGTTGCTGCTGACCTCCGATTTGCAGGGCTACGTGGAAAACCCAGGCTACTATTTCCAGAATAAAACCCCCGAAACCGAACAGGCGCTTGATCATCTGCTGCTCACCCAGGGCTGGCGGCGGTTTGTGTGGAAAGAGATTCTGGCCGATAAAAAGCCCCCCAGACCCTTTGCGCTGGAGCAAGCGCTAAGTATAGGTGGGCAGGTGGTGCGCCCCAATGCCAAAGCCGCGGGCGTTAGTCAGCTTACTATTTTTCAAATGGGAGCTACGGGCGGAATGGCTGTGGCCAGCACCGAGGCCGATGGGAGCTTTCTGCTTACGGGCTTTCAAGGCAAAGACACGGCCCGCGTGGTGGTGCAGGCTCGAAAAGAGAAAGGCGGTAGCAACCTGCTTATAAAGCTGAACCCGCGCTGGCCCGAGGTGACTGCCCTTACCTGGCCATTGCCCGCCGAACCAGAGCCAACCGTAACAGCATATCTGCAGCAGAGCCAAAAGCAACAGAAGGCCGAGCGCCAGTATCGGGCTGATACGGCCAAAACCATTATGCTGAAGGGCGTGACGGTGGCGGGCCGCAAGCCTACGCCGCCCCCCGATGCGCGCCGCATCTATTCGCAGGCCGACGCGGTGCTTCGGCCAGACGATATTCCAGGCAGTAGCTCTTTTTTTAGCGTATTGCAGCTCATACAAGGGCGAGTAGCCGGGGTTCAGGTAACTGGTTCAGCTCCTAATTTTCAAGTGCAGATCAGAGGAGCTAGCTCTATTACCGGAAGTAACGCACCGTTGTTCGTTCTGGATGGTATTCCGGTTGATATCGATGCCATTAACACAATACCCGTTACGGATGTCGAAACCGTGGAAATATTGAAAGGGCCCTCGGCCGCTATTTATGGCAGCCGGGGGCAGGAGGAGTCATTGCCATCTTTACCAAGCGCGGCAACTCCAACTACGACTACTCCAAAACGCCCGCTCCGGGCATCGCAACCGCAGTGCTGCCCGCCTATTACCAAGCCCGCGAATTCTACGCCCCGCGCTACGAAACGCCCGCCCGCCCCGCGCAGCAGCGTCCCGACTATCGGAGCACCACACTCTACTGGGCACCCACGCTGCGCACCGGCGCCACCGGCCAGACGCAGGTATCGTTCTACTGCTCCGACGACGCCAGCACGTTTCGAGTGGCCGTAGAAGGCTTGTCGAATGCCGGTATGCCTGGCGTCGGTACCGGAGAGTTTAAAGTAGGTAACTAAAAAAGCCCCCAGGCACCGTCTGGGGGCTTTTTCACAGCTCTGCAGTCAGCGGCGCAGTTAGCGCACGACTCGAAGGCGGCTGCCAGCGGCAATAGGGACCTCTTTTATCAACGTAAAATCGGCGGCTGTGGCGGAGTCGCGAGTGGGGCGGCGGAGTACTTGCAAAATGGTATCGTTGGCGCGAAGTATGGCTACATCGGTGCCGTTGGTAGTGAGGTCGGAGGTCCGAAATCCGAGTAGGGCATCTTCCGGAAACGCCCGCTCCGTGAGGCTGTCCAGCACCGTAGCCCGGCCATCGAAGGTGCCAAGGGTCACTTGTTCCATGGGTGCCCCTTGCCGGGTCATCAGCAGCGCGGCCTGCGTAGCGGGTCCGGTTGGCTTGGGCGGGGCGTAAGGAAAGATGAGTCCTAAGAACAGGCTGTCGGAAACCGCTGGAGCCTCCGCTACCGCTACCGAATCGCCTTTCCTGGCTTTACCAGGCTCGGCCTGCTCCCGCGTCGACTTTTGACACGCAACCAGCCAGCCAACGGCCAGAACCGCGGCGCAAGGCAGAGCTTTTATTGAAAGTCGTGACACAGGTGGGAGTAGTAAATGATGGTGTATAACATACGGATTTACAGGTGCTTGTGGCTATAAATCCGGGTGGAAAACGCTGTTTTTTATAATTGGAAAGTGCAAGCGATGCTGTAAGGATGCAAAGCTTGCCTTAGAGGCCATGAAGGTGGTTGAGAGCGTGAAAAGTAAACTTTTTGCCCCCCAGCGCGCTTATACTCACTTATCTTTTGCTCCCTTATTCTTTGAATATGAAAGTCGAAATCTGGTCCGATATCATGTGCCCGTTCTGCTACATCGGCAAGCGGAAGTTTGAAGCGGCGCTGGCCGAATTTGCCCCCCACAACGATGTGCAGGTGCAGTGGCGCAGCTTTGAGCTGGACCCTAATATGAAAACCAACCCCAACCAGAGCATCCATGAGCTACTGGCTGAGCGCAAGGGCATGTCGGTGGCACAGGGCCGCCAAATGAATAATCAGATGGCCCAAACGGCCGCTGAAGTGGGCTTGGAGTTCAATTTCGACAAGACCATTCCGGCCAATACTTTCAACGCTCACCGCCTCATTCATTTAGCCGCCGCCCACGGCCGCCAGGATGCAGCCAAGGAACGCATCTTATACGCTTACTTCACCGAAGGCCGCAACGTGGATGATCCTGCCACCCTCACCCAACTCGCCACCGAGCTAGACTTGCCCGCAGCGGAAGTAGCCCAGCTTTTCGAAACCGACGCTTATGCTCAGGAAGTACGTCACGACGAATACCAAGCCCGCCAGATAGGTGTGCGCGGCGTGCCCTTCTTCGTGTTCGACGACAAATACGCCGTGTCTGGTGCCCAGCCCAAGGAGGTTTTTCTGGAAGTGCTGGAGAAGGTGTGGGAAGAAAGCAATCCTAAGCCCACGCTCATCGCCGACGGCGCCACCTGCGGCCCGGATGGCGTGTGTGACTAACCTGCATTGAAATGAAACACCAAAACGGCCGCCCTACATAGGGCGGCCGTTTTGGTGTTAGCCCTGGGGGCTTTTTTGAGAGCAGTATATAGTTACGCTTCCATCTGTAGGCTGTGCGGCTCACTTGCTACTCTCAGCCCGACGGAAGTGCCTTTGGCTCGCCGCAGCTTGTGATGATAGCTATATGAACCGCCCAGGATGATGAAGCCAATAAGCATCGGAGCCCACTGACTCACCGGAACGCCGATGGCAATGTGGGAATACATAGCGCCCGCCAAATCGAAAAAGAAGCCGGCATACGCCCACTCCTTTAGCCGCGCGAAGCCGGGCGTAACTATCGCTACTACGCCCAAGGCCTTTGCCACGCCCAGAAAAGGCAGCAGATACGCCGGATACCCCAGAAACTTGAAGTAGGCAACGCTCTCGGGCGAACTCATAATGTTCGGAATGGCGGAAGCCCCCATGAGAGCCGCCAGCAGGCCCGTGAACACCCAATAAATGATCTTCAGCTTTTTTATCGTAGTACGTAGTTAGAAAGGTTAGTTTTCGGTAGATCATTGCTTTGCTACAGCTAGTATTTCCTGTAGAAGCCAGGAGTTGCTATCGGGGTCGCGGAAGTAGGCGCACTTCATCGCGCCCGGAAATTCTTGGATGCCGCCCACTTCCACGCCCCGGCTTTGGAGTTCGGCGCGTGCTTCCGCTATGTCGGCTACTACCAAATGCAGCGCTTTCACGGTTCCCGGTATCATGCTCGAAATTTCGGGCATGCCGGTACCCATCACGATGGAGCAAGCCGAGCCCGGCGGCGTCAGCTGCACCACCCGCATCGTGTCACTGGCCCGAACATCATGGTCTAGAATAAACCCGATTTTCTCGGTGTAAAAGGTCTTGGCGCGGTCCACGTCGGCGACGGGTATCGGTACGAGGGCAAGTTTCATGTCCATGGTCTTATAAGAATATCGAGCTGAATGAAGGAGTGCCAGCGGCTGGTAGTAAATAAGCGCCCTGGCCAGTGACGTAATAGCGAAGGTAAATACCCTTACTGCTGCGCCGGTGCTTTGTCGTGGTTCAGCAGCCAATCTATCCCAAATCGGTCGGTGAGCATACCGAATTTTGCCCCCCAGAAGGTGTCGTCCAGCGGCATCGTCACCTTGCCGCCATCCGAGAGTTTCCGGAACCAAGTCGTGATTTCCTCCTCGCTACTGCAGTTGAGCGATAAGGAAACGGTGTTGCCCCGCGTGATTTTTTGCCCCCCAGCGTCGGAGCCGAAGAGAATCATATTCCCATTGGTCAGACTGGCATGCAGCACCCCATTTTGAGCATTGGCGGGCATATGCTCAGCGGCGGGCGTACCAGCCACATCCTGAATCATCAGCTCGCCGCCGAGGCACTGCTGGTAAAAGGTCATGGCTTCACGGCAGTTGCCGTCAAACGAGAGGTAAGGGTTGAGTTGGGAAGTTGTCATGAGCGATATAAGGTTACATTGTGTGTGAAATGCAGGCAGCGAAGGCGTTCTATAGCTCAGCTAATTTATTTAGCTAAATTGGCGAAAATTTGTGTGCTCTACGCCAACAATATTAGTAAAAAATGCGTTGGTACAGCGGGGGCAAATGCGACCAAATCAGGGTTTATTGCGACATTAGACGTAGCTAGCCTACCTACCATGAAGCACATCACTATTCTGGTTCCTAAGGGAGCCATTTTGGGCAGCATTGAAGGCCCGCGCTTGGTATTTTCGGAGGTAAATGCGCTCCTGCAGCGCATGGGCAAACCTGCCTTGTTCACTATTGAGCTGGCCGGCCTCGCCAACGAAACGCCCGTGTGCGGCGGCATGTATTCGGTGTACACCAAAACGCTGATCCAGGATATTGCCCACACCGATCTGGTTGTTATTCCCGCCATCGACGGCGATATAAGGCAGGCACTAGACAGCAACCGCGACTTCATCCCCTGGATACTGGCGCAGTATAACCGCGGGGCTGAAGTGGCTAGTTTGTGCATGGGGGCGTTTATTCTGGCCTCTACGGGCTTGCTGAAAGGCCGGGAATGTACCACGCACTGGGCCGCCGCCAACGAATTTCGGCGCATGTTTCCGGAGGTGAAGCTGGTCGAGGATAAGCTCATCACTGATGAGCACGGCATTTATTCCAGCGGGGGGGCTTTTTCTTACCTGAATCTGGTGTTGTACCTGGTAGAAAAGTACGCCGGCCGCGACATGGCCATTACCTGCGCCAAAGTTTTCCAGATTGATATTGAGCGCGTCAGCCAATCGGCCTTTATCGTGTTCAACGGCCAGAAAGAGCACGGCGACGAGCCCATCAAGAAAGCTCAGATCTACATCGAGGATAACTATCAGGAGAAAATAACCGTCGATCAGCTAGCTGATATGCTGGCCCTGGGGCGCCGCAATTTGGAGCGGCGGTTTAAGAAAGCCACCGCCAACTCGGTGGCCGAGTACATTCAGCGGGTAAAAATGGAGGCGGCCAAAACCAGCCTGGAGTCGTCGCGCGAAAACGTGAACGAGGTGATGTACCAAGTCGGCTACACCGATCCGAAGGCGTTTCGCTCCACGTTCAAGCGCATTACGGGCCTCTCGCCCAACGAATACCGCAGCAAATACAACCGCGAAAAAGCAGTAGCCGCCTAAGTCGTTGCCGCCGGAATCTTACCGCAGCACCCTCACCTGCGACTTATCATACAGCCGTAGCCAGTCGCGCCGCAGAATAGCGTAAAGGTATTCGTCCTCAAACTCGCCCGCATCGTTGCGCCCCGATTCGCGCATAATACCTTCAAACTGAAAGCCCACGGTTTTCTCAATGGAGTGCTTCGAGGACAGGTTGGACACGCGGCAGCCCGTGGCCACGCGGTTGAGGCCCAGCAGCTCAAAGGCCAGATAAAACAAATGCGGCTTGCTGCGCGGCGTGACACCCCGGCCGCGCATGTGCTCGAACACGTCCGCGCCCGTCGAGCCGGTAAGCTCTTCCCAACTGTCCACGGTCAGCAGCGTCATGCCCGCCAGCTCATCACCTAAGAAGGAATAAAAGCCAAAGTTCGTCCGCTTACCTTGCTCGTAGCGTGGTAGATAGTTGCGAAACAGCTCCTCCAGCATCGATGTTGAGTCGGGGAAACCTTGAAATAGGCTGTATATCTCCGCCAGATTATCTTCGTTGATGAGGTGCAACGTAATAGAATCGGATTGCAGGGCCTTGAACATAACATACTTAATAACTGGTCTGCATCAGTCCGGCGAGAGGCGTGGACCTGTGGGTATCATGTTATGCTTGCGGAGTAGGGCCTCCCGCTCGGCTTGTGTAGGATTTTTCAACTGACGTGCCTGCAGAAAGTACTCCTCCATACTTCCCGCGGGCAAATGCATAATCAGGATGCGGCCGGGCTCCTCGCTGGTCTTGACAAAAGCATGAGGCACATTGCGTGGCCCAAACATAGAATCGCCTGCTTTAAGCCGAAACTGCTCTGTGCCCACCTGAAATTTAAACTCGCCCTCCGTTACAAAAAACCACTCGTCTAGGTCGGTGTGGCTGTGTAGCATAGGACCCGTTTTCTCGAAACGGATCGTGTCATACACACTCATTGCCCCAGCCGTATCCTGCCCCGACACTTTCAAATCGAAGCGGGCGCCGAGGAAAGTGAAGCTTTGACCGAAGCGGTCCTGGTTGGCATCTACTTTTATGCCTTTGGGGGGCAAATTGGCCGGAGGTAGCACAGCTAGCATAGGCACCGCAGGCAATACTAGCGGTAAGGAAAGGAAAGTGCGTCGTTTCATGTCCTGGAAAAGTAGGAATGTTACCTCTGCTTTACTTAAATATAGTGGTTATACTTTACTTATGTAACTGATAATCAATAGCACAGTGATGTTGACCTATTAGCTAGCCAATTTGGCGTGCTGACAATACTGGGGCAAATACCAGCTTCTCCAGTGCAATTTATTGATGGTAAAGTGTTAAATTGAAGTAGCCTGCTTCTCCACGTACGACCATGGAACCCTACTGGTATACTGCATGGGGGCGGCCACAGGCAGATACTTACCCGGCTCGCTCCCCACCACCTACTCCCAACATTAATTCCACCCATCAGGGCACGTATCCCTACGTCCTGATTTTACAGTGTTTCCTGCTCTAAAAGCCTAGGCGTCTTAACTAGATGACGGTATTTGAATATAAAAGGTGGTCATACAGAGGGCAGCGAAGCATCTCGCGTGTTTTCCAGAATTAGTAACCTCACATCAGCACGCGAGATGCTTCGCTGCGCTCGGCATGACGGGCGAGAGGATATCTGCCCGCTTTGCATGAGTGCACATTGGCATAAGCTCCTTTTTACGTACCGCGCTACCCTATATGCTGAGTAGCTAATTTTCAATACGCTCCAAGCACCACCCATCAAAGACCTGGAAAGCCCCTAAAAAAGCCCCGGGTATCTGAATTGAGATTTCGCCCAAACACTTCACGTGCCTGTGGGCGACGATTCATTATCCCATTCTTTTACACTTTATACGCCATGCTAACGGAAGAACTCATTGCGGAGCCCCACCTGAATGTGCGGGGCAAGCTGATTCGGCGGCAGGATGCGGACTATGAGCAAGCCCGCAAAGTACATAATGGCATGATCGACAAGTATCCCGATATGATCGTGCAGTGCGTGGATGTGGCCGATGTTATTGCGGCCGTAAATTTTGCCCGTGAAAATGATGTGCTGGTGGCCGTAAGAAGCGGAGGGCACAGCGGAGGCGGCTTTGGCATGTGCGACAAAGGGCTGGTAATTGACCTGAGTCACATGAAAGGCGTTCATGTGGACCCCGTGGAACGCACCGCCCTAGTGGATGCCGGCTGCACCCTCGGCGACGTAGACCACGCCACCCACGCCTTCGGACTGGCCCTACCCAGCGGCATAGTGTCTACTACCGGAGTGGGGGGCATTACGCTGGGCGGTGGGCTGGGCCACCTCACCCGTCATTGCGGCCTTTCCATCGATAATATGCTGGAAGCCGATGTGGTGCTGCCCGATGGCAGCTTTGTGAAAGCTTCCGCTACCCAGAACCAGGATTTGTTCTGGGGCTTGCGGGGCGGGGGCGGCAACTTCGGCGTTGTCACGTCCTTTTTGTTTCGCCTGCACCCCGTCAGTATGGTGGTTGGCGGCCCCATGCTTTGGCCTATGAGCGAGGCCCGAACCGTAATGCAGTGGTACCGCACCTTCATCCAGAAAGCCCCGAGTATATCAATGGGTTCTTTGCGTTTCTGTCGGTGCCGCCCGGACCGCCGTTTCCCGAGCATTTGTGGGGGCAAACGATGTGCGGAGTAGTATGGTGCTACACCGGAGCGCCCGAGCAAGCCGAAAAAACGTATGAGCCGATTCGCAGCTTCCGCACGCCAGCGCTGGATTTGGTAGGGCCATTGCCGCTGCCGGCGCTGCAAAGCATGTTTGATGGCCTGTATCCGCCCGGCTTGCAATGGTACTGGAAAGCCGATTTTGTGAATGAGCTTAGCGACGAAGCCATCGACATACACCTGAAGTTTGGCTATGAGCTGCCGACTCCGCTTTCCACCATGCACCTCTACCCAATAAATGGTGCCGCATCGCGCGTGGGTGCCCAAAATACGGCCTGGAACTATCGCCATTCCACCTGGTCGATGGTTATTGCGGGCGTCGATGCCGACCCTGCCAACCGGCAGCGCATCACGGACTGGGCCAAAGCCTACTGGAACGCGCTGCACCCATACTCAGCCGGTGGTGCCTACATCAATTTTATGATGGACGAAGGGCAGGAACGCATTAAAGCCACTTATGGCATTAACTACGAGCATCTGGTAGCCGTCAAAAACAAGTATGACCCCGACAACTTGTTCCGGGTGAATCAGAACATCCGGCCCACCAAGCACGGTCACGTTTTCACCTGATCGGGTGTGGGCAAAGCCCGCTTTGCCCCAATAAACTGAACCTAAAAAGCCGCTTGGTCTGACCGATCAGCGGCTTTTGCCTGTGTAGGTCCTGATTGCTGCGCTGCGTCCTGCGGCCTGTCATTCAGGTAGCGCTTCACGTCACTGGAGCAGCAGAGAATGCCCAAAGCAATCAGATTGAGAGTATTGGTGAGTAGATGCCCCACAATTGGGTCGTCGTCACCTAGATTGTTATACAAGACCATAGAGCTGAAGCACAAGCGCAAAACCAGCCAGCCCACCATGAGAACAAAGGCATTGCGCCAGCGCTTAAACAAGCCAACTATCAGCAACAGGCTAACAATGACGCTGGTGCTGAAGCTGCCGGTTTCGTCCACAAACCACAGCTTTTGCCATCTCGGTAGAAAGTCGGCCACTAGCAGAAACCCGGCTATCAGGTACAAGTGCTGCAATGCTGTCTTTTTAGAATACATCATAGAGAGATACAATTGGCTAACCAGTGCTATAAGGATATGATAATAAGATACAAAAAACCTGCAAAAAGCCCCCAGCCTCTATCAAGTAAACCTATAGGCTGACTTGGAGTGAGAGTCTCTTTTCGCCAAATATATATCATCCAAAATATTTATCTTCCGAATAGGGAAGCAGCAACCAAGCTGCCTCGTACAGCTACTGGAGGAGCTATCCGATGAAGCACATTCTACTAGTTATTGGGCTGGTATGGGGTCTAGGAATAGGGGCGCGAGGCCAAGCTGGGCGGGCCGATATGGTACTGCTCAACGGTAAGATATTCACCAGTGACGCGGCGCGCCCGTCGGTGGAGGCGCTGGCTATTCGGGGCGAGCGAATCATTGCCGTGGGTACAGTGGCAGAAATAAGCAAGCTGGCCGGCCCCAAAACCCGCCGCATCGACTTGCAGGGGCGCGTAGTTACGCCAGGCTTCAACGATGCCCACAACCACTTCGACCCCATGCCGGCTGGATTTCGGCTGGCCTTCACCAGCATGGAGCCCAGTTGGGAGGAAACCAGCCAAGCTATTAAAGCCGCTGCCCAACAAGTGCCCGCCGGCACCTGGATTTTCGGCACCGTGGGTTCCAAAGTAGTGCTCGACCCACTTGTAACCCGCGCCGCTCTCGATGCGCTGGCTCCGAATCACCCTGTATTGCTTGGTGCTTTCTACGGGCACGGTCAGATAGCCAACACCAAAGCACTACCACTTCTCCAACTCGATATCGAGCAGCCCGACCCGCTGGGGGGCAAATATGAGCGTATCACCGGCTCGCGCGAGCTCAATGGCCGCATGCACGAGTACGCCGAGTGGCGCACCAACTTCGTGCTAGCCGCGCAGGTACCCGATACCGCCGTTATTCGTGCTCTCCGCACCATGGCGGCGGTGGCGGCTGGCTACGGTATCACCACGATGCAGCTGTTTACCATCCTGCCCACCGATCGGTTTGTGCGCCTTCTTACTCAAGCCAATCTGCCGGTGCGGGTGCATGCGCGGCCCTTTCCGCTCACCACGCCCCAGGGCCGCGAAACCACCGAGCTACGTAAGCTCCTCACGCCGCCTATGCCCAAACTCGGCCCCCGCGTGCAGGTAAGCGGTATCAAATGGGTGTTGGATGGTACGCCCTACGAGCGGGGCGCTGCTCTACGCACGGCTTACCGCGACCAACCCAACTGGAAAGGAGAGCTCAACTTCAAAGAAGATGAAGTAGGCAAGATGGTGCAGGAAGGACTCGACTGGAAACAGCCACTGCTCTTCCACTGCGCTGGCGACCGGGCCGCCGAAGTAGTGTTTGATGCCCTCGAAGCCAACGAAACCAACGTAAACTGGCCCGCGCGGCGCGTCCGCATTGAGCACGGCGACGGCGTCGTTGGTGACCTGATCCCTCGAGCCAAGCGCCTGGGCGTGGTGGTAGTCCAAAACCCCACGCACTTTACCGAGCCGGCGCTGTTCGGGCAGCGCTGGGGCAACAAAATGCAGCCGCTTCGGTCATTGCTGGCGGCGGGCATACCGGTGGCGCTCGGCTCCGACGGGCCCATGAATCCCTTTCTGAACATCATGTTAGCTGGCATTAATCCGGCTAATCCAGCGGAGGCTATCACGGGCCATCAGGCTGTACAGGCGTACACGGCCGGATCGGCCTACGCCGAGTTCGCCGAAAAAGACAAGGGTACGCTGGCCGTGGGCAAGCTTGCCGACCTAGCCGTATTGTCACAAGATATCTTCTCCGTGCCGCCCCCGAACTGCCAAAAACCACGAGTGTCCTGACTATAGTTGGAGGCAAAGTGGTGCACGATGCCAATGTGTTAAAATAAGCTGGGGGCTTTTTTTATGACCGAGCTTAGACGCAATTCTCTATATGCAGCTTATTCTTTGCTAGAGGAAATTATAGATAAAGGCACTTTAGTCATACTTAATCTTGAATCACTGAATACATTTTTGTAGCTTCCTATTCTTTGCCAAAAGCGCTTGTAAACAATGGTTTAACTTTTACCACCTCTCCCCATGAAACATAAACATATGGCCGTATTCAGCAATCCTCTATTAGTGGGCGGTTTGCTATCTGCTATTTTTCTGGCTGGTTGCGAAAGCAGCCTCGACAAGATTCAGGACGAGCCTACCACGCAAAGCCAATCGGCTGACGCCCAGGGCGAGCCGGGCCGCGACTATGTAGCCAATGAACTGCTGGTCAAGTTTAAGGCTGGAGTATCGGAAGAGGCCAAGGCCAATGCACTGGCTCGTATCAGTGGCAAAGTGTCGGAGAAGATTCTGACCAAGGCCATGGAGCGTGCGGGGGAGAAGGAAGGCCTGATGGTAGTGCACACGCCCCTGCAAGCTTTGGAGGCGATGAGCAAGATGAAGGGCGGGCCCGAAATCGAATTTGCTGAGCCTAACTATATCTATCAGCACACCGCTACTTCCTCTGATCCGTACTACACCAATGGGTCCTTGTGGGGTATGTATGGCGCATCTACCTCTCCAGCTAACCAGTATGGCAGTAATGCTGCCGCAGCTTGGGCCGCTGGCAGAACCGGTTCAGCTACCGTATATGTAGGTATCATTGATGAAGGTATTCAGTTTGACCATCCCGATTTGTCAGGCCAGGTTTGGACGAACACGTTTGATCCAGTGAATGGACAAGACGATGATGGCAACGGCTACATCGACGATACTCACGGCTGGGACTTTGATGGCAACAACAACACGATCTATGATGGTGGTGCCAAAGGTAGCCTCGACGACCACGGCACGCACGTAGCGGGCACTATCGGCGCTAACGCTAACAATGGCGCTGGGGTAGCTGGCGTGAACTGGAACGTAAGAATGATTTCCTGCAAGTTCCTGGGCCGACGGGGCGGCACCTCGGCTAACGCGGTGAAGGCAGTAGACTACCTAACCAACTTAAAAGTAAAGCGCGGGCTAAACATCGTAGCCAGCAACAACTCTTGGGGTGGTGGCGGCTATTCACAGGCTCTATTTGATGCCATTAAACGCGCCAACGATGCGAACATTCTCTTCATCGCGGCGGCCGGGAATGGAGGCAGCGACGGCGTAGGCGACAATAACGACGCGGTGGCTAGCTACCCTTCCAATTACAACGTGGCAAATGTGATTGCCGTGGCCGCTATTACTTCCAGCGGTGCTAGGTCGAGCTTCTCCAACTATGGCGCTACCACCGTTGACATTGGAGCTCCGGGTTCAGCTATCTGGTCAACCACAGCCTATAATGGCTACTCTTCATACAGCGGTACATCTATGGCTACGCCGCACGTAACGGGTGCGGCGGCTTTGTACGCTGCTACGAAGCCGGGTTCTGCCGCTCAAATCAAGAATGCCCTACTGAGCAGTGCTGTGCCAACTGCTTCGTTATCTGGGAAAACCGTAACTGGTGGGCGTTTAGATGCAAATGCTGCACTTTCTAAATAGTAGAGTTACCGGTAGTTTATACTAATACATTCCAAAAAAGCCCCCAGAGCATCTCTGGGGGCTTTTTTCTGGCTTCCCTATTTTAGGAGATAATAACCTCTACGCGGCGGTTTTGCTGGCGGCCTTCGGGGTTGTCGGAACCGTCGGGCTTGGTGTTGGGGGCTATGGGGTTGGCCTCACCGAAGCCTTTCACCTGAAACTGCCCGGCGGCGCCGGCCTGGTGCTGGGTAAGCCAGTCGGCAATGGCCTGGGCGCGGCGCTGCGACAACGACACGTTGTAGGCGTCGTCGCCCTTGGCGTCGGTGTAGCCGTTGATGACCACGCGGCTCTTGGTATACTGCTTTACTACCTGGGCCAGCTTCTCCAACGTGGGCGCGGCCTCGGCCTTGATGTCGGCCTTGTCGAAGTCGAAAAGCACGTCGGTATCGAAGTTGATAACCAGGCCCATATCCGTCATCTGGGCGTTCAGGTCGTTGGCGGCGCCCGACAGGTCGCTTACCTGGCCGGTGAGCTTCTGGCCCTGATCAGGAGTGGCGGATGAAGCCGCCGGGGCTGCGGGTGTAGCCCCTGGTGTGGCGGGCGCTGCACCCGCGGGCGGCTGCACGGTGCCCGATAACGGCTGACCGGCATCGGGGGGCGTTTTTTGCTCTGAGCAGCTGCTAATAACCAGCAGCCCAGCCGTCAGCAACGCCCCCAAGTAAACGAGGCGGCTCATCGCTGCACCGCTATGCCATCAAAGGAACCAACCTCGGGCACACTCAGCGAGATGGTAGGGCTTTCAGCGGGCGGGGCCGGGAATTTCAGCGTAACGATGCTCGGGCCAGCTTTGCGCGCTGCTATGTCCAGGCTTTTGCCGCTGGAGTTGGTGGGCATGGCCATCCAGGCGCCCTGCTGGTCCTTGAGGATATTGTACTTGCGCGAAGTAGCGTCATCGATATAGTTGATCTGGTCGATGTCGGTGTGCAGAAACTCTGAGTTGCTATTGCTGGCGGCGGGCAGCGTGTATTGCAGCTCCACGTTCAGAATATCGCCTACTACGCGGGCTTTAGTCAGCGCTACTTGGGTGCCCTTGGGGCCGGGCTGGGTAGACAAAGCGGCTGCGGCCGGCGCCGGCGCTACTGCCTCGGCGCGCTCAACTCCGGCAGTTGCTTTGGCAGGGGCCGGAGCCGGCGCTGCGGCGGGCGTATCGACGGCCGTAGTAGTGGTGTCGGCGGTCTTTTCCTGGCTACAAGCGGTTACGCTCAAAGCAAATACACTGGCTACTAACAATGACTTTTGCATAAGTAAAGCTATATAGTTGAGTTAGGCAGTACGGCCATACGGCGCCCGAGGTTAAATTCCTGTCTTGAAGCCTCCTTCCCACACCGCCGCACCAACACGCGGAACGTGTTTGCCTCATCCGTTGCGTCGTCGATAATACCTGTCTTACCTAGAAATCGGAATTAGACTAGGTTAGCCATCAAAAAAGCCCCCCAGAATATATCTGGGGGGCTTTTTTAGGCTACGGTGGGTTCAATCGGAGGGAGGGACATCGCGACGCTACGCTGGGGCGGCCACCGGGGCGGAGGCGACCGAAGCCCCCGAAACCGAAGTTACGCAGGGCCGTCAGCTTTTGCCGTGGGGAATAGATTATAATAGCAAATTTTAGCGCTAGCCGTATGAATAGGTAGCCTCAAACTGCTTTCCCTAATACCGTCGTACGCAGTCTAATAAGGGTATTAGGAACTGATACAAATGAGACAAGCCATATTTACAGCACAATAAGAAATACTCTAAAGAGTGTTAATATTGCTGAGGCACCACGAATAAACAATATCATGAAAAGAGAAGCCAAAACGCTTTATTTGGAATCAGCCAAACTGAAGGGTTACAAATCAATTGTCGATGTTGAGATAGACTTTCTGCCTGGATTAAATATATTGATTGGTAGAAATGGATCTGGCAAGACAAATTTGTTAACGTTGTTAAGTAAAATAATTTCACTTGAATTTGATAATCTATCTGAATTAGATGGCAAAATAAAGTTATATGGCAACGAAAGATTTGATATGAATTTTAATAAATCGCCTCATATAATCGAGGAAAATGCAAGTGCTTCTGAATTTAATTCGAGAATAGAATTTAATACTAACTTTAGAATATCTTCGGGAAGGAAGTTGGTTTCTAAGGGTGTAATAGAACAAAATACTACGATAAGTGAATTTATGACTAATAAAATTTCTGCTTTATATATTAAGCATGGTTATCCTGAAGAATACCCTTTTGTTGGGCAAAATGTGAATTTTGAGTTAAAGTATTCCGATTACACCAAATACTTGTACGATTATGCAATTAACCGTAATATACCTCTTTTTTCTAGATGTCTGTATGCTGATTTCTATTCAGCATTTTTTGTAGGTAAATCTAATGTTAGTGAAGATAGTTTAATTGATAGAATTACTAATTATATTGAAAAAAGTAAATCTTATTTAGTTATTTCCTTGTCTAGTATAATGAATACATACACCTCTGTGCAAGAGGTTAGAATAGATTCTAAATGTAGTACAACTGTCTCAAGTGATGGTATGAAAGTAGAAGGATTTAGAATCGAATTTAAAATTGATGGTACATGGCATGCATTTGAAGATCTATCTGACGGAACAAAAAGAATTGTTTATATGATCATGGAAATGTCGATAGATAATATATTCAGAGTAAACTATGTATTTAATGATAGATATTTTGGAGCCAGAAGTAAAATATCAGAAAAGGCTATCTCAAGAGTTGTGTTTCTAGAAGAACCTGAGCTAGGGGTCCACCCAAAACAATTTCATAGCATTATGAAATTCGTAGAAAGATTTGCTGAAACCAATCAAATAATAATGAGTACTCATGCTCCGCAAGCTCTTGACTATATTACCCTAGAAGAGTTGGATAGAATTATAATTGCATCTTTCGATAAAGATAAGGGATCTATTTTTAAAAGAATGTCTGATAAGCAGAAGAGAAAAGCTAAATCATATGTCGATGATGCGTATTTACGCGATATGTGGATTCATTCTACACTTGAAATCTGATATTTATGCCCCTTATAGCAGTCGTAGGTGAGGCACCTAGTGACACAGCAGCGGTTATTGGCCTTTTAGTGCCTTTGTTCAATTCTGATTACCAATTTATTACTCTGCTTGATACCATAACGGGCTCTAAATTAGATGAACAAAAAACTAAACATCTAATTAGAAAAGAATTCGATTTTGAGAAGCCGGATATTGTTATATTTTGTCGTGACTTGGATGGTCTTGCTAACGAAAGAGATAAAAAGTTAAAAATGCAGACATACTTTTTAGATATGAATAGAATAGTTAGAAAAAAGGGTGTTTATCTATTGTCAGTATTTGAGCTAGAAACATTGATACTGGCAGATATTGAAAAGTTTAATAGTGAATATGAGTGCAATGTGGTTATTAACTTCAATCCTGAAGAAAAAGAAAAATCAAAAGATTTTTTAAAAGATTCTACCCATGGAAAGCAAAAGCAATTTGTAGAAGGACATAATTCTTATCTTATTCCTAAATTAGATCGTTATAAAATAATAAATTGTTCATTTTACGAAGCATTTATAAGAGAATTAGATATTATGTTGGCTAAAAGAAGGCTGCCGGCGAATATTTTAGACCAACATAATAACGTAGAAAATATACAGGAGTAATTTCTTTTACTGTTATTAATGAGTAATACCTTATTGAATTAATTTACACCCCCACCTTCTCCTCACTCCCCAATTCACTCAAAATCCGCTTAGCGGCCTGTACGCTTTTCACCTCCTCGATGCTGACGATGAGCTGTTCTTTGCGCTCCTTCATGGAGGCGGTTCGGGTGTGGGTTTGCACGTAGCTGACGATGTTGCCGAAGGTTTCGCCCTGGAAGTAAGCCTCGTTGTCGGTGGCCGAGATGTAGCCTTTCAGCAGATTCTTCTTCAGCGTCAGCTTCTCGAAACTATTGTTCGAGTGTACCCCAAAACTCGTTTTTACCCATTCCCAGAATACGGAGCCCGTTTTTAATGATGAATTCAGGTACTGGATCAATGTGGGTTTGAAAAGTAATTGGGCGGTTTAGATCTTTCCGGGTCCAATGCTCATGTCCACCTGTTGTGCGAGTATGTTGGCAACCAACCCGTTCCAAGAAAGTGCGATACTCCCGGATGGTCACATTACGGAGCGTCTTGATGGTCATTAGGCTAACACAGGCAGCTCCACCTTCCGATCATACTTTCGGAATTCTTTGTGGTTTACAATATCCTGAAGCTGGTCGTTCTGGCGAAGTAAACGACTGAATTCCGGAGCTTTATACGTGCGGTTGCTGGCACGACCAGCGGTCTTCCAACCCAAACGAGCAAGCTCATTCTGCAATGATCCTTTGTTGCCGGTGTAGCGCAAAAACTCACCTAACGTTTCATCAAATGATGCTCGGGCTTCTTTATCGGTATGTCCATACCCAAACATATCCAATGCCGGCGAGAAGATGACATGCAAGTCCTCATCGCGGTAGGACAGTAGGGACAAACCTACTTCCATTACTTTGCCGTTTGGGCCGTTTAGCGTACCCCGATATTTAAGTTTAGCCACGGTTTTTATTAAGATAAGTACAGCAAGGTAAAGGTTACTATACGCAGTAGCAAGCGGACATGGGCAGGCATCGTGTCCGCCCATGTCCGCTTGCTACAAGTGATAACAAAGCATAAGAGTTATTTACTCCCTCTTATACGCCCACCTTTTCCTCACTGCCCAACTCGCTGAGAATCCGCTTGGCGGCTTGCACGCTTTTCACCTCCTCGATGCTGACGATGAGCTGTTCCTTGCGCTCCTTCATGGAGGCCGTGCGGGTGTGGGTTTGCACGTAGCTGACGATGTTGCCGAAGGTTTCGCCCTGGAAGTAAGCCTCGTTGTCGGTGGCCGAGATGTAGCCTTTCAGCAGATTCTTCTTCAGCGTCAGCTTCTCGAAGCCCACATGGCAAGCCTGCCAGCGCAGGCGCACGATGTCGGCCAGCTGCTCTACTTCTGGCGGTAGGGGGCCAAAGCGGTCCACGATACCGGCCACGATTTTGCGCAGCTCCTCGGGGCTTTTCACCCTATCCAGCTTGGAGTAGAGCTGCAAGCGCTCCGATACGCTGCTCACGTAGCTATCCGGAATCAGGATTTGCAGGTCCGTCTCGATGTTGCACTCCTTGGGGCCTTTGGTGCCGGCCGCTTCCTGGAGGCGGCCCGTGGTGTCGCCCAAAAACAGGTCGCGGAACTCGGTTTCCTTCAGCTCCGTCACCGCGTCGTCGAGAATCTGGTGGTAGGTCTCGAAGCCCAGATCATTGATAAAGCCGCTCTGTTCGCCCCCCAGCAGGTTGCCAGCCCCGCGAATGTCGAGGTCGCGCATAGCCACGTTGAAGCCCGCGCCCAGGTCCGAGAATTCTTCCAGCGTGCTCAGGCGCTTGCGGGCGTCGGAGGGCAGGGTAGCTACGGGCGGGGTGAGCAGGTAGCAGAACGCCTTCTTGTTGGAGCGCCCCACGCGGCCCCGCATCTGGTGTAGGTCGCTTAGGCCAAAGAGGTGGGCGCGGTTGATAATAATGGTGTTGGCATTGGGAATATCCAGGCCCGACTCGATGAGGTTGGTGCTCACCAGCACGTCGTATTCGCCATCGATAAACTTCATCATGCGCTTCTCCAGCACGTCGCCCTCCATCTGCCCGTGTATGTAGGTGATGCGGGCGTCGGGCACGAGGCGCAGCACCATGGCCGCCATTTCCTCAATGTCCTTCACACGGTTGTGCACCAGAAAAATTTGCCCCCCACGCTTGATTTCGCGGGCCACCGCGTCCCTGATCAGTAGCTCATCAAACACGTGCAGCTCCGTTTGCACAGGCTGGCGGTTGGGTGGCGGCGTGGCAATCACGCTCAGGTCGCGGGCGCCCATGAGTGAAAAGTGCAGGGTGCGCGGAATGGGCGTAGCCGAAAGCGTGAGCGTATCCACGTTCACTTTCAGCTCCTTCAGCTTGTCCTTAGTTTTTACCCCAAACTTCTGCTCTTCGTCAATCACCAGAATACCCAGGTCCTTGAACTTGATGTCCTTATTCGTGAGCCGGTGCGTACCGATGAGAATATCGGTTTTGCCGTCGGCCACGCGGGCCAGGGTTTCCTTTATCTGCTTGGTGGTCTTGAAGCGGTTGACGTACTCCACCGTCACGGGCAGATTGGCGAGCCGCTCGCGGAAGGTTTTGTAGTGCTGCATGGCCAGAATGGTAGTCGGCACCAGCACGGCCGCCTGCTTACCATCGGCCACGGCCTTAAACACCGCCCGAATGGCAATTTCCGTCTTGCCAAAGCCCACGTCGCCGCAAATGAGGCGGTCCATGGGGTGGGGCACTTCCATATCGCGCTTCACGTCCTCGGTGGCCTTGGCCTGGTCGGGCGTGTCCTCGTAGATAAAGCTCGATTCCAGCTCGGCCTGCATGAAGCTGTCCTTAGCAAAGGCGTGGCCGGGGGCCGTTTTGCGCTTGGCGTACAGCCGAATCAGCTCGGCGGCAATGTCCTTTACCTTCTTCTTTACCGACTTCTTCTTGTTTTCCCACTCCGGCGAGCCCAGCTTGCTCATGGTCGGCGGCGCGCCCTCGGCCCCGAGTATTTGGCAATCTTGTGCAGGGCGTGAATGCTCACGGTCAGCACGTCGTCGTCGCGGTACACCAGCCGGATGGCTTCCTGCAAGTGCCCGTTTATCTCCACCTGGGTAAGGCCCGCAAAGCGCGCGATGCCGTAGTCCTGGTGGGTCACGTAGTCGCCGGGCGACAGGGTGCGCAGCTCCTTAAGGGTCAGCGCCTTTTTCTTGGAAAACTTGCGCGCTTCCTGGGCCCGATAAAACCGCTCAAACAGCTGGTGGTCGGTGTACACGGTCAGGTTGAGGATTTCATCAATGAAGCCCTCGCGCAAAGCCAGCAGCATGTGCTGGAAGGTCACGTTGTTGTCAAGCTCATCGAAAATGGTGCGCAGCCGGTCGGCCTGCCGCACCGAGTCGGCCGCAATCAGGCAGGTAAAGCCCTTCTGCTGATTTTCGCGCAGGTTTTTTACCAAGCGCTCAAAGTCCTTATTAAAGCTCGGCTGGGGCCGGGCCGAAAACTGAAAGTCCTCGGCATTCTTAAAGCTGAACCGCTTGCCAAACTCCACCACGGCGAAGTTCTCCAGCAGCTTCTTAAACGACTTTCCCGACTCAAATAAATCTTCCGGCCGGCTCACAATCTGCATCCCGCCCGCCGATTGCAGCATCTCCTGAAACCCCTGATCAGCCTTCTCAAATGACTCCCCTACAATGTCGATGGTCTGGCGCACGTCCTTTATCCAGAGCGCCGTATTGCGCGGCATAAATTCCAGAAAAGCCTCCCGGGTCTCCTGCAACAGCTTGGTTTGCACGTTCGGAATAATGCTCACCTGCGGCTTCTGCTCCACCGACAGCTGCGTCTCCGGATTGAACGTCCGAATCGTCTCGACCTCATCTCCAAACAGTTCTATGCGGTACGGTAGCTCATTGGCATAACTGAAAATGTCCACGATACCACCACGCACGGCAAACTGGCCTGCCTCATACACAAAGTCAGTCCGCTCGAAGTCGTACTCCGACAGCATCTCGCTGATAAAGTTGACGTCCAGCTTCTCACCTACTTTCACGAGGAAAGTGTTGGCAACTAGGCTTTTCTTGTTGATAACTTTCTCAAACAGCGCCTCGGGGTATGTTACAATCAGCTCGCCGCGCACTTCTGCTTTGGAGGCTTTGCCATTTGCGCCCACGGCGGCGCCACTGCGGCTGCTGCTGAGGCGGTTGAGCACCTCGGCCCGCATGAGCACATTAGCGTTTTCCGTCTCATCGAACTGATACGGCCGCTTATAAGAGCTAGGGAAAATGAGCGGATCTTCATCCGGCAGTAGGTGCTGCAAATCGGCCAGGAAGTAGCTGGCTTCGTCTTTATCGTGCAGCACGAACAAGTGGTGCTGCTCCGGGTAAAGCGTATGCGCCGCCGCGGCCAGCACAGCATCCTGGCTACCCACCAGGCCGCGCAAATGGATGCGCGTGGGTCCGTCGGGCGCGGGCTCACCCGTAGCGCGCAACGATCGGGCGGTGGCCGGATTCAGGCGGGCCGCGACGGTCATCACAGTGGGATCGAGGCGGTATAACTGGAGGAAGTCGGTGACTTTCAAAAGCAGAGAAGGCTAGGAGGGAGGCAAAGGTAGAAGCCCGGCCGGGCAATATTCCGGTCGGGCTACTATGTGTTAGGCAATACCACGCCAGCGGGCCGAAAGTTTCCGCTGTGGTTGCGTATGTCCATTGGGGGGCAAATAAGGCTGATTTTTGAAAAACACAACTTAAAAAAGCCCCCCAGACCAAAGCTGCCGTCCGCGCGGGTATCTTCGTCTTCCTGTTCTGTTAAAATTTACAAAGTGCGCGGTTCTTCTCACCTGGCCATCGGCCTGATTACGGGCGTGGCCATTGCCGGCTTGGTGCCCGGTATTCCCTTTTCACCCGCTGGTATTGCCCTAGCTGGGTTCTCCTCCCTGGCCCCCGACCTCGACCACCCCGAAAGCCGCCTAAGCAAACGGCTCGGTTTCTCCCACAATTACGTGCGCTGGGCCTTCGCCGCCGCTGGGGCCGGCTTAGCCGCCTATACTCACTTCTTACTCCCTGTTGGCCCCGACCGGCGCATGGGCTTCACGGCTGCGCTGGCGTTTGGCTTGCTGGGTTTGGCTATGCAGGGTGGCTCCGTACGTAAGCTGGCGCTGCTGTTTACCGGCGTGCTCACCGTGCTGGCCGGCTTGTACTTTGAGTTTCTGTGGGTGAGCCTGCTGGGAATATTCGTGGCCGTGGCGCCCTTCACCAGCCACCGCTCCTGGACGCATACCATTTGGGCTACCATCCTCTGGACCTACATCGGCTACCTGGCTAATCAGGCGTTAGGCTGGCACGGCGTGGCCCATTTTGCCGGGGCTGGCTACCTCTCGCACCTGCTCGCCGACTCGCTTACCAAACAGGGCGTGCGGTGGTTCCTGCCCTTCTCCGACACGAGCCTGAAACTACCGCTTATCTCCACTGGCTCGGCTACCGGCAACGTGTTGGAAGTGGCCATTTGCGCCGGCTACGGATTGCTGGTGCTAGGGTTGGTTATTGGGCGTTTGCAGTTCTAGTAATTTAGGAAGCTTGCTGTACTAAAGTCATAGAAAGGCTCCGGGAAAGCCGCAGAGACCCCTACGTATATCGCGTATGGACTTAAAAAAGATTATTGCACAGAAAGATGCACTGGCAAAAGTTTGTATTCTAAGAATGATGCAGTTAGTTTCGCCTACCGAAAGATACCGGGGAGCAAATAATCTGGTGTAAACTACGTAGTATTAAATATATTTTTTTTAATATTACGTTTATATTAACTCAGTTAGTTATACTGCGATTCCGGCAGCGCCTGGTGGCTTTCTACTTTAGTTCTTATTTAAACTTCTTCTTTTCCGAGCTCTTAAACTAGCATCGCCTCCGGTTGTGATTCGAGGCGATTGGCTCACCCAACGACGCGGTACTTAAGTATTGCTTTAACTATTCTAGGTAGTGCGAGCAGCGTGCTTTGTATCTTTGGCCGGCCATTTACTACTGTTTGATTACCCTGCCGAACATATTTACCCGCTCCTATTTCACACCTCACTTGCGCACAAAAATTTATTAGTATGAACCAGATGAATAGCCCTCTGATTCGGATAGGCGTCTTCTACGACGGCAATTATTTCCTGAAAATCAGCGATTACTACTACTTCCAGCATGAGCGTAAAGCTCGTATCAGTCTAGAAGGTCTACACGAATATATCCGCCACCAAGTAGCCGAAGAAGAAGACGTAGACGTTCGCCTGAGCCAGGTGACCGACTCCCACTTTTTCCGGGGCCGGCTAAGCGCTACCGAAGCCCGCGACAAAGACCGCCTGTTCCACGACCGTCTGCTCGACGATATTCTGATGCACCTGGGTGTAACTACCCACTACATGCCGCTGAAAACCCGCGACGGCCGGTTGCAGGAGAAAGGCATTGATGTATGGCTGGCCCTAGAAGCCCTGGAGCTTGCCCTGCACAAAAGCTTCGACGTGATTGTGCTCATCGCCGGCGACAGCGACTACGCCCCGCTGATCAAGAAGCTCAACACCATCGGCACCCGCGTGATGCTATTGAACTGGGACTTCAAGTATGTGGATTTCAAAGGCGAGAACCGCGTAACGCGCGCTTCTCAGCAGCTATTGGAGCATGCTACGTACCCCATCTCCATGCACGACGTGATTGACGCCGGCCTCGCCAGCAACGACGAGCTGATCGAAAATCTATTCGTAACCCAGCCCGAGCCTGCTCCTTTCCCTACCGTGAAGCCTGCCCGCCCAACCGGCCCTACGGCCGCCGGTCCAGTAGGCACGGTGGGAATGAGCACGATCAAGAACCTGAAAAACGGGTTTGGCTTCGTGGTAATGCCCCCCAATAACCTCTTCTTCAGCTACGCTGACATGTCGGAAGGCGATTTCAACGACTTGCACGAGGGCGATTGGGTAGAGTTTACCGTGGGCCGCAACCACCGCGACGAGGACTGCGCCCGCAACGTGCGTAAAGTACAGCCCCCACAGGAAGGCGACGAGTACGACGACGAAACCGAAAACGAAGAGCACGAGTCAGCCAACACCTCGGAGCACTTGTAAGCTAATTTATTCCGCTCTAATTCCACCCAGCGGTTCGGCGACCATTCACTTTCGGCCCTCATTCTCTTGTAACAAGAGAATGAGGGCCGAATTTCTTTACCTAAAAAGCCCCCCATATAGCTACGGGGGGCTTTTTAGGTAAATATTGAGACCAATAAACTACAACTGCCACTATACATACCTCAACCATCATCTTGGCCGTCATGCAGCGCAGCGCGAAGCATCTCGCGTGCTGAGGTTAGATTAGTGAATCTAACGACTGCGTGCGAGATGCTTCGCGCTGCGCTGCATGACGGTCTTAATATAAATAGTGATCAGGAGTTTGATAAGCGGCGTGCTAATCCAACTACTCTTCCTTTGGGAATAGTAACTCGTGAAAGTCACGCTTGTCGGCGGGGTAGCGATTGAAGGTGCCGAGGCCGCGGGCTACTACTATTTCGCGGGTGGCGCAATAGATATCGGCGCTGGCTACAATGAGGGTTTTGCCAGAGTGCTCTACATGGCCGCGAGCCAACAAGTGGTCGTGCAGACGAACGGGAAGCAGGTAGTTTATCTTGAATTCGACCGTTGAGACTAACTCGCTGGCGGTAAAAGCCAGGCTGAGCGCGGCTGCGCCCAGCGCCGCGTCCATCAAGCCGGCCAGCACGCCGCCGTGGCAGGTGCCGGGCGAGGACAGATGATCTTCGCGCACCTTCATGGAGTAGGTCACTTCGCCGGGCTTCGTCATGCTGAGCTCCATCCCATTGGTGCGGCCGTAGTTGTTGATTTGATTGTACAGCGCTATAAGCGTGGCAACATTTTGAGTAGGTTCCATAGTAGCTGAAAAGATACGGTTCCTTCTTAAAAAAGCCCCCCAATAACACTTGGCGCCCTCCAGTAATTTCCAAAGACTTGGCTATCGTACACATAGCGTTAGACATAGAAGCCAATAGCTATGTGGCCAGTGACTTGCGCATCCGAAAATGGGGAATGACGCCAAACAGCGTATGCGAAGGCGCCACAATCTCATAGTCTAGCTTCTGATAAAACCCTACTGCCGACTCGCGGGAGTCGAGGATGCATTCTGTAAAACCTTGCGCGGCTGCGTATTCTTCCAAATACGTCATGAGCTGTTGCCCAATGCCGCGGCCGTGCCAGTCGGGGTGCACGGCTACGGCGCGCACCTGCACCTGGCCCGGTCCGGACGGCTGCACGCGCGCCACCCCGATTATGCTACCATCATCGGCTACGGCCATGGCGTGGTGAGTAGTGGGGGCAGCGTCGTCGTCGGAGCGCTCTGAGCCGGGAGGCTGCTGCCAGGGCTGGCGCAGCACTTGGTAGCGCAGGGCGTAATAGGCAGCAAAGTCGGCGGCGGTACTGGGCTGGCGGATAATCATCGGTGATTGAAAATCGAATGACGGTGCGTGGATGCGTTGACTAGGCCAATTTGCCCCCCAGCCATCATGTGCAGGAAGTGGCAGAGTGGCCAGGCAAGATAACGGAAACCCGCACGTGGCGAGGGGCAAATTGTGAACTGACAGCCTAAAGCACAACCGTGCGCAAACGTTGGCAAACGCCTACCTTTGGCACTTACGTCACCCCGACGGCCGGACTGACGTACAGATTACTCCACTCCTCAAATCCTACCAATGCCTTCTTTCGATATTGTTAGCAAAGTAGATCCGCAGACGCTCGAAAATGCGGTGAATACGGCCAAAAAAGAACTTCAGACCCGCTACGACCTGCGCGACACTAAGGGCGGCATCGAGTTGGACAAAAAAGCCAATACCATTCAGCTCAGCTCCGAGAACTCCATGCGCGTGAAGTCCTTGGAGGATATCCTGCTGGGTCGTATCGTGAAGCAGGGCCTCGACGGCACCTGCCTCGACTTCTCCGAAGAGGAGCAGGCCTCGGGGCGCTGGTCAAGAAAACGGTGAAAGTGCGGGCCGGCATCGACAAAGATACCAGCCGCAAAATCGGCAAGCTCATCAAAGACAGCAAGCTGAAAGTAGATGTGCAAACCCAGGATGAGCAGGTGCGCGTGGCCTCCAAAAAAATTGACGAGCTCCAGCAGGTGATGGCCCTGCTGCGCGGCGCCGACCTAGGCATTCCGCTGCAATTCGTGAATATGAAAAGCTAACGCCAGCTTTTGAGAAGGGAGCAGACGCCGCTGGTAGCTGAATCGGCGGCCTCTGCTCATTTTTTGTTTCTTTGATCCATTGCTTTTCGTTTACTCTGCAAAACCTGCGTTTGAATGTTCGATATTTCTGTTTTCTCCGATCCTAATACCTGGGTCAGCCTGCTCACGCTTACCTTCATGGAGGTGGTGCTGGGCATTGATAACATCATCTTTATCTCCATCATCGTCAATCGGTTGCCGAAGGACCAACAAGGGCGCGGACGCACCATAGGCCTGATGTTGGCGCTGCTGTTTCGCATCGGATTGCTGTTGAGCATCACCTGGATTGTCAGCCTGAAGGAGCCCTTGTTTACAATCAATCTTCCCTTTCTGGCGGCTGACCACGGCGTATCGGGCCGCGACCTGATTTTGTTCGCTGGGGGGCTTTTCCTGCTGGCTAAGAGCACCACCGAGATTCATACCAAGCTTCAGGGCGAAGAAGAAAGCCACGAAGCGGGCAATTACAGCAGCTTTGCCCGCGTCATTGTCCAGATCATTCTCATCGACATTGTGTTCTCCTTCGACTCGATCCTGACGGCCGTGGGCTTGGTGGATAACGTACTAGTGATGATTCTGGCGGTTATCATCGCTATGGGTATCATGCTGATTTTCGCCAAGATGATCGGCGACTTCGTAAATCAGAACCCAACGATAAAAATGCTGGCCCTGTCCTTCCTGATTATGATCGGTATTATGCTGGTGATGGAATCCTTTCACCAGGAAATTCCGAAGGGCTACGTCTACTTCGCCATGTTCTTCTCCCTGGGCGTGGAACTGCTGAATCTGCGCCTCCGCAAAAAGGTGCCACCAGTGGAGCTGCGCGATTCACGCTTCGATTAAGACGCGATTTGAGCGTTTTATTTTTCCTGCAGTGCCCTAGCGATATGATACGTCAGAAGCTAGGGCACCGTGTTTTTAAGCAGAGATCAATAAATAAAGGGTCACTATCAGTAACACTAGCGTCATTAGACCTGTCCCTAATCGGGCATCATTACCGAGCCTTTTTATCTGTGTTAGGCCCGCGCTAATAAAAAGTAGCAATGGCATCACCAACGATTCTGTATACAGGTTCATGGGTATTATATACTGACCATTGCTACGTACCACTTGTAAAGCCTTGCCAATGATTGGAGTGCGCTCTACACGTACAGCTTCGCCTAGTGCGATACTTTCATCGCTATCAAAGCGACCTTGGTCCGTTCGGTGGTGAAAATAAGTGTGGCGAGTGCCGCGGCTATGCTTAGAACCTCCCGAATAGTACACGTCGAAAAGTGACTCTTCGATGCGCTCTACCTGTTCGTAGGCTAAAGAATAATCGATTATAAAAGTCAAGCATAATGCTAGGCTACCTAGCATAATAGGGCGCAGCCCACCTAATACGCGTGCATATTGGGCTGCATAGCGTTCCTGCAAGCTAACGCGGCGCACAGGACGCGGCATCGGTCCTCGATAAGCCGGATCGGGGTGCCGCGGAACAACAGGGCGAGACACCACCGGCGAAGGCGGATTGCGCAAAGCCCACAACCGGGCATCGTACGCCTTGCGCTTGTCGGGTAAGCTCAATATTTCGTAAGCGCGGTTTACGGCCAAATAACGCTCGTGCGCGGCCGGATCTTGGGTGCGGTCGGGGTGGGTGAGGAGTACTAAGCGCCGATAAGCCTGCCGGATGTCGGCCGCCGACGCTTGCTCAGACACCTCCAGCGCCTCATAATGTGTAATCATTCCCCAGCCGCAGTTCCTTCAGCAAGTAGGGTAGCTAGGGCAGCCACATGGTCCTGCACCCGCCGAATAGCCAGCTCCAACAGGCGGCGGTTCAGTTCTGCGCGGTGGGGGCGGTAAAAAGCCAACTCACTCTGCGTCAATAACCCAACCACCGTGCCCACCAGTAGGTAGCGCAGCTTCACATTGCGCGTGAGCAGCTCCGCCACCACCCGCTGCTGCTCCACTACCGCTGAGGTGAGAAACGGAATGTGGTGTTCCTGAATAAAATCGGCCACCAGCAGCAGCAGCAACTCATTTTGTAGCTTCAGCACGGGCCGGAGCGTACGGTGCAGAAAGTCGCCCACGGTGGGGCCATCGGCGGTGGGGGGCAAAAAGGCCGTTTCAACCAGCGGGCGCGAACTAAGAATGGCAGCGTCGCGGTCGGCGGGAGTAAAAGCGGCAGAAGTCTGGCTCATAAGAAAAAAAGCCCCCCAGCGGCTTACATGAGGGAATTGAGTGGTGAAAGCTAAGGTAATCAGCAAGGTTTACGCTCTATACCTGCACTATTTGGCCGGCACGGCGCTCTGCTGCCAGCGGTCAGCTTTTATTAGTTTAATTAATTCTGCTTCTAAGCCTTTGAGAGCCGCCGGAGCGCCGTCATAATCCCGAATACGCTTGCTCTTACCTCCCTTCCAGTAGGTAATGTACTTCGTAGGATAGTCGAGCTTGGTAGAGGTGTAGCTGTCCTGCAAAGCAAAAAAACTAGCCGCGTCGAACTTGGCGATAAGCTGCTTCCGCTCGGCCGCCGTCAAGCGCCCCGCATACGTGCCTTGGCGGGGGGCATTTTCGCCGCCTTTATATTCCAAGCGGCCATCGGTGTACACCGTAATCTGATCGACGGGGCAAGGACCCATGCAGGCGGTGCGCTCCAATTGCATGAGCTTTTCGGTGGCGGCCTGTACTGGTCGGCAAGCCACCAGGCAAGTAACAGCTAACAATAAAAGCAGGCTGGGTAAAGCCCTAATACAAAATAGCTTTGTCATAAAAAGAGCCCAGATTCGGCCCAAATGCCGAAGCCAATAGGAGCATACCAGTAAGAAGGGATATTTTTTCGGAAAAATGAGCGTGATACTCTAAATTTAAGGATCTACAGCTTTTATTGGCCGAATACGCCGTTCGTTCATTTGTGAAAAAACTACTCTTACTCTCTTTACTAGCATGCGGAGCGTTGGGCACCGCGCGCGCGCAGCAAAAGCTGGTGTCGCAGGCCGAGCTGCCGCTGGAGTCGCGGCCCGCGAAACCCATAATATGCTACGCCCGGCCCGAGAACATGCACACCTACGTGGCGCCCCCGGCCCAGTTCCTCAACCGGAGTGCCGGTCGGCCCACTGCCGATCAGGCCCGCATTGAGGTTACCTACATTGGCTTCCCGCCTGATGCCCGCGCGGCCTTCCAGAAAGCGGTCGATATCTGGCAATCTTTACTCTTCTCGCCGGTCGTTATCCGGGTTGAAGCGCGCTGGGAAGCCCTGGATGAAGGCGTGCTTGGCGCCGCCGGTACCACCCAGATTTATCGGAACCTGCCGGGTGCTCCCAAAAGCAACATCTGGTATCCGGTAGCACTGGCTGAAAAAATTGCCGGCCAGGACCTGAATGGCACTAATGCCGACATCAGCGCCGAGTTCAGCAGCAACTTCGATTGGTACTTGGGCCTCGATGGTCTGCCGCCCGCCGGCAAATACGACTTGGTAACGGTAGTGCTGCACGAGCTAGGCCACGGCCTGGGCTTTGTGTCGGCTTCTAGCTACACCGATCCGCCTCCCGTAACAGGGGCAGTAGCCAGCCTAAATAGCTCCGGCTTTCCATGGGTTTTCTCTACCTACATCGAAAATGGCGGGGGCAGCGGCTGGCTAGCAGCAGTCTGTTTCCAAGCCCTTCCGTGAACCTTGCTGCACAATTCACCAGTAATGACTTGTACTTCGGTAGCCCCTTAGTTAACGCTGTAACAAATGGGCAGCGCGCCCGCTTGTACGCACCCACCAAATATGATGGAGGCTCCAGCATTTCACACTTGAATGAAACGTCCTACCGTGCTGGCGACCCGAATTCTTTGATGACACCCCAGGTTGGAGCCGCCGAGGCCATTCAAAACCCCGGCCCCATTACGCTCAAAATGTTCGACGAAATGGGTTGGTTTAACACCGCTATTCGTCATAATCCTTCCTTGCGCGACACCGAAACCGCCCAAGACTTTGTAGTGCGGGCGAATGTGGTGAGTGACGGTACTATCGTACCGGGCTCTGTGCGCCTCTATTACCGCGTCGACAATGGTACCGACGCGCCGGGTGCCACCGATATTGTGCTGCCCATGACGGCGGCCAGCGGCTCTACGCAGTACACGGCCACCATTCCCAATCCAGGCTTAGGCCGGCGGGTAAGCTATTATATCTCGGCCGCTGATGTGGAAACGGGCCGCACATACACGGCCCCTGGGGTGCTATTGGCTACGGATGCGCCTAATACGCAGCCGCGCTACCAATTCTTCGTTGGTCCCGACGTTGTGCCGCCGGCACTGGTTCATCAGCCAGCGCCGTTCATCTTTGTCAGCAACCTGCCTTTAGTGCTGACGGCCCAGGCCAGTGATAATATTGGAATAGCATCTGTGTCGGTTGAATACAGCGTAAATGGCGTGGCCCGACCCACCTTCAACCTAACGCGCCAGGCTGATAACATTACGTATAGAGGCTCCATTGCCAGCACGGGGAGCGCGCCCATTGTGGCCGGTGACTTAATTTCCTACCGCCTTATCGCCCGCGATGCCTCTTCTAATGCCAACCAAACGGTAAGTCCGGCCAGTGGCGCCTACCGGGTGCCGGTGGTTAGTATAAAAGCCCCCAGGCTTCCTACGTCAATAATTTCAACGCGATTACAGCAACTACGCCCCCGATTTTGTGGGCAATGGCTTCTCCATCGCGCAGCCAACCGGCTTTAATGATCTGGCCATCCACTCCGTTCATCCTTACCCTGATGCCGATAATACGCTGATCTATCAGCTGCTCACCCCGATTATTGTCGAGGCTGATCCGGCAAAGTCTACGATTACCTTCGATGAGGTAGTGCTAGTGGAGCCGGGTACGGACGGTGCTCCTTTCCCTAGTGTCGAGTTCTTCGACTATGTTGTAGTAGAAGGTAGCAAGGATGGCGGTCAGACCTGGAACCCAGTGGCTGATGGCTACGATTCCCGTGATAAAGAGGAGTGGTTAGCCGTGTATAATAGCACCATTGATGGAGAGCAAAACTCTACGGCGGTGGGTACGCAGGCGCTCTTTTTGCCCCGTGCGATGAACCTGCGCGACAACGGCTACTTCCTCGCTGGCGACGTAGTGCGGCTGCGCTTCCGCCTGTTCGCCGATCCGGGTGCGCACGGCTGGGGCTGGGCCATCGACAATCTGCGCATTCAGGATAACACCGTTACCAGCTTAGCTTCTGAGCTGAAAAAGACTGGCGGCCTGAACGTGTACCCCAACCCAAGTGAAGGCAAATTCACGGTGCAGGCCCGCTTTGCGAAGCCCACTACCAATTTGCAGATTATCGTGCGCAACAATCTGGGGCAGGTAGTGCTGCGTCATTCATTGGCTGGTGCACAAACTGAGTTGAAGCAAGCACTCGATTTGAGTGCGCTTTCCGCTGGCATGTACATGGTGAGTGTGGGCGTAGAAGGCGACGCCGCCATGCGCAAAGTGCTGATCACGAAATAGCTCTTCGCCAAATAAAAAAGCGGCAGCTCCACATTGGGGCTGCCGCTTTTTTGTGGGCTGTAATCACGGACTAAAAAAGCCCCCCAGCCCGATGCTAGCTAGTTGCCAAAACCCATCTTCCGCATGAAGTCCCAAAGTACCACGCCCGCCGCTACTGATACGTTCAAGGAGTGCTTGGTGCCGAATTGTGGAATCTCTACGGCCGCGTCGCAGAGGGCTAATACTTCGTCTTCCACTCCAAACACCTCATTGCCCATCACCAGCGCGTAGGGTTTCGTTGGATCAGGTTGGAAAGCACTGAGCGACTGGCTACTATCCGTTTGCTCCACGGCAATCACCACGTAGCCGGCGGCTTGCAGCTGGCGCACTACATCGGTGGTCTGGGGGGCAAATTCCCACGCTACCGACTCCGTGCTGCCTAAGGCCGTCTTGGTAATCTCGCGGTGCGGCGGGCGCCCTGTGATGCCGCAGAGCCAGATTTTCTCTACCGCAAATGCATCGGCGGTTCGGAAGGCGGCGCCCACATTATGTAGGCTGCGCACGTTATCGAGCACGAGGGTTAGGGGGATTTTTTGCGTATTTTTGAAGTCTGCCACCGTCAGTCGGTTCAGTTCTTCCATCGAAAGTTTGCGCATAGCGCAAAGGTAGGAACGCGTTCCGGCGCGCTGGCCAAGAGTGGCCCAAAAGCACAGAAACAGTTGAAAACAAAAGTCAAAAAAGGCCCAGGTCCGCGCTCCGAAGCTTACGCCGCCGTGGCGCCTACTCTCGAAACGACGCCCCTCATGCGTCAGTATTACCAGCTAAAGCAGCAGTACCCCGGTGCGCTGCTCCTGTTTCGGGTAGGCGATTTTTACGAAACCTTCGGCGAGGACGCTGTCACCACGAGTCGTATCGTGGACATTGTGCTCACGAAGCGCGGTGCTGGCACCTCTTCGGAAGTGGCATTGGCGGGCTTTCCTCACCATTCCCTCGATACGTATCTGCCCAAACTGGTGCGTGCTGGGCAACGCGTGGCCATCTGCGACCAGCTCGAAGATCCCAAGCAAGCCAAGGGCCTGGTGAAGCGTGGCGTGACGGAGTTGGTAACGCCCGGCGTGTCCTTCAACGATAATGTGCTGGAGCGCAAGTCCAACAACTACCTCTGTGCGGTGCATTTTGGCAAACAGGAAGCCGGCATTTCCTTCCTCGACATCAGCACCGGCGAGTTTCTGGTGGCGCAGGGCGACGTACCGTACTTAGGCAAGCTGCTCCAAAACTTTGGTCCGGCCGAAGTGCTTTTCTGCAAGAAAAGTCGTCAAGAGTTTGAGCAGCATTTCGGCCCCGACTTTTGCCACTACGCGCTTGATGAGTGGGTATTTGGCTTTGATTACGCCCACGATACACTCACGCGCCACTTTAAAACTACCTCGCTTAAAGGGTACGGCATCGATGGTCTGCGCGAGGGCATCACGGCGGCGGGCTGCATTCTGCACTATCTGGCCGAAACCAAGCACACCAATGTGGGCCACATTGCCGGCATTGGGCGACTTGAGGAGGACAAATACGTGTGGCTGGACCGCTTTACCGTGCGCAACCTGGAGCTGGTACAGCCCCAGCACTTGGGCGGTGTGCCCTTAATTGATATTCTGGACCAAACAGTAACGCCGATGGGCGCCCGACTACTACGCAAGTGGGTAGTGTTGCCGCTGAAAGAAGCCGCCCAGATTCAGCGCCGGCTGGATACTGTAGAGGCTTTGTTGGCTGATACCGACCTTTTAGGAGAAATAACCCAAAACCTGCGGCAGATCAATGACTTAGAGCGCCTGATTTCGAAGGTGGCCGTGCGCCGAATCAACCCGCGCGAACTCCTGCAATTGAGTCGGGCGTTGGAGGCCATTGGCCCCATTCGGACTGTGCTAGCCGGTTCAGGCATCCGCGCCTTACAGAAGCTAGCTGATCAGCTGAACGCCTGCGACACACTGCGAACAGATATTACGGCCAAAATTCGGCCCGACGCGCCTGTGCTTACCAACCAGGGAGGCGTGCTGAACGACGGCATCGATAAGGAGTTGGACGAGCTGCGCAGTATTGCTTTTTCGGGCAAGGACTATCTGTTGCAGTTGCAGCAGCGTGAGCAGCAGAATACGGGTATTTCTTCGCTGAAAGTAGCTTACAATAAGGTATTTGGCTATTACCTGGAAGTGTCGAATGCGCACAAGAACAAAGTGCCAACCACCTGGATTCGTAAGCAAACGCTGGTAAACGCCGAGCGCTACATTACGGAGGAGCTAAAGACCTACGAAGAGAAAATTCTGCACGCTGAGGACCGCTTGTTCATCATCGAGCAGAATATCTACAACGAGCTCGTGCAAGCTGCTGCCGACTATGTGCCGCAGATTCAGCAGAATGCCCGCGCCATTGGCGTGCTCGATTGCCTGGCCTCGTTTGCGGCCACCGCGCGCCAATACAACTATGTGAAGCCAACGGTGAATGATGGTGGCATTCTCGACATTCGCCAAGGTCGCCACCCGGTGATCGAGCGACAATTGCCCCCCGGTGAGGCTTACATTCCGAACGATATTTGTTTGGACCAGGATGACCAGCAGATTGTGGTCATTACGGGTCCTAATATGGCGGGTAAGTCGGCACTATTGCGCCAGACGGCTCTTATTGTGCTGCTAGCTCAAATCGGCTCCTTCGTACCCGCTGATGCGGCCACTATTGGTGTCATTGACAAAATTTTCACCCGCGTAGGTGCTTCCGACAACCTCAGCAAGGGCGAAAGTACCTTTATGGTGGAGATGACTGAAACGGCCAGCATCCTGAACAACCTCTCCGACCGCAGCCTCGTGCTGATGGATGAAATTGGGCGCGGCACCAGCACGTACGACGGAATCAGCATTGCCTGGGCCATTGTGGAACACCTGCACAATAGCCCAAAAGCGCGGGCCAAAACACTGTTTGCTACGCACTACCATGAGCTAAACCAGCTCGCCGACGACTGCCCCCGCGTGCGCAATTACAACGTGGCCGTGAAGGAAGCCGATGGGCGCATTCTCTTTATGCGCAAGCTGGTGGCGGGTGGTTCGGAGCATAGCTTTGGTATTCACGTGGCACGCATGGCGGGTATGCCTACTTCGGTGGTACTGCGAGCCAACGAGATTATGCACCACTTGGAGCAGGAGCGGGCTCACGCCGGCGATGGCGAAGCAGATGCGCCCACTGAATTTGATGAGCTATTGGCAGGATTGGAGCCCGAGCAGCAAGGTGGTAAGGTGCTGCCGCTCAACGGCCATACGCACGAAAAAGCCCCCCAGCGCGGCCCACGGGCCCAGCCCGTGGCGGCCGTAGCTACGGCCCCGCGTCCGAGCCTACAGCTGAGTATGTTTGAGCCCGCCGACCCCGCCTTGGAGCGCGTACGCGAACTTATTCAGCAGCTTGATGTAAATACGCTTACGCCCATCGAAGCACTGCTGAAGCTGAATGAGCTGAAACTGGCGCTGGGGGGCAAATAAGTCCCTGGATTTGATGGTGCGCAAAACAAAGAGTTGAAGCAGAAGTAAAAAAAGTGCCTGACAATGAGGGCGAAGCAACTTTTTTGCAAGATAAATCAAGAAAAATGTGGCCTCACCTCTTGACAAAAGCGAAATACGTTGTACTTTTGTCGCACCATTCGCTGCTTCGGCGGCGTACCTCAAGCGAGAGTAGCTCAGTTGGTAGAGCGCGACCTTGCCAAGGTCGAGGTCGCGAGTTCGAACCTCGTCTCCCGCTCCAAAACAAAAAAGACGCTTCCTGAACGGGGCGTCTTTTTTGTTTTTTGTCTGTTCAATACGTGGGCAGGGAAACAGGTAGACATGTATTTAGCTTGATAAATACATGTCTACCTGTTTTAGCGATGTGGCTATCTTTGCGCAGACATTTTTTGCATGCGAAGAAAGATATCGGACCAGGAGTTTAGCGAGGCTGTAGCCCAAAGTTTATCAATAGCACAAGTAATTGTGCAGTTAGGGCTGGTGCCGGCGGGGGGCAATTATAAGACGGTGCAAGCGCGTATCGATAAGCTAGCCCTTGATAGAAGCCATTTTACTGGTAAGGGCTGGAATGTGGGCGACCGGTATCAACCATTTGCAAAATGCTTTTCGTGGGAGAATGTTCTCGTCCAAAATTCTAAGTACACATCGAGCAATCGACTGAAATATCGGTTGTTAAATGCTGGTCTTAAGCTTCATCAATGCGAGCGGTGTAGGATGAGTGAGTGGCTAAAACAACCCATTCCACTGGAACTCCATCACGTGAATGGCGTAAATAATGATCATAGAATTGAGAATTTACAGTTATTGTGCCCAAATTGCCACGCTCAAACTCCAACATACCGGGGTAAGAACCAAGCAAGAGCCGGAGTGGTGGAATAGGTAGACACGCAGCACTTAAAATGCTGTTTCCTTTGGAAGTACGGGTTCGATTCCCGTCTCTGGTACTTTAAAAGCCTTCTGCCAACTGTGCAGGGGGCTTTTTTGCTTTATATCAGAATCTGTAGGTTGAAATGCGCCCGGTAGCGTACCTTACTTTTATGATTAGTGTTGGGTGCCTTACTTGCGCCTAAAGGCAGTGCTCCACTTGTATGACCGCAGATTCTGTTGACTATCAAGCCTTATTCGAAACGCTGCCAGGTAGCTATCTGGCTTGTAGTCCTGAATTGGTTATTGTAGCGGTTTCGGCTGGGCTGGAAAGAGCAACCGGAAAAGCAAAGGAGCAGCTTCTGGGCAAACCATTAAAAGAGGTTTTGCCCGAGCAAGGAAGCGCGCGGCAAAGCCTGTATGCGTCCTTACGTCATGTGCTGGACCATCACACCTCCCATGAGCAGACGCTTACTGTAAACCCTGTGGTGGCAGTTTCGATTAATGCATCAGGTGGTGACATACGCAGTTGGCACAGCCGGGCGTGGCCGGTGGTAGGCGCGGGGGACAAAATACGCTACGTTCTGTATAGTGTGGAAGCTGGGCCGGCACCTGCCTCGCACGAAAACACCAGCCAAACGATCCACTGGAATAGCGCCGACACGGAAACGGTGCAGAAGCATCAGCAGCCAGTAGTATCCGACCAGCAGCTACAGCAAATCTTACGGCAGGTGCCAGCTCAGATAGCCACCCTTTTAGGCCCTGGTCATGTGTACGGCTTTATTAATGAGCAAGCCCAACAGCTGTTGGGTGAGGCAGCAACGCTCGGTACGCCAGCTGCCATAGCTCGCCCTTCGCTGGTTGATTCTGGCTACATCCGCTTGGTAGACCAGGTATACCAGACGGGAATACCGTTTGAGCTGAGTGAAATGCCCACCGAGCAGCCTGCTTCGGCAACCAACTCCCCCGGCGAAACTTTGTAT
Source organism: Hymenobacter radiodurans (assembly GCF_004355185.1). Lineage (NCBI taxonomy): Bacteria > Pseudomonadati > Bacteroidota > Cytophagia > Cytophagales > Hymenobacteraceae > Hymenobacter > Hymenobacter radiodurans. The sequence goes on from NZ_CP037922.1 coordinate 507,129, forward strand.
TTCGACGGAGTGCTGCGTCCCCTAACCGACGACAAGGGACAAACGCAAGGTGTATTGGTATTTGGAATAGATGTAACGGAGCGGGTGCGAGCCAAGCAGCGCGCGGCTGAATTGATGGAAGAAGTACGCTTTCAGGACCAACAATTTCATCAGGTAATGGAAGCCCTGCCCCAAATGGCCTGGGTTTCACGGCCTGATGGGGGCGTAACTTATTACAACAAGCGTTGGTACGACTTTACAGGGAGCAATTTTGAGGAGATGCAGGACTGGGGCTGGGAAGGATTTGTCCACCCCGCCGACCTTGCAACCACCGTGGAGCGCTGGCAAACGGCCGTGAGCCAAGGAACAGTGTTTGAAACCGAGCACCGCTGGCGTGATCGGCAAGGAGGCTACCGTTGGTTTTTGGCCCGCGGTGAAGCTATTCGCGCGGCTAATGGCAGCATATTGCGATGGGTAGGCACCAATACCGATATTGATGAGCATAAGCGCTTTCAGCAACAGCTAGCGGCAAAGGACGAGCAGCTCCACCAGATTCTGCGCCAAAGTCCGGCCCTCATTGCTACGCTCGAAGGCGCTGATCATCGCTATGCATTCACCAATCCCGGGTACGACCTATTGGTAGGCTACCGGGCCAAATTGGGCAAACCGGTGGCTGAATGCTTGCCGGAGCTGGTAGAGCAAGGTATTATCGATAAACTTGATAGCGTTTACCAAACGGGTGAATCGGTGGCTAATCTCCAAACCTACCTTGAATTGGTAGATCCCGTGAGGGGTGAGCGCCGACCGACTTATCTTGATATTACCTACCAGGCTCTACGCGATGCTGGGGGGCAAATTCAGGGAGTACTGGCCTTTATCGTGGAGGTGACCGAGCAAGTGCGCTCCCGCCAACGGGCGGAGGCTTTAATGGAGGAAGTGCAGGCTGGCTCCTTGCAGCTGATAGAACAGCGCGAAACGTTTTATCAGCTTTTCCAGCAAACTCCGGCCAGTATTGCCATTCTGCGCGGCCCAGAGCACCGTTTCGAGTACTTCAATCCTAGGTTTCAAGAGCTGTTTCCGGATCGGGAACTGATGGGGCAAGCCATGATTGAGGCGCTGCCTGAAACCGTAGAGCAGGGCTTTATGGAACTGCTTGATCGGGTGTACCACACGGGCGAAACTTTTTTGGGAATGAGTTGCCGTTTCAGGTATATGAGCGGTCTGGTAATGGCTCCAGATCCATCTATTTCAACTTCACCTATCAGGCTTTCCGGGAAAATGGAGTTACTGTGGGCGTTGCCGTATTTGCCTACGATGTAACGGAGCAGGTAAAAGCACGCCGGCAGACCCAGGTGTTGCAGGCCAAAATGAGTCGGCGCGACCGGGAGCTGCGGATGATGGCCGAGAGCCTGCCGCTTATCACCTTCGTGACCGAAACCGACGGACGGCTAAGCTACATCAGCCCGCAGTCGTTCGCCTATACGGGTATGAGTGCTGACGCGGCTTTGCAGAGCAGTTGGGCTGATATCGTCCACCCCAACGATCTGGAAGCGCTGCAAAAAGAAATACAAGTCGCCACCAACGAGTTGCGGCCGTGGCGGTGCGAGTTTCGCATGCTCCGTCACGATGGGCAGTACCGCTGGTATCTGGGGCAGGGCGTTCCCGACCTGGACGTGACCACCGGGCTGCCGCGGCGCTGGTATGGCTCGAGCACCGACATTCACGACCTGCGCGACCTGCAGGACCAACTGTTGATTAAGGATCAGCAACTGCAGCAGATTCTGAGTCAGGTGCCGGCGTACATTGCCACCGTAACGGGCCCCGAACACCGCTATGCCTTTGTCAATCCGGGCTATAACGTTCTCATGGGCGGGCGCATAAAACTTGGCCGACGAGTGGCCGATTTACTCCCGGAGCTAGTGGAGCAAGGGTTCGTAGCGCTGTTGGACGAGGTGTATACTTCGAAAAAAACATACATAGGGCGCGAAACACCCATCACCTTGTTTGATCCTGGAACTGGCGGCAACCGGGAATACTACCTCGACTTTGTGTACCAACCGTTGTACGATGCGAAAGGGCAGACTCAGGGTATTCTCGGCTTTGGAATCGATGTAACGGAGCAGGTGCGGGCCCGCCAACAGACCACGGCGCTGCAAGCGGAGCTACGGGGCCGCGATGAGCAGTTCCGCTTCCTCGCCGAGAGTATCCCCCAAATTGTGTGGACGGCTGCGGCCGACGGTGAAGTAGACTACTTCAATCAGCAATTGTGGGATGCCACGGGCTTTCATCCAAGTGAAAGTTTGGGTTCGGTAGCGTGGCTGAATCTTATTCACCCCGACGACCAGCAACGCTCCCAGGCAGCTTGGGCCGAAGCCGCCCGGACGGGGGGCAAATATGAGATTGAGTACCGGTTTGTATCGCGCCAGGGGGGCTACCGCTGGTTTTTGGGCCGAGCCGAGCCCCTGCGTAATACCGCCGGCGAGGTGATAAAGTGGTTTGGATCGTGCACCGATATTGATGATTTCAAGCAAGCGCAACAGCACCTGCAGACGCAAAACGCTCAATTGATTCGCATCAATCAGGACCTGGACAACTTCGTCTATACTGCTTCGCACGACCTCCGGCAGCCCATTTACAATATGGCGGGCATTTTTGAGGAGCTGACCCGCACTACCCATTTCAACGACCCCGACACGGCCGAGCTGATTGCCATGTTTGAAGAAGCGCTACAGCGCATCTATGGCACCATTCAGGACCTGGCCGACCTAGTGCAGGTGCAGCGCCGCCACGAGCAGGTTCCCGCCGAGGCTGTGGACGTTAAGTTGCTTGCGCAGTCGGTTATTCGCAGTATGCAAGAGCAGGTAGAGGAAGTGGGGGGCAAATTTGATCTGGATACCACTGCCGTGCCCACGCTGTGGTTTGTGCGTAGCAACTTGCAAAGCGTGCTCTATAATCTGCTCAGCAACGCGCTGAAGTACGCTATGCCCGGCCGGCCGCCCTATATCCGGGTGCGCACCGATTTAATCGACGGCGTTCCCGTTCTCACCATAGCCGACAATGGGTTGGGAATTGACATGGTCCGCCATGGTGCGGAGCTATTTCAAATGTTTCGGCGCTTCCACGACCACGTAGCGGGCTCCGGCATGGGTTTGCACCTCGTCAACCGAATTATTCAGCAGGCTGGCGGCCACGTGGAAGTGGAAAGCACCGTGGGCCAAGGCACTACGTTTCGGGTATATTTCAGTCCGCAGCACCAAGTGCGCAGCACCAAATAGGTGAGGAGTTTAAGAGAAAATATGGCCGTAGACAGACTAAGGCAGCAAAACCGGAGTTGTAGTACGCTCCCGACCGCAAAATGCTTCGGCCGCTAAGCATCCGAATCACTACTTTTAAGCCTTTCCTCCTCGCTCTCCCCTATGGCCGCTCCCGATTCTACCGCCTCCGCCGCCGATCAGCTTGCTTATTACCAGGATAAAATCAAGCAGGTGTTTGCCGAAGTAGGCAAAGTGGTAGTAGGGCAGCAATACATGGTTAATCGGCTGCTGATTGGGTTATTTACGGGGGGGCATATTTTGCTGGAAGGCGTGCCTGGTCTGGCCAAAACACTGACCATCAGCACGCTTTCCAAAGTGCTGCACCTGCATTTTCAGCGCGTGCAGTTCACACCCGACTTGTTGCCCTCCGACCTGGTCGGCACCATGATTTACAATCAGAATCAGTCGGAATTTCAGGTTAAGAAAGGGCCTATTTTCGCCAATTTGGTACTGGCCGACGAAGTAAACCGCTCCCCAGCCAAAGTACAGAGTGCCCTGCTCGAAGCCATGCAGGAAAGACAGGTCACCATCGGCGAGACCACCTACCCGCTTGATTTGCCTTTCCTGGTGTTAGCTACGCAAAACCCAGTGGAGCAGGAAGGTACATATCCGCTGCCCGAAGCTCAGGTCGACCGCTTCATGATGAAAGTGTATGTCGATTACCTGAAGAAAGCCGATGAATTGGAGGTGATGCGCCGCATGGCCAACCTCAGCTACGTGGGCGATGTCAGTCCGGTGCTTACCAAGGAAGACGTGTTTGGCGTGCGTGGCCTAATCAATCAGGTTCAGATTTCGGAAACCCTGGAGAAATACATTGTGGAGCTGGTGTTTGCTACCCGCAAGCCCGCTGAGTACGATTTGGCCGAGTTTGCGCAGTACGTGCAGTTTGGGGTAAGCCCTCGGGCCAGCATTGCTTTGCACCGCGCTGCCAAAGCTGTCGCCTTCTTCGACAGCCGCGACTACGTATTGCCCGAAGACATTAAAGAGGTAGCCACCGATGTGCTCAATCACCGCATTTTGCTCAACTACGAAGCCGAAGCCGATGGCATCCGTACGCAGGATTTGATTGAGGCCATTCTGAAAAAAGTGCCGATCAGCTAGTTTCACGCCTAAACCCGCCCTGCCACACTGTGTCTCGCCTTACCAAAACCCTGCGGGCGCTCGGTAGCCTTGTGCGGAATCCGTGGTTGCTCAACCATGTACTAGCCGCCGATGAAGTGGCGTGGCAGCGCCAGGCCTTGGCCCACGCCGCCGGCCGCCACAGCCTGACAGCGCAGGGGTTGCCGACAGTAGCGCTCACGTCGTTTTTGCCCCCCAGCGGCGATACTGTGCAGCCGTTTGCCTTTCGCGACGGTGGCTCGCTACCTACGGACCTGGCTTTATTGCGTGGTCTGGCCCGTTCTATAACCGGTTGTCGCTACTTCGAAATCGGGACGTGGCGGGGCGAAAGCGCGGCCAATGTGGCGGAGGTAGTCAAGTCGGTTCATACGCTCAACCTATCGGCAGCCGAAATGCGGGCTATGGGGTTGCCTGCCCGCTACGCCGAGCTACATGGGTTTTTCTCGAAAGACTTGGCTAATGTGCAGCATCTCTATGGCAACTCCGCCACTTATGACTTGTCGGGACTGGGCCAGGCTTTTGATTTGATTTTTATTGACGGCGACCACCACTACGAAGCGGTACGCATGGATACGCGCCGCGTATTTGAACATTTAGTCCATCCCCGCACGATAGTCGTGTGGCACGACGCGGCCCGGCAACCGGGTCAGCCACGCTGGGAAGTGCTGGCCGGCATCATGGCCGGACTGCCCCCTGACGCTGGGGGGCAACTAGTGCAGGTAGCGAATACGCTCTGTGCCATGTACTTGCCCGAGCCGCTGCTTGCCTCTGCCCCCAATCCGCTGGCGGATCCAGTGCCCGCATTTTCGGTACACATTCAGCCGCAGTAACCCGGCGAAAAAAAGTGCAATGGCGCTTAATGAGCTGGTGAAAATCTATTTAACGGCTACTTCTCTTGGGGGCTCAACTTTGCTTTTTTGAAGACGCAGCAGTTGAATAAGGTAGTGCAGCTCAGCTTTTCCAGGCAATAAATCGCTTAGTGGTAGACCGTTGGCAACTCGGAAAGCCCGCAGCAGATACGCAGTCGAGAAGAGGTAGGACAAGGTAGCCGCCGTTGCTGCTCCCTCAATTCCCCACTGGGGAATCAGTAGCCAGCACGCCGGAACCGTGACAAAAAGCCCCCCAATGGCCGCCGCCGTATTAACCTGATAGCGTCCTAAACCGGCAAAGTAGGAGTTGAGAATAATGCTGACCGCCATGGCCACTACTCCCGGAGCCAGCAGCAGGATAACGGGCCGCGCTTCCCCAAAGTCAGCCCCGAACACAGCGGCCAGCGCGCTAGCTGGCAGCAGGCATAACCCCAGTACTATAGCCGTCGTGCTTAGCAGTGTGAGGCGAACACCGCGCAGGGTAGGAGCCACCTGAGAGCGTTTGTCGGCCGCATAAATTAGGTCGACATATTGGCTTTGCGAAGCACTACGCGCAATCACCCAAACCGCCTCCGTAAGCGCAACCCCCACGGACAATACTCCTACGGAATGGGTATCAGCATAATAGGCAACGAAGTAATAGCTGAGGCGGAAGTTGATGAAGGATAGAATGTTGGACAGATGGGCAGCGCGGCTGTGACGCGCCAACTCGCGTGCCGAAGCGCGCAGCCGACGGCTCATCTGCCAACGGTCGGCTAAGTGGTAGAGTAGCACTAGGCTCAGTAGAAAAGGAATGCCTTGGGCGATGTAAGCGGCGTAATAGTACGCCTCAACTGCGTGCCAATGGCCCAGCGTAAAAGCCAACAGGAGCAAGCCGCCCTGCAAGCCGGTAGCTAATAGCAGCAAGGAGTTGTAGGTGCGCTCTTGTCGCCGCCCTAGCAATAGCCCCGCGTTTATCAGGAAAAATGCCTGCAACAGACATACGCCCCACAAATGCCCCACGTAGCTGAAGGACACTGTCCGCCACACCCAAATACCCACTGCGCCTATGGTACATACCATTGAGGCCCACATGTAAGCCGGTATCAGTAAGTTCCAGACGTTGCGGCGCGGCGCCAGATACATAAGTGAAACGCCGCCCACCAGCCCGACGAACAGCAATAGCAACGCACAATCGGTCACGAAAAGGCTGATAGCGCCGCGGCCGGCTGCCCCTAAATAGCGAGCTGTGAGCCACACAATACCAAAGCTACCTCCGGCCGTCGCTAGTCGCGTGACTATATTTTGGAAGACCCGCTTCAGCATGAGACAAGCGCTGAAGGAGTGCTGAGTTGCACCGAATTTTGCCCCCCAGCGGGCCGCAGTATGCTTGCGTATAAAGCCGCGAACTGGCTGCCAACTCGTGCCGGACTACAGCGAAGCTCAGCATCGTAGCGAAGGAGGTCGGGCTCAAAAGCTGCGCTGCCGCTCAATACCGCTACTAAAGCCGCCGCTAGGGCAGTTTCATCATCAGGAGCTACGAGTAGACCAAAGCGGCCGGAAGGTTGAAACAACTCCGGAACCCCGCCCGTGTTCGTGGCCACGACGGGGCAAGCACAAGCCCGGGCCTCTAGCAATACACAGCCAAAAGTTTCGGCGCGGCTAAAGGAAACCAGCGTCGTGGCGCGTTGCATTTGAGTGGCAACGGCGGCATGCGAAAGTTTACCTAAGAAAGTAACCGTGCCATCGGTGAGCAACCCTAGTTCCTGGGCCACGCGCCGTACGCGCACTTCATCGGGGCCATAGCCAGCCAGATGTATGCGCAGGTTAGGCCAAGTTGAGCGTAAGCCAGCCACCACCCGCAGAATGCCGGTCAGATTTTTAACGTCTTCGTGAAAAGCGGCCACGTGCAAAAGCGTCTGGGGAGCGCGCGTAGCATCTGGGGGGCAAAAAAGCGCCGTATCGACTACGTTAGCAATGACTACGCTGGCGTCATTTCTGAATCCCAGGTTTTGCATAGCTTGTTGTAGCGCCTTCGATACGGTATGCAGCGCCGCGGCGCGGCGCACAACGACCCGCGTAAGCTGCCGGCGAAGCCAGCCGATAGAATGAGCCCGAAATGGCAAATACAGCGTCCAATGTTCCGTAATGATGTAAGGAATTCCGTAGCGCCACCGCCACCAAATGGCTGCTAATCCCGTGCGCAGAAGTACATGCACGTGCACTAAGTCAGGATTTGCCCCCCAGCGCTTCACCACATGTTGGTAGCCTTGCGCCACGCACCAGTAGTAGAGCAGCAGCTTCAATAGCTTATCTACGATAGGCAACCCACTGGGCCGCGCCCGGTAATAGTAGCGTAGCACCGGCACAGCCGCGTTTAGTTCTTCCTCGCGCTCAATCCAGGCTGTTAACGGACCGCTGGCTACCGTTGCGAATATGACCACTACGTTCGCGTGGGGCGCAATAGCTGCTACGTGGCGCGCTACGAAGTCACCATCTTGGTCATCGTAGCGGTTGGGGTACCACTTAGGCAGCATGAGTACGCGCGGCTTCATGGTGACTAAGCTAAGGACTATTTATCGGCCTACTAATGCATAAAAAAAGAAGCTCCTACCGGAGCTTCTTTTTCACGGATAATTTACCAAATAATGATAAAGGATAAGCTTAGTAATCGGTATTCTGAGGATCAAAATTTGTCCAGCCAGCTAGCCAGTTATCAGATGAGGCACCGGAGCCCGAGAACGCGCCGATGTAATCCACTTTGGTGAAAAAAGCATCCGAAACCTTAGCATCCGTAAAGTTGGCAGGGGCAGCTGGTGCCGTGGCCGGGCTCACCGTCACGATTGGGGAGGCGGTGCGGGGCAGGAAGCTAGGCGCAGTCAGATTGAAAGGATTCAACAGCTGCACATTGTCGGCGGTGGTGTAGCGCCGGTTGCCGTTAGCTTTCAACCACGTAAGCGGACCAACAGCTGAACCCCAGGCGGCTGAGTCGGAGCTCATGGCATTGTTGGGCGTCAGATTGCTCGGGCCACCCGCTGGGCCAACATAAATAATGTCGCGCTGTCCCCGCACGGAGTTGGAGTTGGTAAGCGAACCAGCTACCAAGTTGTTCTTGAACACTAGCTCATTAGCCGCGATGCGGGCCGCCGTTACACCATTGTCAATCAGCACCCCGGTTGGATAACCGATAATAACCGAATTTAGAATACTGGTAGAAGTGTTGCGGCGTAAATGGGCACCAGCTGTGTATTGGTTGCTGATGTTCCCTATTCCGTTAGGGTTTAGGAGAGGACCAACGGCCGTAATGTTAGAGAAGACTGGTGCAGTCCGGGGCAGGTTATTGGAAGAATTTCCGTCGTTATCCGACTCGAAGGCTTTTGAACCCGATTGGTCGGCCTGCAGTGGGTCGCGCAGGGATACCCCAAACTGCACTTTGCCTGAGTAGCCAAAGTCGGTATCGAAGTCGTCATCAAAGGCGCGGTGCGACACCAGATACTTCGCGTTCACGGTGCCCCCAAACCATTCAAAGGAGTCATCGCCATTGTAGCTGATTTGGATATGGTCGATGGTGGTGCCACTACCCACGCCGGCCAAAGTAAGACCGTTCACTTCGTTATTGGGCGAGAAGGCGATGCCGCTGAACTCGATGCGCACATACTGTAGCGTACCGGAGTTGTCGGCAGCATTGGTACCGCCGTAACGGGTAGTAGGGCCGCCTTCAATAATAGGGCGGTCAACGGGGTTTACGGGCGCGTTGCCAGCAATGATAAGTCCACCCCAGTCGCCGTAGTTACGGGAGCCTTTGGGTTGGTTTGAGGTAAAGACGATTGGCTTAGCGGCTGTTCCTTTCGCTTCAATTTTGGCCCCCGGCTCAATTATTAAAGCGCCTTTGGTGTCCTTGTCGCCTTTGATGATGGTGCCAGGCTCAATGGTAAGAGTGGCGCCGCTACGCACATATACGAATCCTTTGAGTAGATATTTATTCGTCGCTGTCCAGGTGGTGTTGGTAGTGATTTCGCCCTGCACATCCACCGATTGGCCAGTGGGCGGGGTGACGGGAGGCGTGGTGCCGCCGGTGCCGCCCGTGGGGGCGGATTTGGAGCTGGTGTTGTGTTTTCCTTCTCGCAGGCTGCCAGAGTCAGCATCAGTGCTGCCGAGCAGGCCAGCGGGGTGATGCGTAATAGCTTTTTCTTACTCATACAAAAGGTGAATTGTTGGCTGATGGGAGTTAGATAAAGCGTTTTGGAGACTAGGGGAGGGGTGTGCGGGGCGCTTTGCCATCGAGGTTGAAGCGCAGGCCAACGGTATAGTAAGTGCCGCGGCGGTAGCTGCTCAGGGAAGGATCGGCGTCTACCTCATACTTCTTGTCGCGGTTGAAATCCTGGAGCAGGTTCACGCGCTGATTGAACACGTCCTGAATACCAGCGTTAAGAGACCAGTTTTTGGAGATGGCTTTCGTGAGCGTGAGGTCCACGGTGTGGCGCGGCATCTCCACAACATCGGGGTACTGGTCGCTGCCAGCAAACAGGATGCGGGGGCCAAATACGTTATAGAGGGCGGCTAGCTGCCAGGTATTATCCGTGGTTTGGTAATACAGACCCGTATTCACTACATAAGGCGACTGGCCTTGCAACGCCCGTTTGCGGTCCCAGGCAACTACGTCGGGGCCTAGTTTTACTTCGCTTTTGATTAGCGACGCATTGAATACGGCCGTCAGATTGGTGAAGGCATTAGTGCTGAAAGCCTCATCCAAGAAGTTCAGGTTCTTCTTGATGTCTAGTTCCAAGCCGTAGGCATAAGCACTTGGCGCATTAGCGAAGGAGTAGGCTAGGTTGGACGTAGCAACTACAATGTTCTCAATCGGATTGCGGAAGTTCTTATAAAAGGCCCCCACGTGAATCAGCTCCCCATCGGAAGGGTAAAATTCATAGCGCAGGTCCACGTTGTCGATGGTGGCAACTTTCAGGGGGCTTTCTGGGCTCAAATACAGCGACCCGTAGTTGAGGACGTTGAAATCGAAATCGTAGTAGAAAAACGGTGCCGACTCGCGAAACTCCGGCCGGTTCAGGCTACGACCGTAAGAAGTGCGCACCAGGCTGGTTTCTGAGAAATTATAGCTCAGATTGGCCGAAGGCAGCAGGAAATTGGTGGTGTAGTTCTGATTAACTGGTTGCCCATTCAAACCAGTCTGAATTTTCTGCACGTTGCGTTCAAACCGTGCTCCGGTCAGCAACTTAATCTTTGGCGTCACCGGCACATTCACCGATAAGTAGCCGGCCTCCAGCTCATTGCTGGCTCCGTACTGATAGGTAGAGTTGATGTCTTCATCCAAACGGAAACCGCCTGATGCGATGTTCTGGGGGGCAAATATGTTACCGATGTGCTGGTTGCGGATTGTCTGATCGGTGGCGGTGCTGTTGAGCGAATAGCCAAAAGCCCGCGCCTCAAAGTTCCGGTCGCGATATTCCAGATACGTACCTGCGCCTATCTCCACTTCCCGCTCACCCAGCAGTAGCTTGTGCTTGCCGTTGACGTTAATGGTATAGATGTCCTCGTTCAGCTTCTGGAACAGACGACCTGCATTGTTCACGTCTACCTGACCAGCGGCCGGCGTCAGCACCGTTTCGGTGGGCGTTTTTGACTCTGTGTTTCCCGCCGGCTGGACAGAGTAAGCTACCCGACGCAAATCGGGCTCGTTGCGGCTGGAGTAACCGTAGCCACCTACCCATTCGAGGCTGGTCTTTTCGTCGTTGAAGCTATGCGTGCCTGCCAGTTGGCCCGTGTAAGTGGTGCGGCCCTGATAGCCCATCGCGTAGCTTTTGCGTACCTGCGTGCCCTCGTTATCGTAGCCGTCGCGGGTAGTGAGCTGGTTGCGACCAAACTGATTGAAGAGGTTGCGAAACTCCAGCTTGTCCCCATTCTCGAGCATGAGGCTGAAGTTCTGCACTGCTCCCAAGCGGACGTTATTGGTCGATTGATCATCGCGCAAACGGTCCGTGCGTTCACCGCTGGCATCATACACATTGCGGTCGATGCTGTAGTTCGTGAACGTATTAGAGTAGTTGAGCGAGGAAATGCTACCGATTTCTAAGCCACCTATATTAATCTGATCCAGGTAGGAGGCGTTGAAGCGCACATCCGGCATCGCCCGGGTTTTGAAGATCGGGAAGGTGTTGTCCAGTTGCTTCGCGTAGAAATCACGCTCGTACTGCTGGTAGGCCGAACCAAGTACCGGAAAGCCCCCCGGTAGCTCTCGCTGCCAAGCACCAAAGCCTAGCCAGTCGGTATTGCTGCCCTTGTCGGTATAAAAGGTGTTACCAGTGGTGCCATTGCGGTAGCCGCCGGAGTAGTTCACCGTCAGCAGACGCTCATTAAGTACCGGCTTGCGCAAGTATACTTTCACCAAGCCGCCCGCGAAATCACCGGGTAACTCCGGCGACGGGTCTTTAAATACTAGCACCCGGTCGAGCAACGCACTCGGTACAATGTCGAAGGAAAATGATTTCTTGTCCGTTTCGGAGCTGGGGGCGGTTACATCATTCAGCCAAACTGAGTTATATCGCTCACTCAGACCTCGTACCTGAATAAAACGATTATCTACGATGGTCACGCCCGGAATTCGGCGCACCACCTCAGCGGCGTCACGGTCTTGGGTTTTTACAATTTGCTCCGAGGATATGCCGCTTACTACCTGCGTGGCCTCTCGGATTTCAGATATAACGGATACCTCTGTATTGGTGCGCCGCACGCCCCGCACAACTACTTCTCCGAGCTGTTTGGTGTCCTCTTCTAAGGTCGAGTTTACCGTCGCTGTTTCACCCGCTTTCACTACCACCTGCGGTATTTCGCGGTTTTTGTAGGAAACAGAAGTAATAATGACTGTGTAGGTGCCAGCGGGCACGTTCGAGAGAATGAAGCTGCCGTCTACATTCGTTTGCTCGGCTAGCGTCGTGCCTGCCAGCCGGACTGTTCCGCCGATAACTCCTTCCTGGGTTGTGGCGTCCTTTATGGTGCCTTTAAGGATACCGTTTTGGGCAAACCCTACTGTTAGGGTAAAAACGGTGAAGAACAGGGCTATAAAAGCCTTTTTTGAGCAGATGTTTCCCATATCGGCCACAAAAGTACCGGGGGGCTATTAGCTCAATATTTCCTGCATGTTATATAATCGTTAACCACGTCTGCTACTAGCCACTGGGTCGTTCCCATATCTCATCATCATCCTTAATCTGAAGCAAGTCTCTGAGATAAGGTTTCTGAACTAGATGGTACCAGATAGAAAATCAGGAAGTTAGTAACGGGTTGGTGCTGCCAATAGCTAGCTGGGCATCAATAGTGCGTTCTTTACATTTGTGCTCATTCATTCTTTTCTCCCGATTCTCCATCTATGCTTCAATCCATGACTGGTTACGGTATCGCGCGCCGCGAAACTGACCACTACTCGGCTACCGTTGAAATCAAATCGCTCAACTCTAAAACCCTGGACCTGAGCCTTCGTCTGCCGCGCTTTCTGCAGGACCGAGAATTAGAGATTCGCAATCTGGTGACCAAAAGTCTGGTGCGGGGAAAGGTGAATCTGAACTTTGACTTTGCGCGCCCTACCGCTGTGCGTAGCACTTCAATGGTTAGTCGACCGGCCTTGATGGCGGCATTTGAAGAGTTGAAAGCTGCGGCGCAGGACTTAGGCGTTCATGCTGGTGAGGAGACGTTTTTGGCCGCTTTGCGTTTCCCCGGAGTAATATTGTCGGCTAGTGAAATGCAGGCTGAGCCGGAAGAGGAAGTCGCTTGGGAAGAGTTATTGCCCTTAGTGCACGAGGCATTGGAGCATCTCAACCAGTTTCGCCACAATGAGGGACAAGCGCTGACTATCGAAATTGTTAGTTACGTCGATCGTATCCGTATCCTGCTCGCCGACATAGACCGGCACGATCCTACACGCATCGAAAACGTGCGTCAGCGCTTACAAGCGCATCTTGGTGAGCTAACCAAGCATGAGCAGTTCAATGCCATCCGCTTCGAGCAGGAGATACTCCATTATATAGAGAAGCTTGATATTGCCGAGGAGAAAGTCCGCCTCATTAGTCACTTACATTACTTTACTGAAACCGTCTACTTGCCCGAGCATAGCGGCAAAAAGTTGGCATTCATTGCCCAGGAAATGGGCCGCGAGATAAATACCATCGGCTCCAAAGCAAATGACTCAACCGTCCAGCATTTGGTGGTTAGTATGAAGGAAGAGCTTGAAAAGATTAAGGAACAGATCAACAATATTCTTTAAGAGATTTAGAGCTATTAAGAAGTTTGAATGCAAGTAATTGTATTTTTACGATATTTATTAGTATATAAATTTATTAATAATTAAATGAATCGTAATAGATGATTTGTGACGAAGTTAAAAAAGTTGTTAATGGTCAAATCTTTGTTTAAAGCGCAATTTCGAAGATTATCTACTTGAATAAGTTCTAATAACAGGGCTTTAATAATTATTTTTCCATGATTGGCTTGCTTCTTCATAAATGGTTCGTAAATTGTGTTATCCAAACAGAGTTACTTCTGATTTCACGGATAAGTGCTCTATTTTGAGTTTCACATTTTTTCGGTTCAAGGCTATGAAAAAAGTCTTACTATTACCTGTTCTGTGCCTCTTCCTGCTTCTGACGGCAGCACGGCCAGCCGCTGAAGTTGAGCTAATCAAGAAGCGTGTATTAAGTGAGCGAGTTGAGATCCTTATTCCAAAAGGATTTGAGGTAATGAGCGAGCAGCAGATGGAGTTCAACTACGCAAAGTCGCAGAGCCGGCCGAGCATGATCTTCACTAACAGCAAGGAAGCTAGCCTAGCCTTCAACTACACCGATAATGCCGCCGATCAGGATATGATCGAGATGTATGCGGCTACATTCTATAAAACCTATACGAAGCAGTTCAAGGACGCTAAGTGGTTTGAGAATGGCGTAAAGGAAATCAACGGCCGTAAGGTTGGCTACATGGAGCTGATGAAGCCCGAGCTAGGCCATGAGGTTTACACCCTGATTTTCTTCACTGACGTGGAAGACAAACTGCTCATGTGCACTTTCACCTGCGCCGACCGTCAGAAGCCAGAGTGGGAAGCAGTGGCCAAGCAAATCATGGCTTCTGTAAAAACCAACTAGTACGCCTTTCGGCTTACGTATAAAGAACGCCGCCGCTCGGCTGGACTTGCACAATGTGAGTCTAGTCGAGCGGCTGCGTTCTTTGTTTTAACAATAGCTAGATAGATCGTTCGGCTTCGAATGGAGCATCAGCTCTAGCAGCATGAGCATAATACCAAGCTGCTGAAGCTTTCATTGGTTGTTCTTGAGTATACTTTGCGTTATTCCGCAGTAGCACCCAGGCTATTCAAGAACGCGCTTACTAAACCAAAAACCCCAGTAAAAGCAGAGAGGGGCAGCGTCTCAGCACGATCTTCCACATCATGGTACGCTTTAATCCCGCCTCGGGTGTACAGAAAGAAGGCAGGTACACCACGCTCTGAAAAAGGGAAATGATCGGAGTTGGCTGCGCGGCCTCGGGCAGCAATGTCCGAAATGAAATGATGCTTTTCGTTGAGGCGCGTTAATGATTGGTAAGCAACAGGCAGCAGACGGCCATTCACTACAGTTAGGCCCTCATCACCAGTGCCCAGTAAGTCCAGGTTGACCAGAAATTTGATATGCGGGAGTGGCACCAAAGGATGCTCTACAAAGTAGCGCGAGCCAACAAGTCCGGCTTCTTCTGCCCCAAACGCAATAAATACGACGGAATATGCGGGCCGATTAGCCGATTGCGTGTAATATGCGGCTAGTTCCAACAGCATAGCTGTACCACTAGCATTGTCATTCGCACCCGGAAAGTAGGCCTGCTTACCCATACGCCCCAGATGGTCGTAGTGAGCAGTAACAACGAGAAACGAGTCGGGCTGGACGCGCCCAGGTATATAGCCCACAAGGTTTTGACTACGGTAGTCGCGCTGAAGGTGAGCATCTACCTGAATCGTAGCCTGGGGGGCTTTTTTGGGCCAACGGTCAGCCAGAACAAGCAGGCGAGGCTGTGGTTCCTGTGATGCGGCCAGGGAGGCCGTAAGCTTGGAAATCAATGTCACGCGGGCAGCGGCTTGGTTTAGGTGTTGGGTGAAAGCGTCAGGGAGAGTACGCAGGCGGTCTGCATCGCGCTGGCGCAGAACTACAATTTTGCCCCCCAGATTCTGTTCCAACCAACGTTGCCCGGCGGTTTCATGGGTGAAGATAAGTGTATCTAAAATCAGAATAGGCCCCGAAATGCGGCCTCCACCGGAGGTAGGCTCAGCAATAAAGTCGACACCGGGGCGTAGATTTTGCCCCCCAGCCTGAAGCCGTAATGCTCCGGGAAAGGTATTGACATCAAGAGGGAATTGTTGGGTAAAATCAGGCGCTAATGGCTGAAGCTTGAGCTGCCGGAAACGCTGGCGCAGGTAGTGGGCCGCTTTCTGATCTCCTTGCCGCACGTACCCTCTACCCTGCATATCCGGCCCCGTAAGACTGCGGATAGTCTGGCGGACACGTTCCATGTCCTGTGCCAAACCCGAGGCAGAATCATACAACCAGAGAAACGCTAGAAGTCCTATGTGCCGCGCACGCACCATAAACAGAGAGGTATTTCGTCGTCGGTTAGCCAACATAAGGAGCGTTTAAATACTGCTGAGTTAGCGCTGATGCCCCGTATCCTGTCTAATGTAAAGGAAAGTAGCAGGGCATTTATTTCATCCAACGGCCAGCAAAGTGCGCGAAAAAGCCCCCCAGTAGGGCCCCGATACTGTCGCTGAGCAAATCTGACCATTCACCGTGCCGACCAAGGTTCATGCTGGACTGCAGAATCTCAATCAGACCGCCAAAGAGCGTGCTTCCCATAATAACTATGGGCATAGCCATAGACTGTAGCTTTGGAAAGCGACTCTGCCGCCGGATGGAGAAAAAGCTGAGCAACGCCAACACCGCAAATACAAAAGCATGGGCAGCCGTGTCGAAAGAGAGTAGCTCCCAACGTGGCGTGACCGGCATATCCTTGCTCGGAGTGAGAGTCAGAAGTAAAATGAACGCCGCCCACGTCCCCGGTAAGGCCACATAGGCCCGGCGCGGAGATGCAGGCGGCGCTGAAGTAGACACTGCCAATGCAATAATAAATTAAGCGCCTACAAGCTCGCCGTATGCTTCAGATGTCAGCAACGCTTCTACTTCGGCGGGGTTAGCAACGGAGATCTTGATAATCCAGCCTTCACCGTAAGGGTCAGAATTAACGGTTTCGGGACTGCCGTCGAGCTGGCTGTTTACTTCCAGTACGGTACCCGAAATAGGGCTAAACAGGTCAGAAACGGTTTTTACGGCCTCTACTGTTCCAAATACTTCATTCTGCGCTACCTCTTTATCAAGGGTGTCTATGTCCACGTACACAATGTCGCCAAGCTCTTTTTGGGCGTGGTCGGTAATGCCGATATAGGCTACGTCGCCTTCTATACGCACCCACTCGTGCTCTTTGGTGTACTTCAGATTTTCGGGAAGATTCATAAGGAACAAAATTGAAGAGGTGGAGACGGCAAAAGTAAGAGTTAAATGGTCAAATGACCAGAATGGTTTTAGTGCTAATCTGCTCTATCCATTCAGGCCGTTCAAAATCCAACTCTCGGTAGACTATTGACCCAGGCTGTAGCGCAATTGTATGCCACCCTCGGTAGACGACGTTTTGAAGGCATTCTCCACGCGTGGATCGGAGATGTTGCGCGTAAAAAAGAATTGCAGATTCAGGCGCTGATTGAGCACATAGTCGATAGTTGGGCGTAGCTGGACCTGCCGGTTGCCATTTGTAGTCAAGCTAACGGGCCGTCCTAAGCTGGCCGTTTGAGTAGGATTGCCGGGGTCAACGACATCTAGAATAGTGCGCTGAATGGTTGTGTTTTCACGAATGGAAAGATCGAGGCGCGCGGTCAACTCATTGTTGAGTACGCGCTGATTGTTGCCCGAGCCGAAGGGAAGCTTAAGCCCATTCGTAACGTAGCCAAAACCGATTACCAGCTCCTGCGTGTGCAGTTCCGTGATTTGCGCGTTGGTGGTATTTAAGCCAATGTCACGCTCGGTACGGTATTCTACCCGGCCCGTAACCTTCTCCAGCGTCTGGAAATCAACACCAATCAGGGGGCTTAAGCGCTCGGCAATAGTTACCTGCCCAATGACGTAATACGGAATAAACTGCCCCAGCCTGTTGATTTCCGTTGATAAATCTTCAGGGTCAAGCCTGTTTTCGTATTGGCTGGCAGTACCGTAGCTACCTACGCTATAAATGGAGCTATACGCGTGCCGCAGAGTGATGGAGCGGAAATAACGCTTCACGAAAGCCAGCTCAGCCAGACCATTATAGTCGATACGCCAGTTAGGAATCGGTATTTTGAGGAAAGGAGTGAACTTTCCGTCGTTCGTATTGCTCGATGACTTACCCCGATACGCATCCAGGAAAGCGGGTAAAAGCACATCTTGTGAATTATAGCCGTACGTGCCAACGTTAGTGTTAGCCGCTGTTAGCCGCTCCTGGATTGGCCCCCGGTTTTGTACAAAGCGGTTAAAGGCTTTAGAAATGGTGCCATTAGCCGTCCGGTCGCCGAAGAAGGTTTGAATCGAAACAATGGATGTGCTGAAAGAGCCCGTACCCAAGCGCCGCAGACGCGCCAAATCGCCTGTGAAGTTGCCGTTAGTGTCCTGAATGGGCAGAAGCGACACTGAATCGACAGCTAAGCGATAGAATACATCTTCATTTCGCACTCTCTGCCAACGGGCATCCAAGCGAATATTGAAATCGCGGAAAGGCTCCAGCGCAGTCTGTACGGTAATGTTATCAGTTCGTAGCGAGCTGAGCGGCGTATTCAACAAGTCGCTACGCTGAGTATACCAGCCACGACTAGCAGCACGATCATACAACTCGTCTAGGTCGTACTGGCGACCAAGCAGAAACGGTACACCGGGCGCATCGAAGTCACTGTTCAACCCGAAAAACTTGGTTCGGGGCAGGTAGCCGGGCAGTAAGGTTCCGTTGCTGAGCGTATACGTGAAGTTGATAGAGCGAGCAGTCATCAGGGAGCGCAACACTGCTTTCAGGAAGCGCAGCTCAGGCCCTTTGGCCGAATCTGCGGGAGCAGGAACGGCTCCATTGGCGGGCTGGGGGGCTTTTTGGGTAGCGGCGCGGGCCGTTGGTGGCTGCGCGTTATTAATAATATTGAGGAAGCGCACTTTGTTGTAGAGCTTCACCAAATCGATGCGGCCGTTGGCGCTAAAGGCACCATTATTTTGAATGGTATTGCCCAGGTTAAGCGGTATGGTTGTGGTATCGGCGAAGTTGGATGGATTTACCGGAGCCCGCAAAGCAGTAGAGGCTGCCTGCCATGTATAGTTGGCTTCATAGCGCGTATCGGCGGTCAGCCAGTCGGTGAGCGGGAACTTGTCCAGCGGCAGCCGATAGGTAAGGGCTATGGTTTGGTTGAAGTTGGTGGTACGGCCTCCTCTCTCAAATAAGTTGCGGCGCAGCAGTTCCCGGTTACGCTCAGCTTCGGGACTGTCGCCGAGCGTTTGGCCAGGTCCTTCGTCAATCACGCCACGGTTGGTGGCGGTGTAGTCTAGAATGAGGCTTTTGGTCAAGTCCCACTTCAAATCATAGATTCTATTGAAGAAGAAGCTCTTCAGGAATACACCCGGAATCCCCTCCGTTGTCGGCACCTGCCCAGGGATAAGCGTACGTTGGAGGAAACGCTCATTATACCGCCTGTCCAGGTCGGCGCGGAAGGCAAAACGGCTAGGAGTTGGCGTGAAGTTCAACTCCTGGAAAATCTTCAGATACGGTGAATCCAGCGCTTTTACATTAGCCAGCGGCGTGTAGCTGCGGGGTGTTGTCTGATAGATGTAGGCCAGAGCCCCATTATACGTGCGCGTGAAGTCGCGGTCCGTTACGATGTCGGTGTGGCGGCGCTCCGTAAGCGAATAGCTCAGGGCTAGGTTCTCGATATCGTAGGGACGCACCTTGCGCTCCGTGTTGGTTCGCTCTTTCCGCACGTTCAGCACGCTGATGCTGCGGCTACTGGTTTGGTCTACTACTTCTTTTCGGTATGCCGAGCGTTCCGTCTCGTTATCAAACTTTTGCAACGACTGGGTTAGCTCCGTGTCTGGGTCGAGCGGGTCGTACTTCGGTACGCGGCTTTCCGTGCCAGCCTGAAGCAATACCGGTACGCGCAGGGCAAGCTTTTCGGGGAAGAACTTCTCCGCTGCTATTGTCGCGTTCAAATCGCCACGGCTGATGTTGTCCAAAGAGCGTTGGCTGGGCCGGTCTTGCAGGCCGCCAAAGCCCACCGAGGTGAAGCTGCCCGTAGCTGTAATATTAGCTAGGTCGGCCAACTTGGTATTGAAGCGCGCCGTGGCGGCGTAGCCTGATTCGCGGTCGAAGTCAAACACTCGGAATTCATCGGCCCACAAGCACAGCGACTTCGGAGCGTTGTCGTCGGTAGGGTTAAGAAGACCAATCATTGCTCCCTGCACCGCGCTGAAATCGGGGTTACCTACAATCGTAATCTGAGCCTCAACCCCATTTTGGCCAATGACCGTCTTCACGAACGGCACATTAAACGCCACGCCGGCCGCATTACGCTCCGCTTTGGCATCGATGAACTGTTGCAAAGAAATCTGCACCTCATTTTCTAAAGGCCAGATATCACGCTGACCTGTAAGACCGGGGCGCGATAATTTCAACGGTACCGAATACTCGTAATAGTTCTGAGTGTAGTCGGTGCCGATGCGAATGAATCCGCGGACCTGACCATCCTGAATGCTCTGGTCTTGGCTTTCAGCGTGCAGAAACAAGCGCAACTGCTTATAGCGCAGCATGTTGATGCTGATGTTCTTATAGGCAGCTTTGCCGTAGCCATCGCGCAGACCTTCCACGCACAGGCGCAATGACTGCTCGTTCTGCTGACGATTCACGGTGCTGGAGCCGTATTCGCGGTCGCGCTCAATGCCGGGGGGCAAAACATAAGGAATCTGGTCGGCACCCGCGGCCAGGCCGTTCTCTTCTAAGCTTACCGTGGAAATATCGAAGGCATCAGCGTCGGTATCGGTGTTGATATTTGGGCGGCCAGGCTCAGCAATCGTCGTCAGGAAACGGCGCCACTGGTTTGCTACAAATTGGAGCTGCACTAAGCGCAGCACGGCCGGCTGCTGCCACTGGGTCATATACATCCGCACGAAGCGGATGGATTTGAACCCGAAAGGCTGCCCATTCTGCGTGCCTCGTACCGCCGAATACTGACGCACCGGCACCCGAAACTGGTACCACGATACATCGTTCCCATTCACCTGCTTGGTGATTTTGTCGATGATATAGTTCTGGCCTACTGCCAACTGGCCCGGCTGCAGTCGAATACGATACTCGTAGTAGCGTTCCTGATCTGAAATAGCATTGTCGCGGTTGAGGTCTTCTTTGTCGGGAAAGGCAGTCGAACTTTGCTGCGCGTCGCCGTTCGAGTTACCTTCCATGCCATTGAAATTCTTGTAGCGACCCAGAATCTTCACGTCGCGACCCTCCGAATTGTAATAGCCATCGAGATGGTGACGGAACCGGTCGGCGGAAGGGTCAGCGAACTGAGAATACACCCCCTGAAAGAAGGCTTTCTCGTCCGTATCATTCAAGCCATCAAGCCCAACATCTTGGAGCTCACGCCCGCCTGGAGCCGAGCTGAACGCGTCGGTGATAAACTGCTGGCGTGTTACGCGGCCCCAAGTGCCCTGCTGCGCATCGGCATTCGTAATGCTGGCGCCATCAGGCAGGCCGTTCTCAAACTCGTGCCGCCCATCCTTGAGCACGTCTTCCGACACCGAACCCAGGTTCAGGTACAGATCACCACCTGTAGTATTGTTCTGGGGGCATTTTCGGAGTCATTAATTTGTCCGTTGGGCCCGGCAATGAATGGGTCCATCAGCCAAAACTCCAGATACTCTACGTTAGCATTATCGAAGTCCGTATCGAAGGTGATTTCGCGGCTGATACCACCATACCGCGCAGCATTAGCCGTTGGGGCTTGGTTGGCAAACTTGCGCTCATCCGTCGTTGATACTTCCGGTGTGTAGTTGTACTGGCCCCGCTCGCCCGGATAATACGCCATATCAAAGCTAAACTCGAAGCTGTTGCCGGTGGCACCTAAGTCGCGGTTGGGGAAAATCTCGCTACGCTCAATACCACGCGTATAGTGGTTGCTCAGGCTTGGGTCGTTGCTGGAAATGTTCTGCGGCTTGCTTTGCCCACTCGTGTAGTAGGTCTGATCGATGGTATACCAAGCCAGCTTTGCCCGGCGATAAGCCGACGAAAGACCGTCCGGATTTGCCCCCTGCAAGGGTAAAGGGGTAGATGCCAGGCGCCAGGCTGTAGTACCATTCAGGCCCCCAGCGAATAGGGTGTACGCGCCGTTTCGAAGTCATCGATGTAGGAAACGCCGTTCTCACCGCGGCCCAGCTGCGAGCGGCCTGGTACCAAGCGGGCAAACTCCCCACTAAAGGCTACCGACGAAGGCTCCTTCGTAGCAATCAGCGGCAGCATATCCAAGTACTTGGTCAGTACCCGGGAATCACGGCGAATGTTCACGTCGAGGCCGTAAATAGTGTTGTTGCCTGGCTCGTCGCCAATGCTAACGCGGTTGATGCCAGGTGCTTGGTTCTCGCGCAAGTGCAGTACCGTGGCGCCAAAATTTATGTCTTGGTTCAGCCGGTAATCAAAGCGCGCTCCTACCAACCGGCGCGGCTGAATCTGCACGACGGCGTCTTTTTCAAATTCTACCCGCAATTCGTTGGCGGAGTTGAGGTAGCTAGGATTGAGAATTTTAACCTTCGCCTGATCGTAGAAAACCTGATAGTCGCGCCCTTCTTCCAGCAACGTGCTACCCGAGCGCACCCGCACCGAACCCGGCGCCACCCGAATACCAGGCAACGCAATTTCGTCGGTGGCCGTGGCTTGGAAGCGTCCTTTAAGGAAGAATTTATCCTTCACCTGTACCTGTTGGGCATCACTCTGCGTCTGCGTATACAGCTCACTGTACACGTACTTGTCAACTAAAGCAGTTTCGGTAGCTGTGAACTGGGTTTGTAAATAACTGCCGAAGGGCTCTACTACCGGGAAGATTATCTTGCCTTGTTCCGGGTCGATGGTAATGCCAGGAAAAAAGTCAAAGTTGCCGTCAGGGTTGCGGTCGTTGTTTGGGTTTACGTTATCCAAGTTCAACACCTCAATCAGGGGCCGATTGGCAATCCGCTCGCCTTCCTTTAGCGAAATCAAGTCGACACCCGTTTGGTCATCCTTATAGACAACCTGAAGCTGAAAGTTGTCGCGGTTGAGCTGGCTAGCGTTAAGAGGATAGATGTTTTTCATCATCAAATCCCAGGTAGGCAGGTTGCCGCTGGCCAAGTTTGGGTTACTCGGATTCGCTGCCGGATCGGCCAGGCCCACGCCGGGATTGGTGGCCTTCAGCATTTTCAGGAAGATAACCTCGTCCTGGCGTACGTTGGCGTAGTCTTCTACGAGCTCGCCTACTTTGTACACCTCGCCGTTGTAGAGGTATTCATACGACACCCCCAGCACCTGCTCAGGCAACAAGGCAGTATTCAGGCTTAAATAACCAAGCTGAGCATTGAACGTGTACTCGCGTGGGTCCAGCTTACGAGCCCGCACCCGCTCAAAGTCCACGGTTTTCACCAGGTTCTGGCCAACCAGGAAATTATCAACGGTTAGCTCACCGCGGGCTTGGGCTCCGCCATCCGCTAGCGTGTTAAACTCAGTGTTAGCGTTATTAGTAGCTACTACGCGCGGGCTAGGATTTTGGAACTGTCTGCGATATACGCGCGTCGGCTCTGCCAAGTCCATTAGCGTCACCACGTTGCGCAGGTTATCCGTCGTGCGGTTATCGTTGGTCACGTACACCTCCAGGCGTCGGATTTCTATACCTGACTGTACCGTAGGTAGGTTGCGCAGGGCTGCATCGTAGCGTTCACGAAAGAAATGCGACAGAAAAAAGTGCCGGTCGCGCTCGTATTGGCTGGCCTTGAGCTCGAATAGGCGGCTCTGGGCGCCATTTTGAACCCGTACCTCATCGGCAGTGCCGCGCAGAGTACTCGCTACCGCCGTTATGCCTAGCTTACCAAACTGTAGCTGGGTTTTGATACCGAACAAATTTTGCCCCCCTTGCACTAGGGAGTTGTTTAAGGGCAAGCTTACGTTGCCCAACTCCACCTTGCGAATGATATCGGTTTCATAGCCCGTATAGTCGAGCTTCATGTTATTCTCGAAGTCGAAGGCCGCTTTGGTGTCGTAGTTGAAGGTGAGGCGCAGCTTCTCTCCGATCTGACCCGTCACATTGAGGTTCAGGTTCTGATCGTACTCGAAGTCACCCACACGCTGCTGGCGCAGAGTAAGCAAGGGGTTACGGTTGCGATTGAAGCGCGCGCCTGCCCGCAAAGTCACTGCACCTTGAGGCTTGATATCCACGTAGCTACCACCAAAAATGCGGTCAGCAATGGGGCCCAAATAAATGCGCGGAATAAGGCGGCGCGAGCCCGTTACGCTTTCGCCATCCAAGCCCGCCGAGCGCGTGCGGAAATAGTCGCGCACCACACGCTGCTGCTGATAGCGCGAGTATTCCTCAAAACTCACTCGTGTTGGGTCGCGAAAATCAATATCTGACCCAATGCTCTCCCGAATATCATAGTTCTGGAGGCTGTCATCGGGCGTCACCTCCACATTCACGTTCGAAGGCAAATCCAGCAGCAGCGGCGACCGGCGGCGCTGGGGCGAAAGAGGGGAGCCAATCCGATCCTGGGGGGCAATTTTGGGCCGTCGGCTAGAGCGGTATATACTCGTATCGGGTAGAACGGTGCGAGGAGTATCGGGCACTATGGCCAAAGCCGACGGACTAGCCGCTGGTAGCCAATTCCAAAGCTGGCGCAGGGCAAACGGGTGGGCTCCGGTAGGTTCAGCCTGCGATAACCAAGTCAGCAATGAAGCGACAACGACTATAGAGGCGGCGAGGGACTTCTTACCGTGGGTCAAGGGAGACTAAAAAAGACGGGCGGGCGAGCAGCCGGAGAGTAAACTTAATTCGACTTCAAGGCAAATTTAATCAATTCCTCCACGCTCAGGTCATTACCGTGACGGTGCTGGATGGTCTCCAGCGTTTTTTCCGCCGCCGACCGGGCAAATCCCAACGTGACTAGAGCGG
This sequence comes from Hymenobacter radiodurans, assembly GCF_004355185.1. NCBI lineage: Bacteria > Pseudomonadati > Bacteroidota > Cytophagia > Cytophagales > Hymenobacteraceae > Hymenobacter > Hymenobacter radiodurans. The sequence continues at coordinate 531,665 of NZ_CP037922.1, forward strand.
CTAACGCTTCGCTACGATTGGTATTGTGTGCTCGTGCCAGGGGTACCGTATCGATGCCCGCTTTAGCCAATAATTCGTCCTTGCGGAGTTTGTCTTTCAGCTCCAGCACCACTCGCTGGGCCGTTTTTGGCCCTACTCCCTTGATACTTTGAATAGACCGTACATCCTCCTGAATGATGGCCTGCCGAATAGCACCCACGCCCATACTCGACACCATCACGATACCTGTGCCCGGCCCAATACCCGACACCGAAATCAAGAGCATAAACAGCACTTTTTCGTTTGGGTCGAGGAAGCCATATAGGGCTTGTATATCCTCCTTAATGTGCTGGTAGGTATAAATTTTCGCTTTCTCTCCTTCAGCTGGCAGCTTAGAATAAGTGGCTAGTGAAATCCTGACTTCATAGCCCACGCCGCTAACATCCATAATGGCCAGAGCGGGGTCTTTATAGGCAAGGGTACCGTCAAGGTATGCAATCATAAAAAAGGATTGAAGTTAGAACCTGTGTGTGCAACAATGCATTGCCACAACACACAGACGCTGGATTTACGTCCCCTAAAAAGCAAAATATTTTAGCTATAACCCAACGCCATTAGTAACGCATGGGTGGGATAGTTGACTAATATATCTGAATCGGGGCGATATACCTTATAGAGGCTTATTATATGTCTGGGCGTCCACTACGGCTATAGCAGTCATGTTCACAATTTCGCGAACCGAGGCGCCTAACTGTAGCACGTGCACTGGCTTGCGCATGCCCATCAGTACTGGCCCTATCACTTCAGCACCACCAATTTCCTGTAGTACTTTGTAGGCAATGTTACCCGACACTACGTTGGGGAAAATGAGGGTATTAGCCCCTTGCTCTGCCAATTCTGAAAAAGGGTAATGCTCACGCAACAGTTGGGGGTTCAACGCTGTGTTTGCCTGCATTTCCCCATCCAGAATCAGGTCAGGGTAGCGCTTTTTAGCGAGTTCGGTGGCCAAGCGAGCCTTATCGGGCAAAGTGCCGCGATTAGAGCCGAAGTTGGAGTAGCTGAGCACCGCAATGCGCGGCTCAGTATCGAAAAAGCGTACACCCCGCGCCGTCAGGCCAATGATATCGACCATCTCTTCAGCCGTGGGGTCGATGTTTACGGTGGTATCAGCGAAGAAGAACGGGCCTTTGCGGTGCTGGATAATGTACATACCCGCCACACGCTGCACGCCATCTTCTACCCCAATCACCTGCAAAGCTGGGGTAATAGACTGACCATAATCTTTAGTTAAACCAGTGATAAAGGCGTCAGCCTGCCCGGTTTCGAGCATCATGGCACCGTAATAATTTCGCTCACGCAGCAAGCGGCGCCCTTCGTAGAGCGTAATGCCGCGCCGCTTTCGCTTCTGAAAAAGCAGCTCAGCAAACTCAGCCCTTTGATCATTCTCTTCCAGAATATCAATAATCTGGCAACCTTCCAGATCGAGGCTATTCGCGCGGGCTATTTCGTCAATTTTTTTGCGATTGCCGAGCAGAATAGGGAAAGCGATACCCTCATCGTGCAAAATCTGAGCGGCTTTGAGCACTTTGTATGTGTCGGCCTCCGCAAATACTACGCGCTTCGGGTTGGAGCGGGCGGCACTAGTGATGCGGTTCATGAGCTTCTGGTTCACGCCCAAACGAGCGCGCAGATCATCCTCATAGGCATGCCAGTCGGTAATAGACTGGCGCGCCGAGCCGCTTTCCATGGCAGCCCGCGCCACAGCCGGCGAGATGGTCGTAATCAGACGAGGATCAAGGGGTTTTGGAATCAGATAAGTTCGCCCAAAAGCCAGCGTATTGTCACCATAGGCTTTGTTTACCATGTCGGGTACAGGCTCCTTAGCAAGGTGCGCCAGTGCCTGAACGGCCGCCAGCTTCATGGCTTCGTTTATCTCGGTAGCGCGCACGTCCAGCGCCCCCCGGAAGATGTAGGGGAAGCCTAGCACATTGTTCACCTGATTTGGATGGTCGGAGCGACCGGTGGCCATAATCAGATCGGGCCGGGTGGCCATGGCTACTTCGTACTCAATCTCAGGGTTTGGGTTAGCCAACGCAAACACAATGGGATTATCGGCCATGCGTAGCAGCAGTTCGGGCGGCAGCACATTAGCCGCCGACAAACCCAGAAAGACATCGGCGCCTTCCAAGGCTTCGGCCAGCGAAGTAATGGCACGCTGGGTAGCAAACTGCATCTGCAGGTCGGCCAGATCAGTGCGCTCTGCGTTGATAACGCCTTTGATATCAAATACAACTACGTTCTCGACCTTGAGCCCGAGCGCTAAATATAAACGCAGACACGAGATAGCCGCTGCCCCAGCACCACTGACAACCAGCTTAATCTTCTCAATTTTTTTGTCCACGACTTCCAGCGCATTGAGCAGCGCTGCCGACGAAATAATGGCTGTGCCATGTTGGTCGTCGTGCATGAGCGGGATGTTCATCTTCTCCCGCAACTCTGTCTCAATTCGGAAGCACTCCGGCGCCTTTATATCCTCCAGATTGATGCCGCCGAATGTGGGCTCCAAGGATTTTACGATGCGAATAAACTCGTCAGGGTCGGTAGCGTCAATCTCAATATCGAAGCAGTCGATGCCCGCAAATTTTTTAAACAGTACGCCTTTTCCTTCCATCACAGGCTTGGATGCGTCGGGCCCAATGTTACCCAAACCTAGCACCGCCGTACCATTGGAAATTACGCCTACCAAGTTGCCTTTGGCAGTGTATTTATAAACCTCCTCTTTGTTGGCGGCAATGGCTAAGCAAGGCTCCGCTACGCCGGGCGAATAGGCTAAAGCCAGATCAAGCTGTGTACTGAGGGGCTTGGTGGGCACCACTTCAATCTTGCCCGCTGGGGTACGGGAATGGTAGTCGAGGGCTTCCTGTTTGTTGATTTTCAGCATTACCAAAGAGGGTCGGGTGAGAGGTGCCGGGCGGGGCAACGAATAAGCAAGTTGGGGCGAATTTGCCCCGAATCAAAGTTGAGGCAAGACAACTATATTCAAAAAAGCCCCCAGCGCTAAGTCTGGGGGGCTTTTTTGAATAGTATAATAGGCGCTTACCGGGCTACAATCAGTTGTTGGCCGGGCTTCACCGCGTCTGACTTCAGGTTGTTGAGCTTACGCAACTGGTCTACCGTTACGCCTTCGTAACGACGCGAGATGTTGTAGAGCGTATCGCCGGGCTGCACCAGGTGCACCTTCTTGATGGCGGCGCGCGTGGGCGACGCTTTGGGGCTGGGCTTAGCTGAAGCGACGCGCGGAGCTTTCTCATCGGCGGGCTGGGGGGCTTTTTGGGCTAGGGCTTCCGTGTTGGCTGGCATATAGAAAACCAACTTCTGGCCCGGTGATAAGCCTACTGACTTCAATTGATTCCAAGCCATGAGCTGCGCCACGCTTACTCCTTTGGTACGAGCCAGCTTCTCCAGAAAGTCACCTTTGCGCACGATGTACTCGGTGGGCAGGCTATCCTGCGCTGCTTCGGTAGTGGCAGCAAATGTGGTGCCGCTGGCTACTACACCCGAATCAACTTTAGCTGTAGTCGCTACCGGCTTCAACGCAACAGCCTTGCTGGTGGGAGTAGCTACATTCTGCTCCACTATAGCTATAATAGCTGGTTCCTCTTCTTCCTCAACTGCTTCAGCTATTGAAGCTTGAGCAGGCTTCGCTGACGCGGTTTTAGCTACTGTGGGGGGCGTTTTTACACCTATTAACGGCAGCTTTTCGGGCAACATCAACCGATTAGCTGCTACCATCTTTTTGCTTGGCGCGCCCTTTTCGGCAGTTGGTACAAGAACAACTAATTGTTGCTTTGGCACCAGCGCTTTACCCCGCTGTAAGCTGTTCCAGCGAGCTAGTTGAGCAGTCGTCACATCATAACGGGCTGCTATGGCTCGTACCGTCTCGCCGCGCTTTACCGTATGACGCACTTTGCGGTGACTTGGCTCGGCTGGTGCCGGTTTGTTGATTGCTGCTACAGCAGTAGAGCTGAATCCAAATCCCTGGAAGTCAGGCAAGCGGGGCGCCAGGGGGGAGGGGGGAGGTACCGATACTTTGCAAAAATCCAGGAATAGGTTTCGGTCCTGCGCAGCCAATTCCTGCCGCACCCGCACGGGTACTTTTAGGGAATAGTTGCGAAGCGTTTCGGGGATGTAGGGTTTGCGTAACTCAGGGTTGTAGCGCGAAACAGCTGCCGAATCAAGCCCGAACTGAGCCGAAAACTTGCGCAAATCCAGCGAACGGCCAGAAATGAGCAACGTATCCATTGGCTCAGGATACTGATACCGCAATGAGTCCGAGTGCAACCTATGCTCCCGTGCGTATTGCAGGGTATAGAAGGTAGCCGTAAACGTCGGTACGTAGTTGCGGGTCTCTTTAGGCAGATACGAGTAGATAGCCCAGAAATCGCGCTTGCCCCCCGACTTAGCAATAGCCCGGCGGATGTTGCCAGAGCCATAATTGTAGGCGGCTAATACAAGCTCCCAGTCGCCAAACATACGGTATAAGTCGCGCAGGTATTTGCAGGCCGCTTCCGTCGATTTTTCGGGGTCCATGCGCTCATCCACGTACTCATTGCGGGCAAGCCGAAGGTCGCTGGCCGTAGGACCCATGAATTGCCACAAACCTAGAGCTCCTACCCGCGACTTAGCTTGCGGCAGCAACGCTGACTCTACCACGGCCAGATATTTCAGATCCTGCGGCAGGTTGTACTTCGCTAGATACTTCTCAAACAGTGGGAAATACAGGTTCTGACGCTCCAGAATGCGCTGGGTATACGTCCGGTTGCGCACCGTAAAATAGTCTACAAAACTCATGACTGAGTTGTTGAACGTATGCGGCACGTCAGTTTCCAGACAGGCAATACGGTCCGCAACGAGGTCACGAACAGCGGGGGGCTTTTGTAGCCAGCGAAGCCGAGCTGTATCGGGTAATATGGGTTCGATGAGCACTAGCGTGTCGGGCAGCAGCTCAATAGACACGCGAGTCGTATCATCATTGGTGCGCTGAACGTCCGGTTTCGGATTAGCGAGCTTTTGGGCCGCCGCTGGGCGGGCAACAGCTAGGGTCAGCAGAAATAGAACGGTAGTGCGCAGCAACGATTTTTTCATCAGGGCAAAACAGGCGTAAGCGATTCCGTTACAGATTTGGCGAAGGCCAGTAGATGTTCCTCGCGGAAAGCTCCGCTCAGAATTTGCAGCCCAATGGGCAACCCCGCCGCGTCGTGTCCGGCTGGTACCGATACGGCTGGCACGCCGGCCAGCGAAGCCTGTACCGTGAAAATGTCAGCTAGGTACATAGCTAGCGTATCCTGCTCGTTCTCCCCAATCCGGAACGCCGTGGTCGGCGTAGTCGGAAGCACCAGAAAATCATACTGGCGTAACAGTTCGTCCGTTTTCTCTTTGATCAAACGTCGAACCCGTTGCGCTTTCGTATAATAGGCATCATAATAATCAGCCGATAATACGAAGGTGCCCAGCAAGATACGGCGTTGTACCTCAGGGCCAAAGCCTTGCGACCTGGTTTTTTTATACAACGACTCCAAATCCGTTGCATCAGAAGCCCGATATCCAAATTTTACACCATCGTAGCGGCTCAGGTTGGAGCTGGCTTCGGCAGTAGTTAGGATGTAGTAAGACGGAACGATATAGTCGAGGTAAGGAAAGTCTACCGCTTCCACTACATGTCCTTGGCCACGCAATACATCTAAAGCAGCTTCCGTAGCCGCCTTTATCTCTGGATTTAATCCAGGGCTTTCCAAGCAATCACGAATGTAGCCAATACGTACGTGAGGGGCCGCTTCCAGCAATTCACTGTACACTGGTACAGGCTTCTGACTGACGGTGCTATCGAAGTTATCGGGGCCTGCCATTACTTCCAGCAGCAAAGCCGCGTCGTCGACGGAGTGCGTTAGCGTGCCAATTTGATCAAATGAAGATGCGTAAGCAACTAGCCCGTAGCGGGAAATGCGAGAGTAAGTGGGTTTAAACCCTACTATTCCGCAGAAAGCAGCGGGCTGCCGTACGGAGCCACCAGTATCGGAACCAATGGAAGCTAAGCACATATCGGCTTGCACAGCCACGGCGGAGCCACCAGAAGAGCCGCCAGGCACCCGATCCGGATCAATAGCGTTGCGAGCGGGGCCGAAATAAGATGACTCGTTGGAGGCGCCCATGGCAAACTCATCGCAGTTTTGCCGACCAATAATGATGGCATCTGCGTCTAGCAGCCGCTGCACGGCCGTACCCGTGTAAAGCGACTTGAATCCGTCGAGGATATGGCTGCTAGATTGAAGCGCGTGGTCTTTGTAGGCCAGCACGTCTTTCAAGCCGATAACCATACCCGCCAGTTTTCCGGCAGTACCGGCGGCCAGCTTGGCATCTACAGCGTCGGCCTGAGCCAGCGCCTCATCCGTGAACACTTCTAAGAAAGCATTCAAGTGGCTTTCTTTCTGAATGTTATCCAGATAATACTCCACGAGCTGACGACAGGTGGTAGTGCCTGCCGTCAGCTCGTCGCGAACTTCGGTAAGTGAATGAAAACGTCTCAAGGGATACGGGCAATCAATTGGTTGACTGGTCGAGGCGAGGCCGCTCGGGAGCAGGCTGGGGGGCAATTCCGCCGTCCATAGGCGGTGCTACACTGGTTTCGGAAACAGGCTCCGTCGATGACATTGACGTAATCGTAGGGTGCTCAGTAGTAGGCTGTTGAGGTGCTACGTCGTAGCTAGGAGCAGTATAGGCTGTAGACTGCTGATATGGCTGTGGTTGATTCTGCTTTGGCAGACCCGCATTTTCAATCTCGCTGCGGATTTCGCTAGACGCGTCCTTAAACTCACGAATGCCTTTGCCCAGGCCACGCGCCAGCTCCGGAATCTTATTCGCTCCGAAGAAGATCAGGATAACAACCAGGATCAGCATGATCTCGCCGCCGCCGAGGTCGCCTAAGAAGAGGAAAAGAGGAGTACTCATGGCTACAGCTTATAGTCGTGGGTTGGTAGGATCATTCGGATTCACCGGCCGGTCCCGAAACTCAGGCTTATCTTCTTTTGTGGCATCCTTAAACTCGCGGATACCTTTGCCTAGACCTTTGGCCAACTCCGGAATCTTGCGGGCACCAAAGAGTAAAATGATAGCGAATAAAATCAGCAATATCTCGGTCGTACCGAAGTTGCCAATCAAAAAAAGTGAACCAAATGTCATAATGGAGAGGCGCTCAGGCCGTTTGAAGGAACAAACCAAGTATACGCAAGTCGATATGCGACAGGATTGGTAAAGGTACCGGTTAATTTTAAAAATCGCAGCCGATAGGCGCTTTAGCTGAGTGCGAGGTGGGGGGCTTTTTTAGTAAACCTAAATCCAATACCTGTGTTTCTGCCGTAGTAAAACGTTAACTGCCGTAAGCATTAAAATTGTTTAACGTGCAAAAGTCTGATTTCATCGGTTCAAATCTAAGTTTCATAGCCTAACTATGATTACTTTGTAATAGCTAAACGCCTTTGAAATCAGAGTAGTAGTGTCATTTTTCCCTATGCCCATTCTGTATGTCTGCTAAGCCAGCCTCACCCATCAGAGCTTCTTCTCTTCCCTTTGCCGCCTTGGGTAAAGAAAGTGAGGCCGTGCGGCTGGAAGTACTGCGCAATTATCAGATTCTGGATACGCCCCCCGAACAGGTCTTCGATGATCTGGCTCAATTGGCGGGCTTCATCTGCGGAACACCTATTTCATTAGTCTCACTAATAGATGCTGATCGTCAGTGGTTTAAGGCTCGAGTGGGTTGGAGTGAAAGTGAAAGCACAAAGCGGGAAATAGCGTTTTGTCAGCACACGATATTGGGAGAAGACGTATTTGAAATTGAGGATACCACTAAGGACCCTATGTTCTGCGATAATCCTCTGGTAACGGCTTCTCCCAGTATTCGTTTCTACGCGGGTGCTCCGCTAATTACGCCCGAAGGGGTTCCCCTAGGTACTATTTGCGCCCTCGATACCGTACCCCATCGCCTCACCGATGCCCAGCGCAATGCCTTGCGCATTGTGGCCCGTGAAGTCGTATCGCACCTAGAACTGCGTCGGGCGCGCCAGCAGCTAGAGCAGGAGCAACGCAAACTGGATGGCCTTCTGCGCATGGCCAACGATGCAGCGGAGTCCTTGTATATGGGTAGCAAGGCCGAGATTTTTATTAAGCAGGATAATAAGCTCCTGCGGGTAGAAACAGCCGATATCCGCTATGTAGAAGCCCTTGGCGACTACGTAAATATCTATGTGGCCAAGGAGCGCTATACCGTATACAGCACGATGAAGGAGCTGGAAGCAAAGCTGCCGTCCCGCGATTTCGTGCGCGTACATCGCAAATATATTGTTCGCCTTGACTGCATTGTGGCTATTGAAGCTGATTCTGCCCTCATTGCTGGCGCCCGCAACTGGCACTCTGATAGCGGAAGCAATACCTTGGCAATTCCCATCGGCAACTCTTATAAGCCAATTCTGATGAGCCGGCTTAATCTGGTGTAGCCTGAAAATAGAAGAGTATACCTGCTGCTTGCCTAACAGTTATACCTTAAAACATAATATTCACCGAGCAAATAGGGAGGTTCGGCGAATAGAATTTTTATACAATTGAAAAGGGCTTACCTTTCGCCTTGTTATCGGAGTGTTTGACTTGAATATAGGGCTGGAAGAGATTTCTTGACTTACTATTAAGGTCCGATTTTTCGATAGCTAAGTTTGTTTTCATAGCTCAGAAAGGCACCGTGCACTGCACGGTGTTTTTTTATGCCTGGTTAGTTGCTGAATTAGAGGTGGGCTTGGCTTCTAAGTAATACCATGGGTGTTTCTTTCCTAAATCCAAAACGCGGCTAGTATAAGCAGTAGTCAATGCATTAGAAGGAATAGGTAAAGCTGATTCTGGTAAACGCGGGATTGTCCGTAGGTTTGCGACCGGTCAAATTTGCCCCCAGCTATGCCTACTACATCACCTGCCCTGCGTCCCGGCGACCGCGTCGCTATTGTGTGCCCTGCCCGTAAAGTTACCCATCAGGAGTTGGAAGCAGCTATCGCCATTCTGACTGCGTGGGGGCTGGAAGTGATACTAGGAGCTAGCGTAACTGCGCAGCACCATCAGTTTGCCGGCTCCGACGAAGTACGTCGCCAGGATATGCAGCAGCAACTCGACGACCCAAGCATTCGTGCCATTTTATGCGCCCGTGGTGGCTACGGTACTACGCGCATCATCGATCAACTCGATTTTTCGCGCTTCACGGATAACCCCAAATGGATTGCGGGCTTCAGCGACATCACAACACTGAACTGCCACTTGCTGGCGCTGGGCCACGAGAGTATTCACGGCGTAATGCCGTTGCTCTTTGATCAGGCCGGTGGCGAAGAGGCACTGGAAAGTCTGCGGCGCGCCTTATTTGGTGAGCCCATTAGCTATTTTGCCCCCCAACATCCTTTTAATCGTTTAGGCAGTGCTAGGGGCGAGTTGATTGGCGGCAATCTGAGCTTGCTCCAAACCATCACTGGCACTGCTTCCGACTGCTCGTTGGCCGGCCGGATTCTGTTTATTGAAGACATCGATGAGTATCTGTATAACATCGACCGTATGATGGTGCACCTCGACCGGACCGGCAAATTGGCTGGCTTAGCAGGCTTGCTCGTAGGGCATTTCACCGATTCAAACGACAACATTATTCCCTTTGGCCAAACACCCTACGAAATCATCCAAACCTATGCGGCTAAGTATGATTTTCCGGTCGCTTATGGTTTTCCGGTAGGTCATGAGCCCCTGAACATGGCCTTGATTTGTGGCCGCAACTCGCACATGGTAGTAGATGCGGCCGGCGTGCGCTTAAACTATGTATATATGCCGCAGTTATAAGTAGTTAGAGGCGCAAATACCTTAGCTTCAGTGCCACTCGGCTGTAGCTAAAGCAGTCGCCTAGCTGTTCATTAGGCTGCGTTATTGTACCTGCAATTGCAATAAAACCCATGCATCGTTTTCTAAACTTTGCTCCCTCGCGGCCGGTAGTACTGCAGCCTTTTCAAGCGGGATGGGCGCATGAGTTTGCTGCGCTAGCCCAACGTCTCCGTACCGCGGTAGGGCCGGGCCTAGTGAAGATTAATCATATTGGTTCTACCGCTGTGCCTGGCCTATGCGCCAAAGATGTGCTCGATGTGCAACTCCAGGTATCTAGCATAGCAGATGCGGTCAGCCTTACACAACAACTTCGCGCTGTGGGGTTTCAGAAAGGGGAGAGCCTGATTTATGACATGTTTCATGGATTGCCGGCACATTCCCCCGAACTCCACAAATTCTATATGCGCGAACCTTTGGGTGAGCGGCGCATGCACCTGCATATTCGGGAGGCGGGACGGTTTAACGCGCGCTACGCGCTTCTCTTTCGTGACTATCTGCGGGCCCAATCCTCAGCTCGGGACGAATACGGTGAATTTAAACTTCGGGCGGCAGCGTTATTTCCTCATAGTATCGAGGGATACCTGTTCTTGAAAGAGCCGGTTTTCCATCTCCTCTACTATGCGGCCGAATTATGGGCTGAAAACGTCCGGTGGAAGCCTGCGGACGAAGACAACTAGGTGGCCAACTACAAATAGTTGATCTGCAGCATATTGATTGACAGTATGTAAAAAGCCCCATCTGTAAGTGGGGCTTTTTCTTTTTTAGCTTTCTACGACCGCTATTCAGCGTATATCGTCTGCAACACTGTTTGTCCTACGGCCTTAAGCGTCCGCCGGTCGATGATGCTCATGTTATCCTGCGTGGTGTGATGGTAGGCCGGGAAATAATCGTCGCCAATGGGCAAATGGTCGATAATATCGATGGTGCGTACGCCCGCCTGATTGGTGTACACATGGTCGTCGGTGATACCGGGGCTATCCTGAAAAAGGAAAAAATCGGAGTAGCCGAGGCGAGCGGCTGTATTCCATACCTTATCTACCACGTCGCGGGCTGCCTCACGGGAGAGTTGTTCACGACTAAACTTGGCGTTTTGAGCCCCTACCATATCCAGCAGAACGCCATAATTTGGCTTGTAGCCAGTTGGCAATAGGTTTTTTGACCAATACTGCGAGCCTAAGCACCACGTATCGGTGCCTTGAGCGGCCAGCTTGTTCTGGAGCTTACTCTGCGTAGCGGTGTCGTAGCCATAGTCCTCAGCATCGAAGAGAATAAAATCGACTCCGACAGCCGGAGCCGTGCTATCTGACTGCTGACTCAGCACGCGGGCCATTTCCAGGGCTACCGCCACGCCGCTGGCTCCGTCACTGGCTCCATCCAGCGGGGCATTCGGATTTTTTTTGTCTTTATCAGCAAAGGGGCGCGTATCCCAGTGGGCGAAAACTGCGACGCGGCGGGCAGCCTGGGGGGCAAATTGGGCAACGATATTGCGGGCGCGCAACATGGTGCCATCCCAGGCCATTGCCTCAAATGGCTGCTCACGTACTGTCAACCCCATTTGCTTGAACTCCGCCACCAACCAATCGCCACAAGCCACGTGGGCTGGCGAATTGGGTACTCGGGGGCCAAAAGCTACCTGCTTGGCCGTAAAAGCAAAAGCCGAATCGGCATTGAAGGCGGGGGCGGCGCGCATAGCGGGCTCTTCTGGAGTGGTGGCAGTTTCCTGTCGGGTTCTGTCGGGGCAGCCGGTGAGCACCAACAGCGCAACTACAGCAACAGGAGCAAGGCGAAAGAGCTTCATAAGGGGCACAATATCAGCAAGATTAGCTTGGCGCGCAGTCTATTAGTCGAGAGGCAGACAGTAGGCAGCGCTGACCTCTGTTTACTGGTAAATAATAATTAAAGAAACGTTGGGGGCTTTTTATTGCCTTCCAACGTTTCCAGTAGCAGCATCAGGTATACCGTTAGTCTTCGCTGTAGGCCCAGTCGACACCAGTTTTCATGTCTTTAATGACAATGCCTTGCTGCTTAAGTGCCGCCCGAATCTGGTCTATCTTATCGTAGGCTTTGGTGGCTTTGGCTTCTTGGTAAAAATCCAGAGTCAAGTTTAGAAGCTGTTCGGCATTGGCGCGCGGCTCATCCTGCAGGCCCAAAATCTCGCTTACCAAAGTGCGGTAAGCAGTAGTTGCTTCTTCCAGCGCCGCTTCGCTTACCGTAGCTAATGTTGGCAGATTAGCAAAGAACCCATTGAGCTTGCGCAGCAGATTGAACAAGCTGGCGATAGCGCGCGCCGTATTCAAATCATCATTGAGCCCCACGAAGCAATCGGCGACGAGCTTACGCAGTTCGGCGTCGGCTTTCTCGGTGTCTTGTTGGCGCTCCGTTCCTTCGGGCAGGTTCAGCTTTTCCAGAAGGCGCAGCCCATTCATGAGCTTGCGGTAGCCTTTGCGAGCCGCCTGCATTGCCTCGTCCGATACATCGACGGGGCTACGGTAGTGTGCCTGCAACAGGAAGAAGCGAACCACCATAGGCGAGTAGGCCTGCGTAAGCGTAGCCGTGGGCCCCTTGAACATGCTGCCGAGCAGCACGAAGTTGCCTAGGCTTTTGCTCATCTTGGTACCGTTCACGGTTATCAGATTGTGATGTACCCAAAAGCGCGACTCGTCGGTGTGCGTGTGGCTGCCCTGGCTCTGCGCTATCTCGCACTCGTGGTGCGGGAACATCAGATCCAGACCGCCACCGTGAATGTCAGAAAGCTGGCCGAGGTACTTGCGGCTCATCGCCGAGCATTCGAGGTGCCAGCCGGGAAATCCTTCGCCCCAGGGTGAAGGCCAGCGCATAATGTGCTCAGGCGACGCTTTTTTCCAGAGCGCAAAATCTAGAGGGCTCCGCTTCTCGTCCTGCCCGGCCAGCGTGTCGCGGGTACCGGCCAGCTGGTCGTCGATGCTACGATTGGAGAGCTTGCCGTAGCGGTCCTGCTCAGCATTATAGCGGGGCACATCGAAGTACACACTGCCGTTCACTTCATAGGCGAAACCATTGGCAATAATTTCCTCTACCATGCTGATCTGCTCCGTGATGTGGCCGCTGGCTTGGGGCTCAATATCGGGTGGTAAGCAACCCAGCGCTAGCATATTTTGGCGGTAGAGATTCACGAAGTGCTGGGCAATCTGCATGGGCTCTTGCCGCTGAGCGCGGGCGGCCTTTTCCATCTTGTCCTCGCCCTCATCGGCGTCACTTTCGAGGTGGCCTACATCGGTGATGTTGCGCACGTAGCGCACAGTGTAGCCAAGGTGGCGGAGGTAACGCGTGAGCACATCAAAAACTACGGGGCCGCGGGCGTTGCCCAAATGGGCCTCACTATATACGGTAGGACCGCATAAGTACACGCCAACGAAAGGCGACCGTACAGGTTCGAATGCCTCTTTGCGGCGGCTGAGGGTGTTGTAGAGGGAAAGCGGGTGGTGCATGCGGTAAAAGTAAGTACTTACAGCGTGGTAAGCTTAAGGGATAGCAACTGGTACGTGGTTTAATGGTTATCGATCAACCAGAAACAAAAGCTGCATTTCTAGCCTTAGAGACTACTTTATTGGTACAAAATTCTTCCAGCTAGTATATAAAGTTCAATAGGTAGTTTAAACCTGAAGCAGATAGTAATAAAATAATGGCCTGTGATTGGTTCTTGTTAAGCCTAAAAAAAGCCCCCCACACCATTATAGACATCATAAAGACCATTCTGCCTGGACGCAAAACAATCTTCTCCGAGCCATCGGTCGCTTTACTTCAGCCGGTATGTGCCCGAGGTAGGAAAGTGGTCGGAGTATGGAATTTCGTAATGCACCTGAAATTCTTCTACTAGCCAGCGCGGGCCAGCAAACTGGTGGTCGATGCGCACGAAGGGCAGGCGGCCATTATAAGTAGAGCCCACGCCCGTACCGACGGTAGTCCAAGCGTTTTGAAAATGGTCGGCGAGTTGATCGTAGGTGTAACTGTATGGAAGATCGTTCAAGTCGGCGCAGAGCAGAATAGGGTAGCGGCACCGTTCAAAACGTCGCATGAGTGTATCGATCTGCACACTGCGCGCAATGAGACCACGCTTGTAGCGGCGCAGCAGTCCGCGGCCTTCCCGCTTCAGGCCTTCTCGGCTCGAATAGCTATCGACAATGGCTTTTTCCTCCATGCTCATGCTCTGGAGATGAAAGTTGTACACCCGAATCGTGTCGCCAGCGGGCAGCCGGACGTCGGCAAACATGGCGTGATTCTGCGTGAGCTTGCCGAAGGAAATGGTGCCTCGCTTTACAATCGGAAAGCGCGAAAAGATGGCCAGACCAAACTCCGCCCCAATGCTATTGGTCAATGTTTTGGATACAAAAGCCCCCCGGCCGGCTTGCTGCCCAATTTTATCTACCGAACGGAATACCTGGCCGTCCTCCCGCGAACCGCGGGGCTCGTTGTAAAACTCCTGCAGACACAGCACATCGGCGGAGTTATCGGCCAGCCACTGAATCATCTTTTTAGAAGAGGCCAGATCAGGGTCGCGGAGCTGCGGGTATACGTTGAAGATGCGCACGTTAGCACTCAGCAGCCGCAACTGCCGATCAGCTTTGCCGGTAGGTGCTTGGGCCGTATGCAGCGGATGCAGCGCCATGCCTCGTTGAAAATGCGGCCAGGTTAGCAAGGCGGCCAGCAGGGGCAGCGCCGCCACGCGCCAGTCGCGCAGAAACCAGTAAACGACAGCAAGCAGATTTAGCGCCAGCGCCACGGGTAAGGTAAGAGCTCCAAACGACGCTGGCCAGAACGTATGAGCCGGAATCTGCACGCACCCAATAGCTACCAAAAGCCATAGCAATACCAGCAGAGTGCACTTGAAAGCGAAGGAGCGACGCACGAATAGTTAACCCTTAATGACGGAGCCCCCAAAGGTAGCGCATGCACCGGGAAAGCCGCTGACACGCTTCCGATATTAAGCGACGCACCGGGGGGCAAATTTCCGCTTCTGACCAGACTTGAACTAGCTGAACCAGCCTCAATAAATCGTAGCTTGCGCTATCCTTATTTAGCTGACAATATGCTGTATTCTACTGTTCGCTTACTTCTATCTACCGTTCTGCTTGCAGCTTCTGTCGTAGTGCCAGTGCAGGCCAAGCCTGCCGCATCGGCCCCAACTACCAAATCATTAGAGTTTGTGGAAAATCGGGGTCAGTGGGATGCCCGCGCGCACTATATGGCCGAGCTCCCTGGCGGGCGACTGTTCCTCGAAAAAACAGGTTTCACCTACGCCTTCGCTGATCCTCAGGCCTTACGCCACCACCAGGAGCACACAACCTCTGGCAGCGGACCCGTCTCGGAAAAACTGCGGGCCCACGCCTACCGCGTCACCTTTGAAGGCGGCAGTTCAGGCACCGTTCTTACTCCCGATGAGCCAACGGCAGGGTTTCGAAATTACTTTCTGGGTAATGATGCCAAGCATTGGGCCGCCAAGGTGCGGGGGTTTCGGCAGGTTAACTATGCCAATGTGTATCCGCGCATCAGCGCCAAAGTGTACGAGAATGCGGGGGGCAATTTGGAGTACGATTTTACCGTGCAGCCAGGCGGCAAGCCATCCAACATTCGCCTGCGCTATACTGGCGCCGAGCGTCTGAGCCTGGAGAACGGTCAGCTAGTAGTGCAAACTAGTGTGGGCATCGTTACGGAGCAAATGCCGAAAGCTTGGCAGGAAATAAATGGGCAGCGGGTACCGGTGACGTGTGCCTTTGTGCTGGAGAAAAACGTAGTCAGCTTCCGATTGGGCACTTATGACTCCCGCCAACCTCTCATCATCGACCCCACGGTCATTTTTTCCTCCTTCACCGGCTCCACTGCTGATAACTGGGGCTACACAGCTACTTATGACGCGCAAGGCAACATGTACTCCGGCGGTATCGTGTTCGGGCTGGGCTATCCGGCGTCTCCGGGAGCCTTTAGCCAAAGCTTTGGGGGCGGAGTTGATGTCGCTATTATCAAATACAACACAAGTGCGCGCGGCAGTGCCGCCCGCTTGTATGCCACGTACCTGGGGGGCAATTTGATTGACGCTCCGCATAGCCTGGTGGTGAACAGTCAGAACGAGCTGATTATTCTGGGCTCCACGGGTTCCAGCAACTTCCCCGTTTCCCGTACCACGTTCGACGATTCCTTCAACGGCGGGCCCCGGGTTGATCCACAGGCCGGCGGACCAGGAATGAATTATGATGCGGGAGCCGACATATTTTTGGCCAAGCTCAATAGCACCGGCAGCACGCTGGTAGCTTCCACTTTTATCGGCGGAAGCGGCACAGACGGTATTATTCAAGGTAATACAGGACTGACCCAAAACTATGGCGACGAATTTCGGGGTGATGTAATTACCGATACGGAAGGAAACGTGTACATCGCCTCTACCACTACGAGCACGAACTTTCCCGCCCGCAATAGTTTTCGCAATGCTCCCTTGGGGGCAATTCTGATGCGGTTGTCTTGAAGCTGTCCGCCGATTTTCGCACGGTGGTTTGGGCAAGCTACTTGGGAGGTTCCGGAGCCGATGGCGCCTATTCTATCCAGATAGACGACGACCGTAACGTATATGTAAGCGGCGGCACCACCAGTACAAACTTAGCGGGTACTAGCGGTCGATATCAGCCCCAGCTGCGCGGTGGTGTCGATGGGTTTGTGGCGCGCATCAGCAGCGATGGCTTGGCTTTAACGCACGCTACCTACGTGGGCACTCCCGAAACGGACCAAACGTACTTCCTGCAATTAGACGCTGTTGCCAACATCTATATATTAGGTCAGACGCGGGGTAGTTTTCCCCGCACGCCTGGTTTGTACGGTGTCGATAACGGCCGTCAGTTTGTGCAGAAGCTTGACAATACGCTCACCACGAGTTTGTATTCGACCACCTTTGGCAGCGGTCGTGCCGCCCCCGACTTATCGCTGACAGCTTTCTTGGTTGATGATTGCGAGCGTATCTACGTGAGTGGTTGGGGAGGTAGTACTAATTCCAACGGCGGTAATACGCAAGGCTTGCCTACTACCGCCGATGCCTCGCAGCGCACCACCGACGGCTCCGACTTCTACATCGTCCAGTTTACGCCCGGTATGAAGGCCATAGAATACGCCACTTTTTTTGGTCAGAATGGCGGCCGGGGCGAACACGTCGACGGCGGCACTTCTCGCTTTGATAAGCGTGGCGCCATCTACCAAGCCGTCTGCGGGGGCTGCGGAGGCAGTTCTGGCTTTCCCGTGCCACCGGGGGCCAATTATTATAGCACCACCAATAATGCAGGCAACTGCAATAACGCCGCGTTCAAAATTGACTTTGCGGCCCAGGTTGTAAATCCGGGGCCCAATCGTACGGTGTGCTACAACGCCGGGCCGCAACGCTTGGGCGGCACTCCAACTGGTGGCATCTGGAGCGGCCCCGGCGTAACAGCCATTGCTGGCGGAGGCTATCAGTTTACTCCCAGTGCTTCCTTAGTGGGCCGCAATACACTAACTTATACCGTGAACACAACGGGGGTATGCTTAAGCACTAAGCTGCTGCGCATGACGGTAACCCCCGAAGCGGTTATCACATTTGCCCCCCCGGCCATCGTGTGTAGCAATACTACTGCTGTGCCGCTCACCGCTACACCCGCCGGTGGCACCTTCAGCGGGCGCGGCGTCACGGGCAGTACGTTCAACCCAAGCGCGGCCGGTGTAGGCACCCATGTTCTAACTTACACGCTGGCCGATACGCTCGGCTGCGGCACCCTATCCCGCACCATTGTAGTGGATGCCCAGCCCACCGTATCTGCTGGCCGTGATACCACGCTTTGCTCTGATCAGACAAGGGCGTTCCGTCTTTTGCGCGCCTCACCAGCCGGGGGCGTCTGGAGTGGTACCGGGGTGACGGCCGATGGAATGTTCACCCCACCTAACACTAATAATCTGGGGGGCATTTTTAGCATCGACTATACTGTAACTGTAGGGGTTTGCAAAATCGTCTCTACTCGTAAAGTAATCATCGCGCCCACTTCATCCACCAACGTAAGTCTGAATACGCCTGAGTGCCAGGCGGCCCCCGAGTACACAGGCTTAGCACCCTTCACAATGCAATTTTCGCCCATATTGGCCGGTGGTAGCTTCAGCTGGGATTTCGGCGACGGTACGACTTCTAATGAGGAATCGCCTAGCCATGTATATGAAAACCCCGGTACGTACCCCGTTCAGCTTACGGCCCGGTACGCGGGGTGCACTGTCGTCACGCAGTTTGCGGCCGTACGAGTAGGGAAGGTGCAAATGCCGAATATTTTTACGCCCAACAACGACAACCTAAACGATACATTTGCCCCCCGCATTAGCTGCAAGAACGCCCACCTGACGGTATTTACCCGCTGGGGTAGCAAAGTGTACGAAGCGGACAATTATCAGAATGACTGGGGCGGCGACAAGCTACCTGATGGTGTGTACTATTATCTGCTGCGCGACACGGAAGGCAAATCAGCGAAAGGCTGGGTAGAGATAAAACGCTAGGCTACTACCGCTCAAATCATGTCATCGACGCAGCCTTGCATTCAGCCGAATATTGTACTATCTTTGCACCAGCAATGAAGTTAAAAAGAGGGGACGAGTCGTCCCCTCTTTCTTTTGTCACCTAGTTCAGTCTTTATGCACTTTGACCGTACCCAACTGCTCGAAATGCTCCAGGAAAGCTTATCTGGCCCGGAGTTATTCGTAGTGGGCCTTACTGTGTCCGACTCTGCCGTTCGCCCCAAGATTACGGCTATCCTAGACAGTGAGCAGGGTATGGGTATTGAAGAATACGCTCGTGTAAGTCGCCGCTTGGCTCACCGTATCGACGAGGCATATGGCGAAGAAGCCAGTTATACTCTGGAAGTTACCTCCCCCGGGGCCGACCAGCCGCTAGCTGATTCTCGCCAGTACACCCGCCACGTGGGCCGCAAGTTGCAGCTAAAACTCACGGATGGCACTGAGAAGATCGGTGCTCTCGAAGCGACTGAGACAGAAGGCATCCAACTGGCTGAGGAAATAAAAGAAAAGAGTAAAACGAAGACGCTGCCCACCGCATTTATCCCCTTCTCAACTATCGCGGAGGCTAGGGTCGTGATTTCATTTAAATAGGAATGCAGGTTTTCTTGAATGAAGCCTCTCACCCGGCTTTATTCAACTTCTGGGGGGCAAATTTCCAGCCCTAGCAACTGCTGCTTAACCGGTAATATCTGCTTAAATTGTAACTGCTGCTTGCTTTTCGCATCTGCGCAATCTCTTTAAATCTGCAAAATCTGTGATTTATGAACAGCAACGTGCTAATTGAATCGTTCGCCGAGTTCGCCCGCTCCAAGAACATCGACCGTCCCACAATGATGAGCATTCTGGAGGACGTGTTTCGCACGATGATCCGGAAAAAGTACACGACTGACGAGAACTTCGACGTAATTTTAAACGTGGACCAAGGTGACTTGGAAATTTGGCGTAACCGCGAAATCGTGGACGACAATTCTGAGGATATCTGGGATTTCGATAAAATTCCGTTGACCGAAGCCCAGAAAATCGAAGCCGACTTTGAAGTAGGCGAGCAAGTAGCCGAAGAGGTAAAGCTCGAGGACTTTGGTCGCCGTGCGGTGCTCATGGCGCGTCAAACGTTGATTCAACGAGTGAAAGATTTAGAGCGCGACCATCTCTACCAGCAATACAAAGACCAGGTAGGCGAAATCGTGACCGGCGAAGTATATCAGGTTTGGAGCCGTGAGGCGCTTATCTTAGATAAAGAAGAAAACGAACTGGTACTGCCCAAGTCGGAGCAAATCCCGAAAGACCGTTACCGCAAGGGTGACAACGTACGTGCTGTAGTGCACCGCGTTGAAATTATTAATGGTACACCCAAAATCATCTTGTCGCGGGCTGCACCAGCCTTTTTGGAGCGTTTGTTTGAGCAGGAAGTGCCCGAGATTTATGATGGTCTAATCACCATCAAGAATATTGTGCGCGAACCCGGTGAGCGGGCGAAAGTTGCTGTAGAAAGCTACGACGACCGTATTGACCCGGTAGGTGCTTGCGTAGGTATGAAAGGTGCTCGTATTCATGCTGTTGTGCGTGAGTTAGAGAACGAGAATATTGACGTTATCAACTACACAGATAACTTAGAGCTATATATTCAGCGGGCATTATCGCCTGCTAAGATTGGCTCGATGAAAATCAATGAACAAACTGGTAGGGTTTCCGTGTTCTTAAAGCCCGACCAAGTGAGTTTGGCCATTGGCCGCGGCGGTGCCAACATCAAATTGGCCAGCCGTTTGGTAGGAATGGAAATTGATGTGTTCCGCGAAGCCGGTGACTACGACGAGGATATCGCCCTCGACGAGTTCCAGGACGAAGTAGAGCCTTGGATACTGGCTGAATTGAAAAAAATCGGCCTTGACACGGGCCGCGCCGTACTAGCCGTCAGCAAGGAAGATATCGTGCGCCGCACGGAACTGGAAGAGGAAACTGTCGAAGACCTCTTCCGCATCATCAAGCAAGAATTCGACGACAACGAAGAACAGGAAGAACAAGCAAATTCCGGCGACGCGCAATGAGTGCGCGGCGGCCGGTCCGGCAAGGGCGTTGAATTGTGCCAAGCGGCGCTATTCAACGCCGTTCGGCAAGATTTAATGTAGTACCTTTGCACCTCAATACGAGTATCGTTCGCGAGCACAGAATGGCGGAAGTAGCAACTAAACGGCTGAATCAGGCGGCCAAAGACCTGAACGTTGGATTGTCCACTATCGTGGATTTTCTGGCGGGGAAAGGGCACCAGATCGAGAATAAGCCAACGACCAAGCTAACGGCCGAGCAGGTTTCCCTGCTCGACAAGGCTTTTGAGTCGTCGGCTCAGGATAAGATCGAAGCGGCCAAGCTCAGCCAGGCCAAGCGCCAGAGCGAGATGGAGGCTTCTGCCCATGCCCGCCCCGAACCCGTGGCTCCTAAGGCCAATGGTACCTCTGCTGCGCCCGCCCCAGTCGAGGCACCTGTAAAGCCAGCCGAAGAAACCCGGCCAACCGCGCCGGCTCCTGCACCTGTGGTTGCAGAAGCCGCGCCTGCCCCGACTCCGGTTGCGACTCCCGCTCCAGCGCCGTTAGTCGACGCCCCAAAGGTGCCTGGCTTGAAGGTGTTAGGAAAAATAGAGCTAGATGCCAAAGGACGGCCTGTGCCTCCGCGGCCAGCCGATGCTCCTACGCCTCCAACTCCTGCTCCTGCTGAGGCAGTAGTTGCGCCGGCCCCGGCTGTAGTTGCTACACCGGTTCCAACTCCAGCGCCAGAACCAACGCCCGCACCTGCGGCACCAAAAGAAGTTGTTGCGCCTGCACCTGAACCAGTTCCTGTAGCCGAAGTAAAACCTGCGCCATCTCCAGCACCAGCTACGCCAGTCGAAGCTCCAGTTGCTGCAGTACCAATGGCTGCGACTCCGGTACCTGTTACTCCAGATGAGCCAGTGGTACCCACTGTTGAAGACAGTACAATCGTAGCTAAAGCCGATCAGCTGAAAGGTCTGACAGTTCTAGGCAAGATTGAATTGCCTATGGATGCTTCACGCCGTGGTGGTCGGGGCGCCCGTCCTGTTGCGTCGTCAGATGTCCGCAAGAGTGGTATAAATCAAGATAATAAGAAAAAGCGCCAGCGCATTGCTATGCCCGGCTCACCTGCTACTCCTGGCCAAGGAGGTCAGGGCGGTCAAGGTGGACAGCAAGGCGGTGGTTACCAAGGTACCCGTCCGAATACGCCAGGCCAGCCGCGCCCAGCTGGTGGCCAAGGACAGGGTGGTCCTCGTCCCGGTGGTCCCGGTCCGCGTCCAGGTCAGCCAGGACAAAATCAAAATGCCCCCCGGCCTGCTCCCGTTGCTAATAACCCTGAGCAGAACGACAAGCAGATTCAGGAGCAGATCAAGGCTACGCTGGCGAAGCTCAGCGGTGGCCGTGGTGGCAACCAGAATAACCGCGCGAAGTATCGCCGTGATAAGCGTGCAGGGGTTGCGGAAGACCGCGAAGCCCAACGCGCTCAGAACGAGCTGGATGCTAAAACGCTGAAAGTAACCGAGTTTATTTCGGCTAATGACCTTGCGTCCCTCATGGACGTGTCGGTAAACGAAGTAATCAAAGTATGCCTGAGCATGGGCATGTTCGTTTCCATTAACCAGCGTCTCGACGCGGAAGCCATTACCGTCATTGCTGATGAGTTCGGCTATGATGTGGAATTCCTGTCGGCTGAGGAAGAGGAAACGGATGTTACCGTTGAAGACAACGAAGAGGACTTAGTACCTCGTGCGCCGATTGTTACCATCATGGGTCACGTTGACCACGGTAAGACGTCGCTGCTGGACTATATCCGAAATGCAACTGTAGCCAAAGGCGAAGCAGGTGGTATTACTCAGCACATTGGTGCTTATGATGTAATGACTGCCTCTAATAAGCGTGTTACCTTCTTGGATACACCGGGTCACGAAGCCTTTACGGCCATGCGTGCCCGTGGCGCCAAGATCACGGACATTGCCATTATCGTAATTGCGGCCGACGATTCCGTGATGCCACAAACACGAGAGGCTATCAACCACGCGCAAGCTGCTGGGGTGCCGATCGTTATTGCAATGAACAAGATTGACAAGCCAGGCGCTAACTCCGAGAAAATTCGGGAGGAGCTATCGGCCATGAATATCTTGGTGGAAGAGTGGGGTGGAAAATACCAGTCACAGGAAGTATCAGCTAAGTCGGGTCTCGGCGTAGAAGATTTGCTGGAGAAGGTATTGCTGGAAGCCGAACTATTGGAGCTGAAAGCCAATCCTGACCGCAATGCAGTTGGTACTGTGATTGAAGCTATGCTGGACAAAGGCCGTGGCTACGTAACCACAGTGCTGGTGCAAACTGGTACGCTGCACGTAGGCGACGTTGTGTTGGCTGGCCCGCACTACGGGCGCGTAAAGGCTATGACCGATCACCGCGGTAAGAAAATGAAGTCGGCTGGTCCGGCCACGCCGGTGCAGGTACTCGGTCTGACCGGTGCTCCGCAGGCTGGTGATAAGATTCAGGTGATGGAGACCGAGCGCGAAGCTCGTGAACTTGCTACCCAGCGTCAGCAGCTCTCGCGTGAGCAGAGCATGCGCACCAAGAAGCACATTACCCTCGACGAGATTGGTCGCCGTTTGGCTATCGGTTCGTTTAAGGAGCTGAACGTAATTGTAAAAGGTGACGTGGACGGTTCGGTAGAAGCACTGTCGGATTCGCTGTTGAAGCTCTCTACTCCTGAGGTGAAGGTGAATATCCTTGCTAAAGGTGTGGGAGCCATTTCCGAATCGGATGTACTATTGGCTTCAGCCTCCGACGCCATCATCATTGGCTTCCAGGTTCGTCCTTCGCAAAGTGCCCGCAAATTGGCCGAGCAAGAGCAGATCGATATCCGTCTCTACTCGATTATCTACAATGCTATCAATGAGGTGAAAGATGCCATGGAAGGCATGTTGGCCCCATCGGTGCAGGAGATAGTGGTAGCCAACGCCGAGGTTCGTCAGGTATTCAACATTACCAAAGTCGGCTCTATTGCCGGCTGTATGGTGACGGAGGGTACCTTCACTCGCAGAACCCGAGTACGCGTCGTACGCGACGGTATCGTGGTATATGCAGGTGAAATTCAGGACCTCAAGCGTTACAAAGACGATGTGTCGGAAGTGCGCCAAGGTTATGAGTGCGGTATTTCGGTGAAGAACTTCAATGATCTGCGTGAAGGCGACAACATCGAAGGATTTGAGGAAAAAGAAGTAAAGCGGACGCTGTAAAAAATAGCGGACAGAATATAGGTCAACAAAAAGCCCCCCAACATACCGTTGGGGGCTTTTTGCGTTTAGCCAAAAGCCTCAACGCTCGTCGCAGAATCACGTAGCTTTGCGGCAGATTACTTTACTTATCGGCTGGCGCCACTCTGCCAACTGCCCTTCCTACTCTATGAGAGCTTTTTCGCTTCTACTGTGCCTTATGCTCTGGCTGAGCTTGACATCCCTAACCTTTGCCCAAACCGCTAGGCGGCCCTCAACTAAGCCAGCAACCAATAAACCGGCTTCAAAGCCAGTGCCATCAACTGCGGAAACCTCCGCTGATGACGAAATTCCGCCCCTTGATACTCGCTTCCCGGAGTTATTTACCCCCGAGAGTACGCCCACCTTTCGCAAAGGCTATTCTATTGTAAACTTGGGACTTGGGCTGCTGAGTCCGAATAATGGCTATGATTTATTTGGTAGCCTAAAGAGTTCACCGGCAATCACGCTGTCTTATGAGCGGGGAGTGGTAGAGGGCATCGGGCCGGGCACTATTGGTCTGGGGGGCATTATTGGCTACAAAGGCTACCGCTACGACTTTCCCAACACCGACGCAGACGCCACCTGGACCGACATCGTCTTAATGGGGCGTGGTACTTATCACTACAATTTCACCACCAACCCTCAACTTGATACGTATGGCGGGATTAGCTTAGGCGTACGAGCTAACTTCTATAAAAACGAGGTTTCCCCTGATCGTGACCGGTACACTGGCGACGGCTTGCACTTGGCATATGGACTATTTGCTGGAGCGCGCTACTATCTTACCGAGCGGTTTGGGGCTTTTGGAGAAGTAGGCTACGATATGTCTTACCTGAAGCTGGGGCTCACTTATCGATTTCAGTAAGTCAATATCAATAAGTCGATAAAAAAGCCCCCCAGATTTACTCTGGGGGGCTTTTTTATATTAGATCAAAGCTAAAAAGGCTAGAAAAACAGGAATCCCTTGCGCTTCTTATGTTTTAGCGGCTTGCCTTTGGGGTCGATACCGGGCGCGGCCCGCGACAGGCCGCGCTTTTGCTTGGCCGTTCCAATGCGCTTGTCTTTGAATTTCTTGACCGTGAAGCCACCCGTACCTTTGTCATACTGACGAGCCGGACCAGTGCCGCGGCCGAAGCTGGTGTTAGCTGTGCTGCCTCCGGAGCGGGCCTCCAAAATCTCCAGTTGCTGATCACGCTTCGCGTCATCGGGATTCATATTCATGCGGCGCTGCATGCGCGCTACGTCAGCTGACTCGTCCTTCGATTTCTGCTTACGAGGCTTTGCTCCGGCCTCCTGATCGGGTGCCGGGGGAGTAACCTGAGCGTAAGCAGGCGCAATGAGCAGACCGGAAAGTGCCAGCACTGCGCCAGCCAGGAAGTTTTTCATGCAAAAAGGTAAGAGAAGAATAGCTACTAAACGACCGATGGGCAACTTTCGTACCCGACCCGGCAACGGGGGCTGTGTAAAGTTAGTTTCAAACGCCAGAAACTTGTAAGCGAAGCTACTAACCTGATTTTCTTTGCATTAGTTGAGTTTCTCCAAGCAGCAAAAGTTGCCGTACAAAACTGTGGTACGAAAAAGCCCCCAGCATAAGATTGTCTCTGCACTGGGGGGCTTTTTCGTACCACGATGAGTAGTCTGGATTAGGAACGACGCAAGGAGTCGCGAATTTCCATGAGCAGCGCTTGATCTTTTGTTGGGCCAGGTTCTACGGCTACCACCTCCGTGGGCTGACGGAACCGATTCGCAACGCGCACAATCAAGAAAACGCAGAAGGCAATAATGAAGAAGTAAATGACTGCGTTCAAAAACAATCCAAAGTTCAGCGTCGCGGCACCTGCTTCCTTCGCGGCTTCAATGGTAGCGTACGACTTGCCATCAAGCGCTACAAACCAGTTTTTGAAGTCGACGCCGCCCGTAGCCAACCCCAGTATAGGCATGAGAATGTCTTCCGTTAAAGAAGTGACAATTTTGCCGAAAGCCGCGCCGATAATGACGCCTACAGCCAGGTCGAGTACATTTCCTTTGGCTATAAATTCCTTGAATTCAGAAATTACGCTCATAGATGAATAGTTAAGTGAGAAAAATTTGAATAAATATATAAGTATTTACTTAAATCAGCTCGACAGTTCCTGTCAGCAGACATAATAGTGTCCGATACCAGAAAATAGGCCCCCAGCGGTTTTGCTTTATCTTTGCGGCCTTTCCGTTTTGCCCCGCTTCACCACCATGACTACTTTCGACAACCTACTTCTCGACCTCGATGTCGCCTCGGGTATTCTGACCATTACCCTAAACAGGCCCACCAAACTCAACGCTTTGAATAGTGCCACCATCAGCGATATTCATGGCGCGATGCAGCAGGCTCTTGATGATGAGCAGGTGCGCGGAATCATTCTGACGGGTAGTGGCGAAAAGGCATTTGTGGCAGGCGCTGATATTGCTGAGTTGGCGGGGCTAAATGAGATTAGTGGTCGTCGCTTCGCTGAGCAGGGGCAAGATGCTTTTGCTCTGATTGAGGACAGTACGAAGCCCGTTATTGCCGCCGTCAATGGCTTTGCTTTGGGTGGCGGTGCTGAGCTAGCTATGGCCTGCCACCTGCGGGTTGCGAGCGAGAATGCTCGTTTTGGCCAGCCTGAGGTGAACCTAGGCTTAATTCCGGGCTACGGCGGCACGCAACGCCTTGCCCAGTTGGTAGGTAAAGGAAAGGCCCTGGAAATGATGCTCACCGGCGACCCTATTAAAGCTGATGAAGCCCTGCGCTTTGGTTTGGTAAATCATGTGGTGCCGCAGGCCGAGCTATTGACTTTTTGCCAGCAACTACTCACGCGTATCCTCAGCAAAGCTCCTTTAGCGGTAGGCTTGGTCATCGACTGCGTGAATGCTTTTTACGACTCCGAGCGCCACGGCTATCAGACAGAGGCCAACTCCTTCAGCCGGTGCTGCGGCTCCGACGACTTCCGTGAGGGCACTAGCGCTTTCCTCGATAAGCGCCCAGCCGCTTTTACGGGAAATTAAGTTAAGCTAGCATGAGCGTCGCCAAAAAGCTGGCCAGCCAAACGGCTGTGTACGGCCTGAGCAGCATATTGGGGCGGGCGCTTACGTTCGCTCTGGTGCCGCTGTACACCGCTCGATTTGTACCCGGTGAGTACGGTATTGTTACGGATCTGTATGCCTATGTGGCTTTCCTGAATATCGTATTCACCTACGGTATGGAAACGGCGTATTTCCGTTTCGCCAATCGTCCGGGCACCGACCGCCGCCACTTGTATAGCCAAGTGATGAGCATGCTACTTGTTAGTAGCCTGTTGCTCAGCGGATTTCTGGTGCTACTATCAGGGCCGTTAGCCGACGCGCTCCGCTACCCCGACCGCGCCACTTATATCGTGTGGCTTGCCTTGGTGCTGGGCCTCGATGCAATTGTGGCTGTGCCATTTGCCCGTCTGCGGCTGGAAAACAAAGCCAAAAAATTTGCTGCCATTCGCTTCACTAATACCTTGGTGAATGTGGGCTTGTCGCTGTTTTTTATCGTTCTCTGCCGCGATGTGTACGAAGGGCGCATGCTTCCTGAGCTACGACCTTTGGTGGAGCGCATTTACAATCCTGAGCTGGGAGTAGGGTATATCTTTTTAATCAACTTGATAGCCAACGCCTTGTACGTTCCCCTGCTCTGGCGTGAGCTGCTAGACTTCCGCTTCCGCCTGAATCTGGCGCCGTTGCGGCCCATGCTGCAATATGCCTACCCGCTTATGCTGATGGGTT
Organism: Hymenobacter radiodurans; assembly: GCF_004355185.1. Lineage (NCBI taxonomy): Bacteria > Pseudomonadati > Bacteroidota > Cytophagia > Cytophagales > Hymenobacteraceae > Hymenobacter > Hymenobacter radiodurans. Next base: position 559,194 of record NZ_CP037922.1, read on the forward strand.
TGGCTGGTATGGTAAACGAGGTAATTGACCGAATTCTGCTCAAATACTGGCTCCCCGAAGGCTTTTATCCTGGCCAAAGCAACCTGACCGCCGTGGGGATTTATGGCGCTTGCTATAAGCTGGCCATCTTTATGTCATTGGTTATTCAAGCTTTCCGATACGCAGCCGAGCCTTTCTTTTTTTCTCAGGCTGCGGATAAGAATTCACCGGCTACGTTTGCTGTTGTTCTAAAGTGGTTTACGCTCTGCTGCGCCGTTATTTTCGTGGTTATCAGCGTCTTTATCGAAGACTTTGGCTTATTACTGCGCAGTCCTGAGTACCGAACGGGCTTAGCAGTAGTGCCAGTTTTGCTGCTGGCGAACTTGTTTCTGGGAGTGTATTATAACTTATCCGTCTGGTTTAAGCTCACCGATAGAACCTACTTCGGTACCTATATCAGCGTTGGTGGGGCCATACTCACTGTTGTGCTCAACCTGCTCCTCATTCCGATACTGGGTTATATGGGCAGTGCCCTTGCCACGCTGGCTTGCTACTTTATGATGGCCGCTATCTGCTGGTGGCTGGGCAACCGCTACTTTCCGATTCCTTATCCGGTGCTCCGTATCAGCGTGTGGCTACTAGTGGCTGTTGGGTTGGTTGCCGCTACGTGGTTTATCAACATTGAAAACTACTGGCTACGACACGCTTTTCATTTGTTGGTGTGCCTAAGCTTTGTGGGGGGCATTTTCTTAGTAGAGCGCGCCGACCTGACGCGTAGTAAGCCCCGACCCCAGGTTAAGCAGGCGTAGCGCAACATCCAGAAATCAGAAAAAGCCCCCCAGGCGCAACCCTGACTCTCAGACTTCACTTTTAATAGCGAGCACCTTATATTCGTTTGCCTGTCACTTATTCCCTAGTAATCATTCAATCTGCCGTTCGGTCTATATTTGTCGCATGCTGATTCCTGTTATTAATCGCTCTACGCACCCGCTACCAGCCTATCAGACTGCTCATGCTGCGGGTATGGACGTGCGCGCTTATCTCTCAGAACCCATTACCCTGCGCCCCTTGCAGCGTGCGCTCATTCCAACGGGGCTTTTCATGGAAATTCCGGTGGGCTACGAGGTGCAGGTGCGGCCCCGCAGTGGCCTGGCGTTCAAACACGGTATTGGCATCGTCAATAGTCCAGGTACCATCGATGCTGACTACCGCGGTGAGCTGAAAGTGTTGCTGGTTAACCTCTCAGATGAGGAGTTTGTGGTACAAGACGGCGAACGCATTGCGCAATTAGTGGTAGCCCGCCACGAAACTGCCATTTGGCAGGAAGCCGATACGCTAAGCGAAACCACGCGCGGAACAGGTGGCTACGGTAGCACTGGCGTCCATTAGAACGAACGGCACGAACGTTAACAACCTATAGAAGCAACCCAACTACAGTATTTCAGTTAGTATACATTCCGATCAACTCAAACCAGCAACCACAAACTCCCTACTTCATGAAAATCATCGTCCCGATGGCCGGCATGGGCAAGCGCATGCGCCCCCACACTCTCACCGTTCCGAAGCCTCTCATTCCGATTGCAGGCAAGCCCATCGTACAGCGCCTCGTGGAGGACATAGCGAAAGTGTGTGGGGAGCAAGTTGACGAGGTGGCATTTATCATCGGGCGCTTTGGTGAGACGGTTGAGAAAAGTCTGGTTAAAATCGCTGAGTCAGTGGGGGCCAAAGGGTCTATTTATTATCAGGATGAGCCGCTGGGCACCGCTCACGCCATTCTGTGCGCCAAAGATTCACTCAGCGGACCATTGGTGGTGGCTTTTGCCGACACGCTATTTAAGGCTGACTTTACCCTCGATAGCTCCGCTGCGGGCACCATCTGGGTGCAGCGCGTCGATGATCCCAAGCCTTTCGGCGTGGTAAAACTGGACGATCAGGGGCAGATCACGGACTTCGTAGAAAAGCCCACTGAGTTTGTATCAGACCTAGCCATTATTGGCATCTACTACTTCCAAGACGGCGACTATCTGCGCGATGAGCTACAGTATTTGCTCGACAATGATATCAAGGACAAAGGGGAATATCAATTAACCAATGCCCTCGAAAATATGAAGAACAAGGGCACCACGTTTGTGCCTGGCCGCGTAACTGAGTGGCTCGATTGCGGCAATAAGGACGCCACGGTGTTTACCAACCAGCGCTATCTGGAGTATCTGCAGGAGCGCGGCGAAAACTTAGTATCTGCATCAGCTACACTCACCAATTCTATTGTCATTCCGCCAGTGTATATTGGTGAGAATGTGAAAATTACTGATTCAGTGGTTGGCCCGCATGTATCGTTGGGCAACAATTCGAATGTGCGTCAGGCCGTTGTTTCTAACTCAATAGTGCAGGAATCGGCCACAGTATTGAACACCAATGTGACCAATTCTATGATTGGTAATCACGCTACCGTCACCGGTGTACCCCATGATTTGAGCCTTGGCGACTATAACACACTGCGTGTGTGACATTTTTCGCCTCTCGGACGTTAGCAGTAGCGCGGACTCATATTCCGCTGATTTGTTTAGTGCGAAGCCTGCTTCGTTTTAGTACCTTCTGAACAGCGGATTGTCAGTCCGCGCTCCTGCGTCCATGAGTCGTATTTCTGCCTTTGTTTTTCTGCTGATCAGCCTACTGTTTGCCGTTCCGGCGTGGGCGCAGCAATCTGCGCCTGCCAAAGCGGATGCGCCTAGTAAAAAGTCTGAAAAACCGGATAAGCCACGCAAGCTTAGTCGGCGAGAGAAAAAAGAGCTTAGCCGCCGTGCCGAAGTAGAGGCCGCCCAGCTCCGGGTAGGCGCTAACTTGTCGGACCGCGACCGGGATATGAGTGAGTCTTACTTCGTGGACGGAGTGAAGTATGTGCTGCTGGAAGACTACAACAAAGCGCTGGAGCGCCTGCTGAAAGCGTATGCGCTCAACCCCACCAACGCGGCTATTAATTATAAAATAGCCGAAACCAACCTGCTGAGCGGGAACCTGAAAGACGCGACCAACTTTGCGCAGGCCGCCGTCAAATATGCCCCCAGAATGCCTATTACTACTTGTTGCTGGCGCAGGTTTATACTTCGCAGAAGCAGTTCGACAAGGCTACACAGGTTTATACCAGCCTAATTAAGGAAGTACCAGATTCCGACTACTACCTGTTCAATCTGGCTGACTTGTATATGGCGCAGGGCAAGTTGAATGAGGCGCTGGCTACCTTTGAGCAAGCGGAGAAGAAATTTGGCCCCCTGGACGAGGTTTCTTTCAAAAAGCAGCAGATTTATCTCAAGCAGAACAATCTGGAAAAAGCTCTCCAGGAAGGGGAGGCTCTGATAAAAGCCAACCCGGAGGAAGTGCGCTACGTGTTAGCACAGGCGGAGATGTATGCTTCCAATAACCGGATGCCCGATGCCATTCGGTTAAGTGAGCAGGCTCTGAGGCAGGACCCCGATAATCCGCAGGCCCGCATGATTCTGGCCGATATATACCGCATACAAGGCAACGCAGTGGAATCGGCCAAGCAGATCAAATTGGCCTTTGCCAGTCCAGCGCTGGACATTGATGATAAGGTGCGCATCCTGGTCGATTATATCAAGCAGCTACCCAACCCAGCAATTGAACAAACAGCCCTTGATTTGGCGGTTATTACTACCAAAGTTCACCCCAAGGAGGCCAAAGCGTTTTCAGTAGCTGGCGATTTACAGACCATTACGGGCCATAAGGCCGCTGGGCGGGAGGCTTATTTGCAGGCCATCCAACTCGATGATTCCAAGTTTCTGCTCTGGCAGCAAGTCGTGCTGATTGATGCAGAGCTAAACCAAACGGATTCATTGTTGCGTCACACCGAGCGTGCCCTAGAATTGTTTCCCAACCAAGCCGCTATGTGGTTTTACAATGGGGTAGCTCATATTTTGGACAAGAAGCCCGTAAAAGGCGTGAAGTCGCTGGAATACGGCCGGAAACTAGCTACCGACAACCCTGAGCTGCTGTCGCAATTTGACACGCAGCTGGGCGATGCTTACCACGAGCTGAAGGAATACGCCAAGTCGGATGCCGCGTATGAGGCAGCATTGAGCTTTGATGCTAACAATGCGCAGGCGCTGAACAATTACAGCTATTATTTATCGTTGAGAGGCGAAAAGCTGGACAAGGCGAAGGAAATGTCAGGCAAACTAGTCAAGCAGTTTCCCGATAACGACACCTATCTGGATACCTACGCCTGGGTATTATACAAACTCAAAGACTATCAAGGGGCCAAGCAAGCGCTAGAAAAAGCCCTAAAATCGACCACCGATGCCACTGTGATCGAGCATTATGGTGATGTGTTATTTCAACTGGGCGAAAAAGACAAGGCCGTGACTCAGTGGCAACGTGCCCAGAAGGCCGGCGGCGCATCAGCGTTCATCGTCCGCAAGATCAAAGACCAAAAATTGTATGAGTAACCGCTTTTTGCTGCTTTTTCTAGTCGCTACTATTACGCTGGGAAGCTGCGCCCGCAAGGCAGTTCCCACCAAAACCGTCATACCACCGACTAGCAATGCAGTTCGGGCCAATAACGTAGAGTTTCGATATCTCTCGGCCAAAGGCAAAGCGCAGATTGAGCAGAATGGTAATAAGCTCCCCAATGCGAACCTGACGCTACGGATCCGTCGCGACAGTGTTATTTGGATATCAGTATCGGTAGCAGGCTTTGAGGGCGTGCGCGCTTCCATTACTCAAGACTCAGTGCGGGTACTTAATAAATTGCAGCGAGAATATTACGTCGGTGATTTTGCCTACTTGAGTCGTCAGCTTAATGTACCGGTTTCCTTTGCACAGGTGCAGGCTTTGCTGCTTGGCAACTACCTTCCTGCCACCAATGGAACTGAGCCCACAATAACGACGGAGGGAGCTATGCAGCGCATACAATACAACCAAGCCAGCTTATTTATTGAGCAGCTTATTGGAATGAGCTTGGGTAAACTCCAAAAGCTTAGCGTGCGTGATGAAGCCAGCAAAAATAATCTGTTGGTTGACTACTCTGACTTTCGTGCGCTAACCCCTACTAATCAGAGTTTTGCTCATAGTACGGTGCTTCAGGTGCAGCAGGCCAACGGTCAGAACAAGTCATCGGCTGCTATTAATTACCGCAACGTGGACGTGGACACCGAGCGGCTAGATTTCCCGTTCTCGGTACCTTCGGGCTATGTACGCAAAAAGTAAGCGCTGGCTATGCTGGTGGCTGATCGTATTAATGGTAGCGCAAGTAGCTCCATCAGTGGCTCAGCAGCGCAGTAAAAGCACGGCTACGCGCAAAGCCCCTGCCCGGAAAAGCACCACCAAGTCGAAAGCACAGCTGGAGCGCGAGCGCCTAGCTAACCTGCGCCGGATTCGGGAAGCCAGCCGCATTCTGAGTCAGACCCAGAAGCAGAAGGAAGCTTCTCTGGGCCAGCTGAACGCACTCAAAGAAAAGCTGGACGTACAGAAGGGCGTTATCCGCAATATTTCCTCGGAGCTGAAATACATTGAGTCGGATGTGCGGCAGACGGAAACCCAGGTGCAGCAAACGCAGCAAAGCCTGGAGCAGCTGAAGAGCGAATATGCTCGGCTAATTTATGCGTCTTCCAAAACGGCGAATAGCTATAACCGCCTGATGTTTTTGTTTGCGGCCGAGTCGTTCAATCAGCTCATGCTGCGCATGCGCTATGTTCGGCAATACTCGGAGGTGCGGAAGACCCAAGCGGCTCAGATTACGAGCGTGCAGCAGCGCCTCAATCGCCAACTGACGGGCCTGACGGAGAAGAAGCAGGAAAAGAGCAGCTTACTTACTACGCAGTTGGCGGAGAATCGTAACCTCAGTACTCTGAAGGTGCAACAGGACCAAGTGGTTACGAAGCTAAGTCGCCAAGAGGAAAACCTGCGCCAAGAGCTAGCCAATCGTCAGGAAGCCGTTAGAAAGCTTGATAACCTGATTGCGCAACGCGTGCGCGAAGAAATAGCCCGCGCCGCCCGGGTAGCGGCGGCCAAAGCAGCCGCCAAAGCGGCAGCCGAGCGTGCCGCCGCCGGTAGCAGCAGCCCTGGTAGCACAGCTCGTACGAGCCCGGCAGCCGAAGCCGCCGCTACCCGTGTCGACCGCATTACGCTCACGCCTGAGATTGCCAGCATTTCCTCTTCATTTGCCGAGAACAGGGGGCGCATGCTGTGGCCTGTAGCACGCGGATTTATCTCTCAACACTTCGGGCGCCACGCGCATCCAGTGCTCAAAAACGTAATTGTGGAGAACCGTGGCGTCGATATTCAGACGAGCGCCGGAGAAGCAGTGCGCGCTGTTTCGGCCGGTAAAGTGCTTACTGTTACTAGTATAGCAGGGATGAATAACATCGTAATGGTGCAGCACGGCGAATACTTCACGGTGTATGCCAAGCTACGCAGCGTAACGGTAAGTGAGGGTGACCAAGTGCAGGCCAAGCAGTCAATTGGTACCGTGTACACCAATTCGGAGGGCACATCAGAACTACAGTTTCAGGTGTGGCGCAACAGCTCCAACCTGAACCCCGAAAGCTGGCTGGGACAAAAGTAGAACCGGAAAGCGGGTGGTTAGCTGCTGGCTCAGTCGCCGTGTGTTGGTGTTTTTGCCCCCAGTAGCTAGTAAATGCCCCAGGCGCATTACTGCACAACCGTCTGCACGTAGAAGCGTTCGAGTAAGTGAGTGATTTGGGCGGTTTCGATCAGAAAGCCATCGTGGCCGTAACCAGAATCCATTTCGGCATAAACAGCACCAGGTATGTAGCGGGCTAGAAGCTGCTGCTCCGTGAGCGGAAATAACACATCCGATGTAATGCCGATGACCAGCGTACGAGCCCGTATTCGGCCCAGCGCGGCAGCCACCCCTCCGCGACTGCGGCCCACATTGTGCGAGTCCATGGCTCTGGACAGCGCCACGTAGGTATAGGCATTGAAGCGCGCCACCAGCTTGTCGCCTTGATACTGTTGATAGGAACTGGCCCGAAAATCAGTAATTTTATCTTCTTCGGGCTCGTGCTGCGTATTACCGTAGGCCTCGTAGCTGCGGTAGCTAAGAAGGGCCACAGCACGAGCCGCTTTTAAGCCAAACTGCCCCCCAGTCGGTGTAGCCGAGTGATAGGTAGGGTCGGCGAAGATGGCCAGGCGCTGCGCCTCATTGAAAGCAATACCCCAGGGCGAGTGCTGCGCATTGGTAGCCAGCACAACCAAATGCTCAAACACGGTGGGTTGCTGAATAGCCCACTCCAAGGCCTGCTGCCCACCCAATGAACCGCCAATCAGCGTGTGAATCTGACCTATGCCCAGATGCTGGCGCAACGCTTCGTGCCCCGCTACCATATCACGCACTGTAAGCAGTGGAAAAGTATGGTATGGTGGTTCCCCCGACTCGGTTGGCGTAAGCGGGCCGGTGGATCCGTAACAAGAGCCCACGATGTTAGCGCATACAATGAAGTGATTTGCCGGATCGAAGTGGCAATTATGACCAAATAAACCCGGCCACCAGCTAAGCACATCGGCGTTGGCCGTAAGCGCATGACACGCCCATACCACATTGTCGCGGGCGGCATTGAGCGTACCGTAGGTCTGGTAGGCTATCTGCACCCGAAGCAAAGTCGCACCACTTTCGAGCTGAAGCGGCGCTGGAAGAATAAAGGTCTGATAATCAGTCATGCGAGGCTAGCGAATTCAGAGCCTGGAGGGAATCATTGAGGCTGCCACTACAGCAGTTAGACTCGTGACAAATAGTAAAGCGGATTTTCAATAGCTCCCAAACCGAGTGAGGCTGCCCAATAAGTAAGCTGATTCGGGAGCTATTGAAGGATGGGCAAGGCGGTATCTTTCTTCCATTTCTGCCTTGTCACCCCGCCAAACCGTAGGACTTGTAAACGGAGCACTAGCCGCTGCAACGGCCTTGCTCAATATCTTCTGCTTGCAACAGCTAGACTTCCAGTACTACGGGATGCTCGATGGCTGGCTCCGGGATTGTATCACCTTCGGTTTGCTGACGCTGGGGGGCTTTTTCCGCTACCGCGTCGAAGGCATTTTGCAAGTCAGCTTTGATGTCTTCTATATGCTCCAGTCCAAGCGAAATGCGCAGCAAGGTGGGCGTCACGCCGGCTGCTATTTGCTCCTGATCAGAAAGCTGCTGGTGCGTAGTGGCGGCGGGCTGAATAATCAACGTTTTCGCATCGCCCACATTAGCCAAATGGCTCACCAGCTTTAGGTTGTCGATGAAGTGCGTGGCCGTATCCTTGGTGCCTTTAATGCTGAAAGTCAGAACGCCACCCGCGCCGCGCTTCAGATATTTCTGGGCTAGAGCGTTATAGCGGCTGCTTTTCAAACCCGGATAGTTTACGGCTTCTACCTGCTGATGCTGCTCTAGCCATTCGGCCAGCTTTTGCGCATTTTCCACCGTCCGATCTACGCGCAACGACAGAGTTTCAAGACCTTGCAGCAGCAGGAAAGAGTTGAAAGGACTGATGGCCGGACCAAAATCGCGCAGGCCTTCTACCCGCGCCCGAATGATAAAGGCGATGTTGCCAAATGGGCCGCCTTTGCCGAACACATCATTGAAAACCAGGCCGTGATAGCCTTCCGAGGGCTCCGTAAACTGCGGAAACTTGCCATTGCCGAAGTCATACTTACCGCCGTCGACAATCACGCCGCCTATGCTGGTGCCGTGGCCGCCAATCCATTTCGTGGCCGATTCTACTACGATGTGCGCGCCGTGCTCTAGGGGGCGAAACAGGTAGCCGCCCGCGCCAAACGTGTTATCGACAATAAGCGGCAGATCGTGTTTGTCAGCAATGGCCGCAATACGCTCAAAATCGGGAATACTGAAGCTGGGGTTGCCAATCGTTTCGAGATACAGCGCCTTAGTCTTGTCGTCGATCAGGGCCTCGAAGCTTTCAGGCGTGTCGCCATCGGCAAAGCGGGCTTCGATACCTAAGCGCTTGAAAGCGACCTTAAATTGGTTGTAAGTGCCACCGTAGAGGTGCTGGGTACTTACAAAGTTGTCGCCGGCCTGCAAAATGTTGTTCAGGGCCAGAAATTGGGCTGCTTGCCCCGAGCTGGTTGCCAATGCGGCCACACCACCTTCCAGCGCCGCTACGCGTTGCTCAAATACATCGGTGGTAGGGTTCATGAGGCGCGTATAAATGTTGCCGAACTCCTTGAGGGCAAACAAATTGGCACCATGCTCCGCGTTCTTAAACACGTAAGAAGTAGTCTGATGGATAGGAACGGCGCGCGAACCAGTAGTAGGATCGGGTTGCTGACCAGCGTGCAATTGCAGGGTTTCGAAGTGCAGGTTTTGTGTGGACATCTTAGTGCTGATTAGAGTTAGAGTGAAGTAGAAAGAGATGACAGAGCGCAGATAATCAGGCATATGGAACCGCAGGAAGGTGGAGCGCTGAACGTGATCCACAGCCGAAGCAGACGAAGCCAGACTAAGACCTAACGTGGTGGGGTAGAATGCCCACGGCGCAACACGGCCTTTAGGAATGATGGAAAGGGGAGGGGGCTAAACCGGAAACTGGATTAGCAGCAGCACGCGCAACAACAGCACATTCGCGTAGCCTCACAACTGCTAATGGCAGGGGCCAAAACGCGGAAACCCGCCAACCAACCAATGCGCAACGATGCGACCGGGGCAGACGGGTGAAGCAAAATGGAAAAAGCAGTGTTTTTCATGGCACTCAGCTTATATCTCCCGCGGGCAACATAGCCGAACGGGCAGGAATTGGCACCTTTCAAAACAATGAAGGTTGCCAGCGGGTCAGGGAGCCTGTTCTCTCGCCGCTTCTGTATAAAATCTGAAAAACTGTCTCGTCGATAACGAGAAGTACCGGACTGGTAACTGCAAATGTACAGTTCGAAATGAGAACGCCAAATGCACAGCAATATTTTTTACTCCGTGCTAACTCGCTGGCTAACAAATAAAAAAGCCCCCAGCAACTTGCTGGGGGCTTTTTTATTTGTTAGCTTTAGCTCAGGGTGTGCTTACGCTTGGGGTAAGGTCAATACCTGACCTACTTCGATATGATCGGGGTTTGAACCGATGGTTGACTTGTTGGCGTCATAAATCTGATGCCACTTGGCGGCATCACCGTAGTGCTTCTTCGCAATTTTAGAAAGTGAATCGCCGCTAACTACAGTGTATTGCGTGCCTTGGGCAGCAGTAGGAGCAGCGGGCTGGTTGGCGTTGCCAAAGAAGTCTGTATTAGCCTTCTGGTTGGGATTGGCAGCCGGCTGAGCAGGCTTTTCGTCGCCTTTATTGGTTAAGAAATCGAACATTCCCATAGTCGTGGTTGATTAAGGAGAAAGGAAGGCGCATGTGCTTGATAGCTATGCTGTCACGTCGTCTTACGCCCCTAGTGCAAATAAGTTGCAGCCGTCAAAAAAGCTCCACTGTTGCTAACTCTTTCCGGCGCGGCGCGTAAGAAGCGCAACATTGCTTTGCTGGAATATTGTACCAGATAAAGCCGCTCCTTTCCATTTTTAGTTAACCCTAAGGTCACTCCCTATGAAAACCATTGCACTTCCTTTCCGCTACTTGGCCAGCCTCATTATGCTGTTGACGCTGTTCACGGCTGCTTGTAGCCAGAAAGACAAAGTTGGCGAAACCAACATGCTGTATGGCACGGAAAGCAAAGTCTGGAAAACGGACAAAGAAACCACTGCCAGCGGCGACAAGGTGGCCCAAACTGATGCTGATAAGGATACCGAACTACGTTTCTACGCCAACGGTAACTTTAACATGACGTCGCCCCAGCAATCGTTGCAAGGCAAGTACACCTTCGACCAGCCCGGCAAAAAAATCACTCTTACCCCCGACGGTGGCACCACATCCATGACTTTCGACGTGGTGAACTTGACGGATGACAAAATCACGTTGCGCGGCGTAAACGGCGAGCAAATGATGCTTGAGTCTGAATAATTGAATTCGCTTTATTACAAAAAAGCCCCCAGCAATGCACTGGGGGCTTTTTTGTGTTCTATGAGTTCATGATTTCCTTCACCCGGTTTCGGCCGAAAACCCGCGCTATCCAGCGGGGCAGGAAAATGGCCCCCAGCACCAGATAGAGATAATAGGTAACAATACGATACAGCAGGACCACAAAATTGGTCATCGTAGGTGTACCGATAAACTTGCCGAAAAAAGTAGGGAAAGCACCTTCCGCAATACCTGCTCCGCCCGGTGTAATGGCTACCAGCAGCACCACCTTATAGATGAGGTTGCGGCTGAAAATCAGCCCAAATTCTCCCCAGCTTAAGTCAACAAAGGCGGCAATAATACAGCCGATTACCAAGTAGCGAGCCGTCCAGACGAAGGCAGTGGAAAGGGCTGCTTCTACCCAGTACCGGATGGCGTTGCCGCGGAGCTGCGCTGAGGCCCATACCATCTCGTTGCCATGTTGATACGCTTTGGCCCGCCAGCGCCGCAAGCCTTTCAGGGAGAATAAACGTACCAATAACCGTTTCACTGACTGCGGATTAATGAAAAGTGCATACAGCATGACCGCCGAGTACAGCGTAACCAGCAGATAGCTAAGTACAAAGGCTATTTGCAGCGTAGTTACAAATCCTCCTTGAAGCGCCTCGTGTGGGTACAAAGCATCGCCTGCTAGCCACACTACTAGCGGCACCGTTACAACATAATACACGTTGTCGAGCAGCGCCGTAACCATTACGTACGCAAGCGATTTGCCCAGCGAAATACCTTCTTTGTTCAGCAGAAACGGCGCTACGGAAGTGCCTCCTACGGCAGAGGGGAGCACGCAAGAGGCAAATTCCCAGATCATAATCACATCTAGGCTCTGGCGCCAACTTAGTACCTTCTCCGAGATATGCCGAATGCGGTAAATGTAGCCCCAGTCGCGGGCCACCAGCACGGCCACCATCACCAATAGCCAGTGTAGCTTGGCATTCGCTAAGGGCGCCAAATCGCCAGGCTGGTAACTGCGCCAGAACATGAAGCCCACGACGCTCAAGCCAATAAGGACCGGCAGAACGATGCGAGAAGGCTTTAGCTTATCAAGAAGTTGCTTTTCCTGACTGTCCTGGGTGAGCGGCATGGGCAAAAGACGGGTGGTGGGGTAAAAGTAGGCAATAATGAGAGTGACCCCTACCAAATACGAGTTAAGTATTGCCTCGAACGATGGGAACTCGTCTATGTCGGAATAGGTGGAAGCCAGGGGACCTTCTTGCAACCTATATCAACAACCGACCCTAACGAAAAGTCGTACCTTTGTCTGATAACTTCGGCAGGAAACGTGGACGGTTCCAACCTTTTATATTGCTAGTAGGTTATTGCGCTATATTTTACTTCTTCCCCTCCAAAAAATGATTGTTGAACCCGGTGAACTGCTGGCGGCCATTGACTCGCCTGATGACCTTAAGAAGCTCAGCGAGGACCAACTAGTCCAAGTAAGCCAGGAACTGCGCCAGTTCATTATTGACTCGGTTTCGATCTATGGGGGGCATTTTGGTGCCTCGTTGGGCGTTGTTGAGCTAACAGTAGCTCTGCATTACGTCTTCAATACCCCCTACGACCAGCTAGTGTGGGATGTGGGCCACCAGGCATACGGCCACAAAATTTTGACTGGCCGGCGGAATCAGTTCCCTACCAATCGTCGCTACGGCGGCATGTCGGGTTTCCCTAAGCGGAAGGAAAGCGAGTATGATGCTTTTGGCGTAGGCCATAGCAGCACCAGCATCGGTGCTGCTTTGGGTATGGCAGTGGCTTCTGAATACAAGAATGAAAAGGATCGTCAGCACATTGCCGTCATCGGTGATGGTGCTATGACGGCCGGTATGGCGTTTGAAGCCCTCAATCATGCCGGCGTAGCCAAGTCCAACCTGTTGGTTATTCTTAATGATAACTGCATGAGCATCGACCCTAATGTGGGCGCGCTCAAAGAGTATCTGACCGATATCACCACTTCCCGCACATATAACAAAGTACGCGACGAACTTTGGAACGTGCTTGGTAAGCTCAGCAAGTTTGGTCCCAATCCTCAACAAATTGCCCGCAAAGTAGAGCAGGCTATGAAGGCAACGCTGCTTAAGCAAAGTAATTTGTTTGAGGCGCTTAACTTCCGCTACTTTGGCCCCGTCGATGGTCATGATGTGCAGCATTTGACCACTATTCTGCGCGACCTGAAAAGCATTCCAGGTCCCAAAATTCTGCATTGTGTAACGGTTAAAGGTAAAGGCTACGCACTGGCTGAAAAAGACCAGACGCTGTGGCATGCTCCCGGCCTGTTTGATAAAATCACGGGTGAAATTCATAAGAAAACCTACGATACCCCTCAGCCGCCCAAATACCAGGATGTATTCGGCCACACTATCGTAGAGTTGGCTGAGCAGAATGATAAAGTGATGGGCGTAACGCCCGCCATGCCTTCTGGCTGCTCTCTGAATATTATGATGAAGGCCATGCCTGACCGTGCCTTCGACGTAGGTATAGCTGAGCAGCACGCCGTCACATTTTCTGCGGGCCTCGCCACACAGGGGTTGGTACCCTTCTGTAATATCTACTCGTCTTTCATGCAGCGGGCCTACGATCAGGTAGTACACGACGTGGCTTTGCAGAATCTAAACGTGGTGTTTTGCCTCGACCGCGCTGGCTTTGCTGGTGCTGATGGCCCTACGCACCACGGGTGCTACGATATTGCTTATATGCGTTGCGTTCCTAACATGGTAGTTTCAGCACCCATGAACGAGCAGGAGCTGCGGAACCTGATGTATACCGCCCAGCAACCTGATATGGGGCCCTTTAGCATTCGCTACCCTCGGGGTGAGGGTGTGATGCCTAATTGGCGTACACCATTCAAGAAGATCACCGTTGGGACAGGTCGTGTAGTGCGCGAAGGACAGGGAGTTGCTATTCTCAGCTTCGGCCACATCGGCAACTACGCAGTGAAAGCCACTACCGCTCTGGCCGCTGAGGGCATCTCCGCTGGCCACTATGATATGCGCTTTGCTAAACCATTAGACGAAGAAATGCTTGCCGACATATTCAGCCGCTACCAAGCTATTGTGACGGTAGAGGATGGCTGTCTGCAAGGTGGCTTCGGGGCTGCTGTACTAGAGTTTATGGCTGATCATGGTCACAGTGTTCCCGTGAAGCGCCTTGGTATTCCTGACCGCGTGGTAGAACATGGGTCGCAGGACGAGTTGTATAAAGAGTGCGGATTCGACGCGGTGGGTATCGCTGATGCTGTGCGGGAGTTAACTAGTAAGGCAATGGCTAAAGCTTCTGCTGAACGATTAGCTGTTTAAATTAAGAATAGCAGAGAAGTCCCAATTTTTGATAAAAGGACGCCATAGAGGCAGTAGCATGCTAGCTGCTGCCTCTATGGCGTCCTTTGTTGGTATTAGGTATATTATACTTATTCCATTCGTCAAAGTAGTATATTATTTTTTGTTTTATATATTAATAATTTCTAATATATTTGATTTTATTGCACATAAACAACTTATAGTGAGTGATATACTATTGTTGCATATACGGTGAACCAAGATGTTTTGCAAAAGGTCGCAATCAAGCTATGTTAACAATACAACCTTTGAATTATAATAAAATAATACATAGTAGTATATTGTTTTTATCCCTATTAATTATAAATTTGCCAAGGTGAAATATTGTTTGGTTTGCTGCCCTACGGTTCTTCACTTTTTAATTTCCTTTATTCTGTTCTCTCTTACCTAACCCTTTTGCATTTTGAAACATTATCTACTCCTCTTTCTCAGCTTGTTATTGACTGCCTTTGCCAGTGGTAACAGTTTTGCTCAATGTACTTACACTAGCCTTGCTGATGGAAACTTCTTTCTGCAAGACGGCACAACTTTCAATGCAGCCCTTTTTTCCCGAACTGGGAACTGCAACGCACAAGATAATATCAGCAACAGTATAATTTTAATCAATCATAATATAACTCTTAACGGTAATCTTTCTATCACCGGTGCTATCACAATTGCTACTACGGGATCATTGAGACAGGATAATACCAGCAGAATATTGACAATTAGGGGAAATGGAAATGGCAGCGATATTAAGCTTACTTTGTTAGCCCCTGCTGCGCCACTCCGTACATCACCCCAACTTACCGTGGGAGTATTAGACTTAAGAGCTGCGACAGTTAATGTCGGCGTAAATTCAACATTGCGCGTAAACTGTACCTTATATACTGGAAATCAGGTAACTATCAATTTGGGAAATAACTCTCTACTTAATGTGCTTGGTGACATTGATGTAGCGACTGGCAACCCTGGTATTGTGGGGCCAGTATCTGGCACTCCTGCTGGTCTACGGGTGGCAGGCAAACTCAAAAACAATAATGGTGGAGCATCTTCTCTCTTTAGCACTACGGATAATATAACTACCTGTGTTCAACGGGTAACAGTGCCATGCTCAACTTCCAGCGCACCCGACCAAACACCGCAGGATGATGCTGCAATTTCTAATGATCCATCATGTATCTCAGTACTTCCAGTCACGCTTACTCGCTTTGTAGGGCAGTGGGCGGCGGGTGGCGCTGCTGTGAATTTGAAATGGACGACGGCCACGGAAATTGATAACGATTTCTTCTCGGTAGAGCGCTCGGCTGATGGTATTACATTTGAGAAAATAGATCAGGTGAAGGGTGCAGGCAATTCTTCTATGCTTCGAAATTATGCTTATACCGATGCAAGTCCTTTAATGGCCTCCTCTTATTATCGTCTCCGGCAGGTAGACTACGATGGCAAAGCCACTTATTCACCTATCATTTCCCTTGGTACTCCTCAGCGCTCAACTGATTGGCTGGTCACTACTTCTTCACCTCGCCGCTTTATCATCCAGAGTCAGTTGGACGCAAATAGCCGCTTTTCTGTGCTGGATGTGACTGGTAAGCCTATGTTTTCGCAGGCTATTTCCTCAGACAATGCCAATGTTGTAATTCCTTCCCTACCGACTGGCGTTTACCTTTTCCGTCTCACAACGCAACAAGGGCGGTTCACAATTCGGCAGGTAGTTACTGCTGGTAACTAATAGGATAGCCAATTTCGTAAATAGCTGCCTCTGGTAAGCTTTATAGCGAAACAATGAAATACCAGCAAAAAGGCCAGGACCGTATACGGTCCTGGCCTTTTTGCTGGTATTTCATTGTTCATCAACTTGATAGTCTTTTACGTCTCATTTAATTGATCAGTAACTATGAATACGTCAGATAAAAAGCTCGTTCTTATCTACCTACACGGTTTTGCCGAAAACCATACCATCTGGACTGAATTCATTCAAAATTGCCCCCCAGAATACAAAGTAATTACCCCTGACTTCCCCGGCTACGGTACCGCCGATTCGTCTCGGACTACTGACTACTCCATGGAGGCGCTGGCGGAGTTTGTGAAAGGTGAACTGGATGAAGCTGATGCACAACGAGCCATTTTAATTGGGCACTCGATGGGTGGGTACGTGGCGCTGGCGTTTGCCGAGAAGTACCCAGCGCGGGTCGCGGGCCTATGTCTGTTTCATTCCTCCGCGCAGGCCGATACGGACGAAAAAAAGGCTAACCGCGACAAAAATATCAGTTTTGTAGAGCGCCACGGCGTAGTCAAATTTATGGAAACATTCATCCGGCCGCTCTTTGCCGATGCCAATGAGGAAACGATGATGCCCTACCGGCGCCAGCTGGAAGAAATAGGTGCTGCCACCTCACAGGCTAGTATAATTGGGGGTATGCGAGCCATACGCGACCGACCCGACCGTACGGAGGTGTTGCGCAAAGCCACATTTCCAGTGCTATTTATAGTTGGTAAGGAAGATGCGGCCGTGCCGTTAGCTACGTCTTTGGAGCAGGTAGCACTGCCGCCTGAGAGTACAGCCCTATTTCTAGAGCGAGTAGGTCACGTTGGGTTCTTTGAGCGGCCACAATCGACCCGACGGGCAGTGCTAGACTTCGTAGGGGGCATTTTTGGAACGTATTAGGATCAATCAGCAAACTAGCAGGGCTTTTTTCTAGGCAAAGAAATGCCTATTAATCAGGTATCATTTTATCACGCAGGCTACTTGGTGCTTCCTCTAGCCACATGATGTGCAAATTAGCTTTGTCGGTAGGGTTGTAGCCTTGTGTACTAGGGACTAGTACGCCTTGCATATCTTTTCAGAAATGCGGCACATAGCATAAAAAAGCATTAACTGCTTAATAATCCCATTTTCATCATTGCCTCCGCAATCTGGACCGCATTGGTAGCAGCGCCTTTACGCAGGTTATCTGCTACCACCCACATATTAAGCGTGCGCGGCTGCGACTCATCGCGGCGCAGGCGGCCAACTAGTACGGCATCCTTACCATGAGCGTCTTTTGGCATTGGATATTGGTTTTGAGCTACGTCGTCAACCACTTCCACGCCATCTGTTTCGCGCAGGATGCGATACACGTCGGAAAGGTCAAATTCCCGCTCAAACTCTACGTTTACTGCCTCTGAGTGGCCACCCATCACCGGAATGCGTACGGCAGTAGCGGTTACCTGAATAGTATCGTCGCCGAGAATCTTCTTGGTTTCGCGTACCATTTTCATCTCCTCTTTGGTGTAGCCGTTGTCCTCAAACACATCGATGTGAGGTAGCACATTCAGATCGATGGGGTGGGGGTAGGCAGGATTGGAAGCGGCCTGGCCGGCGCGCTCTTCCATGAGCTGATCCACGGCTTTTTTGCCGGTGCCGGTTACGCTTTGGTAGGTGCTTACCACAATGCGCTTGATCTGGAAAGCTTCGTGCAATTGGTGCAGAGCCAACACCATCTGAATAGTAGAGCAGTTGGGATTAGCGATAATTTTATCGGCTGAAGTAAGCTCTTTGGCGTTAATTTCGGGGACGACCAACTTCTTGGTAAGGTCCATGCGCCAGGCGGAAGAGTTGTCAATAACGACAGTGCCCACTTCGGCAAAGCGTGGAGCTTGCTCCTTGGAAACGCCACCGCCAGCCGAAAAAATAGCCACTGCGGGACGGGCGGCAATGGCCGCATCCATACTCACTACCTTATATCTTTTGCCCTGAAACTCGATCTCCTGGCCTACCGACTTTTCGGAAGCTACGGGGAGTAACTCAGTGACGGGGAAGTTGCGCTCGGCCAGCACTTTCAACATTTCGCCTCCGACTAAGCCGGTGGCACCAACTACGGCGATTTTCATAAAAAATGGGTTTCTACATCTTGGCCGTACCTACGGCTTTTACACAAATATAAGCCCTTGGCAATTTGGACATCACGGTATCTTTCTTGCATAGGCGCCGCGCACCACAGGGCAAACTATAGACGGCTTATCAGACCATTGCCTAACCAGCGCCCCACTTATTTATTAGGCACCTATACCGCCGACCATAGTAAGCATGAAAGCATTCCTACTCAGTTTATTCCTTTTTATCCTAACAAACTCCGCCAACGCTCAGCTTACCGAGTCATTCACTGATGGCGATTTTGCCCAAAATCCTACTTGGACCGGCGACGAAGGTAGCTTTCAGGTAAATGCTCAACAGCTGCAAAGCAACGGCCCGGCCACTACTGGCACCACGCTTCAGCTCGCAACGGCCAGCACAGCGGCTAGAGGGGTTACGTGGGAATTCTATGCGAATCTGCGTCTAGCTACTTCGGGGGGCAATTTGGCCGATGTATGGCTCATGGCTGATCAGGCAAATTTGAAAACGACTGGTACCAAAGGGTATTTCGTGCGGCTGGGCGGCACACCGGATGAGATTAGCCTGTTTCGGCAGGACGCGACGGGTAGCCCAGTGTATGTTATCAATGGGCAGGATGGTACGCTTAAGTCCAGCACAAACAACACAGCACGCGTGCGTGTGACGCGCTCCCCACAAAACCTGTGGACATTGGAATACGACCTGACTGGGGGGCAAAATTTTACCTTAAGCGGCACGGCAACCGATGCTACCCACCAACGGAGCGCATATTTTGGTCTGCGAATTACCTACTCCTCCGCAAACAGCCGCAACTTCTACTTCGACGATTTTCGCGTCACCGATACAGTGCCACCAGCCCTGCTCAGTGCTGCGCCCACTAGCCCCAACCAGCTTGATGCGTTATTTAGCGAGGCTTTAAATGCCAGTCCCAGTGCAGCCAGCTACCGCCTTTTTACCGGACCTGCCGTGCTTGCGGCTCAGCTTGATGGAGCCAATCCGGCGCTCGTACACTTGACGCTGGGGGGCAATTTACCGTTGGGCACTAACACGCTGGAGGCCCGCAATGTGACCGATGCCAACGGTATAGTGGCCGCCGGGCCACTCACGGCTACTTTCGTAAATCAGGGGTTTGCGGTGCTTCCTGTGCCCAATCAGGTACTCATCACCGAAATAATGGCCGATGAAACACCCGTTGTAGGCCTGCCAGCGTCGGAGTACGTAGAAATTCATAACCCCACGACGGGCACGGTGCTGGACCTGGCGGGTTTGCGGCTGCTGAAGCCGGGCAGCACTACGGCCGCCGTCTTTCCAACCGGGGCCGTGCTGCTGCCGGGCGAGTACGCCGTCGTATGCGGCAGCACGCGTACTAGTCAGTTTACTGCTTTCGGTAAAGTGTTCGGGCTGACAAATTTTCCCAGCCTTTCGAATGCGGGCGACCAGCTTGTGCTGCGTGCCCGCAATGGCCAAACCTTATTTGAAATTACGTATTCGGATACTTGGTATAAGGATCTGCGCAAAAAAGAAGGCGGCTGGTCCCTGGAAATGGTAGATCCGGCAAACCCCTGTGCTGGCGGCGGTAACTGGACTGCCAGCACCGATGATAAGGGTGGCACGCCGGGCCGCGCCAATGCTGTGCAGGCAACTAACCCCGACCGCACGCCGCCCACCTTATTGCGGTCTGTGGCTCTGAATTCTACGACAGTACGCCTGTTTTTCGGGGAGAAGCTAGATAGTCTCACTAGCACGAACGTCGGGCGCTATGCCATAACACCGGCTGTGCCTATCGTGCGGGCAACGCCGCAGGGGCCCGAATTTCGGACCGTTGATTTGCTGCTTGCTACCAATTTGCCCCCCAATCAACCTTTGACCGTAGCCGTTCAGCAAGCTACTGATTGCGCTGGCAACAGCTCAGGACCCATCACCTCTGCTACTTTTGCCTTGCCGGTTACAGCCCAGGTGGGTGAGGTGGTGATTAATGAAATCCTCTTTAATCCGCGCACTGGCGGGGTCGATTTTGTGGAGCTGCTGAATCGTTCAGCCAATTATCTGGACGTGCAGGGCTGGCAGTTGGGCGTGGAGCAGCCAACGGGAAGTAGCGCAAACCCCATCAGTGCAGGACCTTATGGCTTGGCTCCTGGCCAGCTCGTGGTGCTTACTACTCGCCCCGATATTGTGCAGAACGATTATCCAACCCACGACCCAGCTGCATTCCTGGCGATGCCTAATTTTCCCAGCCTGCCCGACGACGCGGCAACTGTAATTGTGTTGGACGCGAAAGGCCAGACGATAGAGCGCTTCAGCTACAGCGAAACCCAGCATTTGCCCTTGCTCAGCGACCGTAACGGCGTATCACTGGAGCGCGTTCGGGTGGCGGAAACCAGCGTGGGGGGAAATTTTCATTCGGCGGCCAGCGCTGTTGGATACGCCACGCCCGGTCGGCCCAACTCGCAATATCAGGCCGATCCTACCGGGGCGAAGCTGTTCCAGATTGCGCCCGAAATCTTTACGCCTGACGAAGATGGCCAGCAGGACTTTACGACGCTCACCTACCGCTTCGAGTACCCCGGCTATGCTGCTTCCATCACCGTCTATGATGCCCAAGGCCGCCTGACGCGTCGGCTAGCGCGCAACGAAACGCTGCCTACCAGTGGGTATCTGCAGTGGGACGGCCTCACCGATCAGGGCCGGAAAGCTGCTATCGGACCGTATGTGCTGCTGATCGAGTTATATCGGGTGGCTGGCGGGGAAACGCATGTTTATAAGCGCAACGTGGTGTTGGGTGGCCGGCTCTAGCTAAGCGGAGTTTACCCTGTAAACAGCCTTTGTGGTCATTACTACTGCTGCGAGAGAGCGGCAGAATCCGATAAGCTTGGTGCCGTGTTTTTGCTGTAAGGCGTGGCCTTTGGTTTATATTCTGACCGTAATACCCACGAAAAATTCGTGGTCCGTGTTATGGGTGAGAGGTAATAGGGCACCCATATCAAGCTGGAGATTTTCTCCGATTTTCAGTTCTGGGCCCAAGTTGAAGGTGGCTTGCCACTCGTTTTTACGGGTATTCCAGCGGCCTACTACTTCGCCATATGCCCCCAAGGCATCACTAAAGCTGTGCTCCGTGGTGATGCTGGGCACGAACTGAAAATAATGCTGCTTGTCTTCACGGTCGTAAGCGCGGTCACCTTCCAGTTGAGTAGTGAGCTCCCAATTTTCGGCCAAATGGTAGTTGACTGGCACCACAATGCCCATTTCTGAGCCGCCAGCGCCTTCACTTCCCCCCGTAGGCAGGCGTACAAACCCCGTAACGGCCATCGCAACACGAGTTTCATCATCGTCGCCGATGAGGTTTCGCTTCAGTCGTAAGGTTACGTCACCGAACCCGCTGCGGCGTTGCTGCGGCTCATTGTGAGGCCATTCCTTTTCTATCGTATACGACTCTAGGGCAACTTGAAAATCGGTTTGGTCAGTGATACCAAGCTTGAATACGAGCGGCGCTATCTGCCACGTCCGATGGCGCTCTCCCTGCGTGCGGCCATTGAGAAGTCTCAAAAAGTCGCCTTCCACCTGAAAATGACCAGGATCGATGGTGAAAGGGCTTTCCGTAATGCCCGGCCGATCGGGGTGGAGCTCGCGCATAGAGTCGCGGGGCACGGGCCGAAATAGGGAGTAGCCATCCATCTTAGTGCCTTTCTCGGGCTTTTGGGCAAAGGCCGAAGTCAGGGGCAATAAGGCTAGCACTAGCCAGTAGAGTTTAATCATCAGTAGTAGATTAAGGCTCCAACCTGGAGCCGGCCTCATTACGCAGAAGTGGATCAGAAGATATTGTGCAGCTAATTTTTACTGCCGAATCAGCTTGGCTGGCTCTTATCTGCAGCTCATTTTGGGCGGCCGAACACGGTGTATCGCAGCCCCAGAAAGCCCCTGATGCCTTGGTTGGAGGCGTACACATAGCTCGGGTCAAACGTCAGCGCGTTCGGATTGTCGGCGGTAGCTATAGGCTGGCCCGCGGCGTCGAACTGTACTTGCTTGTCGAAAGGGTCAAAGGCGCGGGCAATAGCTGCGGAAGTAGGGCGGAAGTTGAGCAGGTTTTTTACGCCCCCATATATTTCCAGCTTGTCGCCCAGCCGCTTGGTTACCTGTATGTTCTGAATGCTGAACGTAGGCGACGAGGCCGGCCGCGGATCCTGAGATCCCAGCAAAGGCAAACGCATAGGCCCGTACACATTGCCAGTGTAATCTACACTCAGGCCAGCTTCCACGAAGCGGTAGCTCAGCGCAAACGTACCTGATATCCGCTCCGTAAGTAGCTGTCGTTGCTTCTGTTTCGTGCCTTCACCGCTCACCTGATAGACATCTAGTGCCGTGACTCCTAGAATAGCCGTCAGCGGAAAGCCAAACGTCAGATCAGCGTTCAGCGTGAGCCCCCGCGACACGGCGTGCCCGCGCAGGTTATCATAAATCAGCAGCGTCGGGTCAGAAGTATAATCGGGCGTAATCTTATTGGTGAAATAGGTGTAGAAAGCGCTGGCATCGAAGCTCAACAAGCTTTGCCCGATCGGCAGTAGACGCTGGTAGTTCAGATTGGCGTTGTAGCTGCGCTCGGGCCGCAAAGAATTGCGAATGATAACAGTGCGGGCGCCGGTGAGAGCAGCGTGGTCTTCCGTAAACACGTTCACCACCCGGTAGCCATTGCCCATACTTAGGCGAAACGTCTGGTGATCATCGGGCGAAAACTTGTAGTTGAGGCGGGGGGTGAAAATGCTGCCGTGATACGAGTTGTAATCATAGCGCAGACCCAGCAGCAAGGAGTGCTTGGAATTGAAGCGCACCTCATCCTGCACAAAGACCCCCGGCAACCAGGTGCGTTGGGGGGCATTTTTGGGTGCCAGCGAGTCGCCGGTGGCCGTGGCGGGCGTATTGTCGTCGAAGTGCGTGAGGCGCAGCGCCGAGCCCAGCAGCAATTGATGCCGACCAGCCGTATGGGCGGCGGTAAGTTGGCCAAAGGCAATATTCTGCTGCGCCTTATACACCGTAGTACCATACACCGAGTTCTGATTATGCGTATTCAGCGACGTGCTCAGCATCACCTGCGGCCCCCGAATGGGTAGCTGATACGCACTGATTACCTCCGCCCGACTCGTATAAATAGACTCGGCGTACAGACTGTCGCCACCCCGGAACTCCGGCGACCATTGCATTTGTCCGCCCCAGCGGTCCTCATATAAATAGCGCGCTGCCAGCGAAGCCACGCGCTTTTCGGGGCGAGCCAGTGTGAGCTTATCGAATACCGAGATGCGCTTGGCTAAGGCAATGTCGGTGAAGCCGTCGCCATTGGCGTCGCGGGGTGAGTCATACACAAAGCCATTGGCGCCCAGCAATGAAGTCACTTTACCTACCCGCGTCTTCAAGGCCAGATCGACATTATGCTCACCCCAACCCGTGCTAAAGGCATCGGCCGATACCTGGGGGGCTTTTTCCGGGTCGCGGGTGATGATATTGATGATGCCGCCCACCGCTTCGGAACCGTAGAGGGTTGAGGCTGGTCCTTTTACTACTTCAATGCGTTCCACGAGGCTGTTCGGAATGCCAGTTAGGCCATACACCGTACTTAGGCCGCTCACGATGGGCATGCCGTCCAGAAGCACCATGGTGTAGGGGCCTTCCAAACCATTGATATGAATATCGCCGGTGTTGCAGATGTTGCAGTTGAGCTGGGGCCGCACCCCATTTACCGTTTGCAAAGCCTCAAACACCGATGGCGTAGGGTTCTTCTTGAAGTAAGTAGGGTTGTAGACCTCCACCGGCACTGCCGATTCCAGCCGCGTTACGGGATGCAGCGTGCCCGACACAACTACCTCGCCCAACTCCTGCCCACCGCTGACTTGCAAAGTCACGTTAAGATGAGCGGTCTGGCCAGTTGTGACAGTTACGGCCCGCTCAGTGGCCTTGTAACCGATGGCACTAATCGCTAGGCGGTGGCTGCCGGGGGGCAAATTGTCGAGAGCAAAAACCCCATCCTCCATCGCCGTCGCACCCTGGGTAGTGCCCTTCACACCAATGCTGGCAAAGGGCACTGGCTTACCTTCTGCCTGTATGCGGCCGTGCACCTTGCCCGACTGCGCTACTACTTCAAGAGAAAGTAGGCAACTGAAAATCAGTAGGGAGAAGTGTTTCATGACTAAAGCGAAAAAGGAATTTAGATGGACTATTTATTTTTATTTAGATTAGTCTAAATCTGTAAACCGAAAAAAGCGCAGTTGCTTCTAGAGCAACTGCGCTTAAGGTTAACCCACAAACATCTCGAACAGTAGGTAAGCGTTCAGCGTGATGATAATAGCCGAAACCGTCCAGGCGAGGATTTTAATCAATGGGGAGTTCGTAAATACGCCCATCTTGAGCTTACTGCCCGTAAACAGTACCAAGGGCACTACTGCGAAGCTAAGTTGCAGTGAAAGAATAACTTGGCTAAGAACCAGCAGCTCGCCCGTGCCTTTCTCTCCATAAAGCACCGTAACGATAAAGGCAGGAATTACGGCAATGGCGCGGGTGATGAGACGACGCAACCAAGGCTTCAAACGGATGTGCAGAAAGCCTTCCATCACGATTTGCCCCGCCAGCGTACCCGTCAGGGTTGAGTTTTGCCCGGATGCTAGCAACGCTACAGCAAACAACACACTGGCCGCGCCCGCGCCCAGCACCGGCGCCAACAGCTTATGCGCATCGTTGATATCGGCCACGTTGAAATAGCCATTGCGATGGAACGCGGCCGCCGCCGTTACCAGAATAGCCGCATTTACGAAAAACGCGAGAAAGAGAGCCACCGTAGAGTCGATAGTGGCGAATTTAATGGCCATGCGCTTGCCCTGCTCCGTCTGCTCGATGGCACGGGTTTGCACAATGCTGGAGTGCAAATACAGGTTGTGAGGCATTACCGTAGCCCCCAGAATACCAATGGCGATGTAGAGCATGCCAGGGTCCGTCACGACTTTCGTCTGGGGTACCAAGCCAGCAGCAATACCCAGCCAATCGGGGTTAGAAGCAATAATTTCGTACAGAAAGCAGCCAAAAATCACCACGATGAGGCCCGCTACGATGCTCTCGATGATGCGGAAGCCTTTATTCTGGAAATAAAGCACCACCAACACATCCAGAATAGTAAGCACCACGCCCCACGGCAGCGGTAAGCCAAACAGCAGATTCAACGCAATGGCTGATCCGATGACCTCCGCTAAGTCGCAGGCGGCGATGGCAACTTCGCAGAGCACCCACAGCACCATCGCTACAGGCTTGGAGTAGTGGTCGCGGCAGGCCTGCGCCAGGTCGCGGCCCGTCACGATGCCCAGCTTAGCCGCCAAGTGCTGGAGCAGCATGGCAAACAGGTTGGAAATCAGGATAACCGATAGCAGCGTGTAGCCATAGCGGGCGCCGCCGGCAATATCGGTGGCCCAGTTGCCGGGGTCCATGTAGCCCACTGCCACCATGAGGCCGGGCCCCCAGAAGGCAAACAGCTTACGCCAGAAAGACGCATCGTGCGCGGGTACTTTAATGCTCGCATACACCTCCTGCAAAGAAGGGGCATGACGCGCCTGCCGCCAGCCCGGATGCTCGGAAACAGGCGGCGTGGGGGCTTTTCTATAAAATCCTTAACCGGTTGAGACACTGTATTGGTAGAAGAGTTATGCACAAAGTACGGTATTTTTAGACTAATCTAAATTTATTTTTCAATTTACCTTAACTACTGATTTTCTGTTAAAATGTTTCGTACACCGGCGAAGTAGATTTTTTAATGGATTTTTGCCCCCCGCTTTTGTGTTCAACCCCCTATGACGCTTTCTGAATCTAAGCTACGCCTTGGCATCCTGTCCCTTGTGGTAAGTGCCGTGCTGGTAGCTGTGAAGTTCTACGCCTATATGCTCACGGCCTCACAGGCCGTACTCACTGACGCCCTGGAATCCATTATCAATGTGTTTACTAGTGGGTTTGCGCTGTATAGTCTGTATTTATCAGGCTTGCCCAAAGATGAAAATCACCCTTATGGCCACGGCAAAGTAGAGTACCTATCAGTAGGGTTTGAGGGTGCTCTTATCTTGATTGCGGGCGTTTATATTTTCTACAGCGCCACGCTGGCCTTCCTAGAGCCCCATGCTATTGCCCGGCCCGACTTAGGTATGGCTTTGCTAGGCATTACGGCGCTGATAAATCTGGCCGTAGGCTTTCTGCTGATTCGGTCTGGCCGTAAGCTGAAATCGGTGGCCTTGGTGGGCGATGGGCAGCACCTGTACCTCGATGCGGTGAGTACGCTTGTCTCCTGCGTAGCCTTGCTGCTGGTGGCTGCTACGGGCAACGTATTGTTTGATGCGGGCGCGGCGCTGCTGCTGGGGGCTTTATTGTGGTAAATGGCCTGCGCATGGTGCGCCGCTCGGTGGGCGGCCTCATGGATGAGTCGGATGTGGTAATCGTGCGGGAAGTAATTGGCGAGCTACAGCAGTTTCGCCGCCCCGCCTGGATTGATGTGCACAACCTGCGCGTGTTGCGCTACGGCGCCAACCTCCACATCGACTGCCACATGACGATGCCGTATTACTTCAGCCTCGATGAAATTCATAACGAGCTAAACGATATCGAAGCCCTCATTCGCCAGCGCTTCGATGTAGATGTGGAGATGTTCGTACACGCCGACCCCTGCACCGCTACGGCGTGCGCTCACTGCCATATGTCGGAGTGCCCAGTGCGCCAGCACCCATTTAGCCAGGAAATCGGCTGGACGCTAACCAACGCCGTGAAGAACGAGCGGCACCAATTGGTAGTAGAGCAATAGCGCTACTCAATTACCAAGCGCCGCGCGTATTGCTCTGTTGCGTTACGCACCTGCACCACATACACGCCCGCTCGTAAGCCGGCCAGATTCAAACTTAACTCAGCTTGCTGGGGGGCAAATTTGGCCGTGCGCACCACGCGCCCCAGCGCATCATGAATGGTGGCGGAAGTAGCTGATGTGGGCGTAGCTGGCAGGCGCACCGCTACCGTCTGACGCGCCGGATTCGGCCAAAGGCCCAGCGCCGCGTTGCGCGCTTCAGACTTGGTACTGAGCACAAATCCCCGGTTTTCCAGGGTCACAATCTGATCGTTGCCGCTGCCGTTGCTGGTCGCCACATACACGCGGCCCGCTGGCGAGACGCACAACGCCCGCAGACGCCCATATCTATTAGCCAGAAAGTCTGGCGGCGTACTGGTCGCTATAGCGTCGCCAGTAGCGGTGAGCGGAAGCTGAACCAGCTTAGAAGCCTTCAGGGTAGCCATGAGCAGGCTTCCGCGCCACTCCGGAATGGCGGGCGAATCATAATAAGCCAACCCAGCCACAGCTAGAGTAGGGGTCCAAGTAAAAAGGGGCTCACGAACATTATTGGCGGCGCAAAAGGTAGTTTCGCTGCCGTCACATTTGCCCGGTACGTTGGGCCAGCCATAATTGCGGCCCGGCTCTATCAGGTTGATTTCATCATCAGAGTTTTCTCCATGCTCCGAGCTGTAGACACGTCCTGATGGCAAACGCACCAAGCCCTGCGCGTTGCGGTGGCCTAACGAATACACCCGGCTGCCTGGCGTAGGATTATCGGCGGGAATGCTGCCGTCTAGGTTCATGCGCAGAATCTTGCCGTTGAGTGAAGCCGGGTTCTGCGAGTCAGAGCGAAGCTGGGCATCGCCAGTGGTCATGAGCAACGTGCGGTCGGGGAGAATGAGCAGACGCGAGCCGCTGTGAGTAGTAGTGGAAGTGATGTTGCCTAGGAGCACCAGTGGGGCACTGAGCGAAGTGGTAGCCGCGTTGTAGGTATAGCGCACTACCTTTTCCTTTAGCCCATTATCATTGTAGTTATAGACGATATAGAGGTAAGGCGAAGTAGTAGCAAAATCGGGGTGAAGCACCATACCCAGCAGGCCGCTTTCGCCGGTGGGCGCCACATCTGGCACGCTCAGTAAGGGTGAAATCTGCCCTGTAGTTGGGTTTACGCGACTGATGCGTCCGCCTCGCTCCGTCATCCAGATGAAGTCATCCGGTCCCCAAATTATCTCCCACGGGATATCAAGGCCAGTCGCCAATGGAGTAGCCGAAACAGTAGTATTGCCGACAGTAAAGGTGGTGGTCTGGGCAGATACAGCAGTAGGTAGCAGACTGCTGACCAGCAACAATGAAGCGGCGAGGGTTTTCATAATATGAATAAATAAACAGCTGAAGCTGAAGGCAGTAGAGAAACTAACGAATGAATAACACATTCGGATTAGCTTCATCCTCATCGGTGAGTAATTATTTTTATTCTCCCGTACTTTCCAGTCTGCTTTTCCGCCTATCTACTCTTCTTTCACATGACGAAAAAACTACTGCCGCTGTTGGCGATTGGTGCCATCAGCTTCGGCGCGGGCGCTATGTTGCCCCGCCCCGCCGCCGATTTGCCCCCCATCACGGTACCCATGCTGCAGGCGGCGCAGGGCTTGTTAGGCCTAAATTTCACCGCTGCCCAACTCGACTCCACCCGCCGCGACCTCGAAGACAACCGCAAAGATTACGAGCAGATTCGCCAGGTGAAGCTGCCCAATAGCGTGGCGCCCACGCTCGTCTTCGACCCCGTGCCGCTTCGCCTGCGCCAAGCCATGCTACCC
Source organism: Hymenobacter radiodurans (assembly GCF_004355185.1). Taxonomy (NCBI): domain Bacteria; kingdom Pseudomonadati; phylum Bacteroidota; class Cytophagia; order Cytophagales; family Hymenobacteraceae; genus Hymenobacter; species Hymenobacter radiodurans. The sequence continues at coordinate 588,022 of NZ_CP037922.1, forward strand.
AAAGCCAGCAACGACTTTGGAAAATTGCCCCCCACAGCCAAAGTAAAGCTGCCCGCCAACCGCGACGATCTGGCTTTCTACACCGTGCGCCAGCTCAGTGAGCTAGTACGCACCAAACAAATTTCCTCCGAGGAGCTAACCCGGTTTTTCTTAGCCCGCCTCAAAAAATACGACCCCAAGCTGCTCTGCGTCACCACCCTGACCGAGGAACTCGCTCTACAGCAAGCCCGGGAGGCTGACAAAGAGATCAAGGCTGGCAAATACCGTGGCCCGCTGCATGGTATCCCGTTCGGTGTCAAAGATTTATTCAGCACCAAAACCTACAAAACTACTTGGGGCTCTGTGCCTTACAAAGACCAAATGCTGGACGAAGACGCGGCCGTCGTAACCCGTTTGCGCGAGGCGGGGGGCGTTTTGGTCGCCAAATTTACCCTCGGTGAATTGGCCATGGGCGACGTGTGGTACGGGGGCAAAACCCGCTCGCCCTGGAATATTACGCAGGGCAGCAGTGGCTCCTCAGCTGGCTCGGCTTCGGCAGTAGCCGCCGGGTTAGTGCCCTACGCTATTGGCACCGAAACCTTGGGCTCCATCGTAAGCCCCAGCACGGCCTGCGGGGTTACGGGTTTGCGACCCTCTTACGGGCGCATAAGTAGGGCTGGAGCCATGGCTTTGAGCTGGAGCATGGATAAAGTAGGCCCGTTGGCGCGATCGGCCGAAGATTGTGCGCTGGTGTTTGCTGCCCTGGTCGGCGCTGATGCCCGCGACCCCGCTACCACAACCATCCCGGCCGGCTTCAAGTACGCGTTCGATACCGACATCAAAAAGCTGCGGGTTGGCTATCTGAAAGCCGATTTCGACCGTGATTATCCCACGAAAGCAAACGACCAAGCTTCCCTGGAGGTAATGCGAAAACTGGGCGTGCAGCTTGTTCCGCTCGATTTGCATGACCTGCCTGATGGAGAGCTGACATTTGTGCTCGGGGCGGAGGGCGCCGCCGCCTTCGACGAGCTCACCCGCTCGGGCCGCGATGCAATGATGGTGAATCAGGGCCGGAATGCTTGGCCAAATTCGTTTCGCACCGCGCGCTTTATTCCGGCTGTAGAATACATTCAGGCTCAGCGGGTTCGGCGCCAGCTGATTGAGGAAGTAGATAAGCGCATGCAGGGGTTTGATGCGTATCTTGCACCTTCATTTGGTGGTCCTAATTTGGTTATTACCAACCTCACAGGCCATCCGGCGGTAGTAGTGCCTAATGGCTTTCGCGCCAATGGCTTGCCCAGCACCATCACGTTTGGCGGGCAGCTTTTTGAAGAAGGTAAGCTGCTAGCGTTGGTAAAAGCTTATCAAGACGCGACGGATTTTGATGAAAAACACCCCCCGCTTAACTTTTAGTAGTATTTCTTAAGGCGGTCATGCCGAGCGGCGCGAAGCATCTCGCGTGTTAACGAATCGAGTGAGTTGCGCCGCTCGGCATGACCGCCTAATAATTAACCTTACCATTTAGAGAAAATGCCTTCCAGCCTTCACCAACGCGCCGACGGCTACCTTATCTCCACCGACCCTGCCCGCTTGGACTTGGACGTTATCCACGATTTCCTAGCTAATGACTCGTACTGGGCTCGTAAAATGCCCCGCGAATTACTGGATCGGGCCATCCGAAACTCGCTCAACTTCGGCCTGTATGCTCCTGATGGTCGCCAAGCTGGCTTCGCCCGCGTTGTTACCGACCGCGCTACGTTCACTTGGCTCTGCGACGTGTTTGTGCTGCCCGAGTTTAGAGGCAAGGGCTTATCGAAATGGCTGATGGAATGCGTGTGGGCGCACCCTGATTTGCAAGGACAACGCCGTCATCTGCTGGCTACACTGGATGCGCACACGCTCTATACCCAGTTCGGATTTAGCCCTTTAGCCGAGCCAGAGCGCTTTTTGGAGATACGCTTCTCGAATCCGTACGGCGTACCCACCAGTCACTAGGTAAGGTGATGACCACCGACTTAACAGCTCATTGGCACCAGCTAACAACGCCTTTCACCCCAGATGCGGCTGTACGCACAGCTACTTTTCAGCAACTCGCCGCAGCTTATGAAGCCTCTGGGCGGCACTACCACACACTCACGCATATTCGGGCTTTGCTGCGGGCGGTAGAAGAATTTTCGCTTCCACTCAATGATATAGAGGCTGTGCAACTGGCTATCTGGTTTCATGATGCGGTGTATAACCCAATGCGAACCGATAATGAAGCCCGTAGCGCTGAGCTGGCGCGGCAATTCTTGGCGCAGACTACGTTTGATTCTGACCGAACCAACCGCGTTGCTTTTCTCATTGAGCAAACCAAGGATCACACCCAGCTTCAACCCAACGACGTGGATTTGCATTTCTTTCTGGATGCTGACTTACAGATTTTAGGCGCTCCGGAGCCAGATTACCAGCAATATGCCCAGCAAATACGGCAAGAATACTGGTTGGTGCCGGGGCCGCTCTACCGCCGAGGGCGGCGGGCGGTGCTGCAGAAAATGCTGGACACAGTAATGCTCTACCGTACCGAGTTTTTTCGCGAAAAGTTAGAAACCCGTGCCCGCCACAATTTGCGATCAGAGTTAGAAAGCTTGTAGAGGAAAGCAGATTTGCTCGCAAAAAGCCCCCGGAAGTTGAATCGGAGCTGACTTAAAGGGTAATTATCCTGTCGTTGTCTGCAACGCACGCCGCGCATGCCTGTCCTTGCCGCGGGCTTGTGTATTTTGCGGTAAGCTTTCATGTTTCATCTTTCTTACCTACCTGATGCGCGTTTCGTTCGTCGTGCGGGCGCTGGCTTTGTTGGGGCCGGTTTCTGCTGCTTTTGCTCAAACTCCTGTCGCTGCGCCGGCGGCTTCGCTCGGCCCGCTTACGGTCGAGAAAATCATGCGCGACCCGGCGCAGTGGATTGGTACGGCTCCTTCTAACATTTACTGGGGTGAGGATGGTAAGCGCATCTACTTTAACTGGAACCCCGACAAGAACCGGCGCGATTCGCTGTATGCCGTAGCGCCCAGCGGTGGCGCACCCCGCAAAATCAGCTTTCGCGACCAGCTAAATTTGCCCCCCAACACGGGTGTCTACGACCAAAAGTTTGCTCGCAAGGTGTATGAGAAGGAGGGCGACATTTATTTGCTCGACCTGAAAACCAATAAGGTGCGGCGCGTGACCAATACGGCCGAGCGCGAATCGGATGCGGCTTTTGCACTGCAAGGCCAGCTCGTGAGCTATACGCGGGGGGCAATTTGTTTACCTGGAACCCCGTCAATGGCGAAACCGTGCAGCGCACCGATTTTCGCAAGGGTAACAACCCCGCGAAGGGCTCGCCAACGGATCAGTCGGAGAAGTATCTGAAGGCGCAGCAGTTAGCGTTATTCCAGGTGATTAAGCAGCGCGACCAAGACCAGCAGGATCGGCAGCGCGTGCAGAAAGCGTTGAATAAGCTGCGGCCAAAGGCTATTTATCTGGGTCTGAAAACGGTACGTAACCTCCAACTCAGCCCTGATGGTCGCTTCGTAACCTACTCGATGGTGCAGGAGCCGGGCAGCGAAAAAGTGGCTATCGTGCCCAGTTTCGTAACGGCTTCGGGCTTTACCGAGGACTTGTCCACGCGTACCAAAGTAGGCGCGCCTCAAACCGCTATGGAGTTGGGTATCTATGACATAGGCCGCGACACGACCTTCGTGCTGGGCTACCGCGACCTGAAGGGCTTGGACGAAATGCCTGCGTATCGCAAAGAGTATCAGCTGAAAGCCAAAGCTCCAACAACGGCTACTGATTCAACAAAAGCCTCGGCGAAGAAAAGCGAAAAGCCCGCTACGGAGCTGCGCCGCGTAGCCCCTTTTGGGCCGTTTTGGTCTGACAACGGCGAGCGGGCCTTTTTAGTAATGCGCTCATCCGATAACAAGGACCGTTGGATTGTAGCTCTTGATCCAACCACGCAGAAAATCACGTTGCTGGACCGGCAGCGCGACGAGGCCTGGATCAGCGGCCCTGGCATCGGCAATGGAGCTGGTAATGTGGGCTGGCTACCGGATAACAAGCGCGTGTGGTTCCAGAGCGAGGAGAGTGGCTACTCGCACCTGTATACCGTGGACGTAACCAATCAGCAGCGTAAGGCCTTGACCAGCGGCAAGTTCGAGATTCAGAAAGCCGAACTTTCTAAGGATAAAAAGACGTGGTATCTCTCGGCCAACAAAACGCACCCTGGCGAGCAGCACTTCTACCGTATGCCAGTATCTGGGGGGCAAATGACGCAGATTACAACCCTGCCCGGCGCGCATGAGGTCACCGTTTCACCCGACGAGAAGACACTGGCCGTGCGCTATAGCTACTCAAATAAACCTTGGGAGCTGTTTGTGATGGACAATAAGCCGGGCGCCAAAATGCGTCAGCTTACCAACTCACTTACTTCTGAGTTCAAAAGCTACGCCTGGCGCGATCCGGAAGTCATCACCATCAAAGCCCGCGACGGGGCCGACGTGTATGCGCGCCTCTATCGTCCGGCCAATGCCGTAGCCCAAGGCCCGGCCGTGATTTTTGTGCACGGGGCCGGCTATTTGCAAAACGCGCACAAGTGGTGGAGTCAGTACTCACGCGAGTACATGTTCCATAACCTGCTGGCCGACCAAGGCTACACGGTGCTCGATATTGACTACCGCGGCTCCAGTGGCTACGGCCGCGACGTGCGGACGGGTATCTACCGCTTTATGGGTGGCAAAGACCTCACCGACCACGTGGATGGCGCGAAGCTGCTGACGGAGAAATATGGCGTTAGTCCGCAGCGTATTGGCATTTACGGTGGTTCGTACGGCGGCTTCATCACCCTCATGGCCATGTTCACGGAGCCGGAGGTGTTCAAAGCCGGTGCTGCCCTCCGCTCCGTTACCGATTGGGCCCACTACAATCACGGCTACACCGACAACATCCTCAACGAACCCTACAACGACTCTATCGCCTACGCTCGGTCTTCGCCCATCTACCACGCTGAAGGTTTAAAAGGAGCTTTGCTAATGTGTCACGGCATGGTTGATACGAATGTGCATTTCCAGGACATTGTGCGTCTCACCCAGCGCCTCATCGAGTTGAAGAAAGAGAATTGGGAACTCGCCGTATATCCCGTAGAGGACCACGGTTTCGTAGAGCCCAGCTCCTGGACCGATGAGTATAAGCGGATTCTGAAGCTTTTTAATACCAATCTGAAGCCAACCGCGCCGGCAAGCAGTAGCAGTGGTGGAGAATAATTTACCATAAAAAAGCCCCCAGACACAATCTGGGGGGCTTTTTTAGGACACTACAACTGCCGTGTTAGTGAGAAGCCGCTATAGGAGTATCCATTTGGGGTGAAACCCTGCAATGGCACCAGTGAAAATCCTTTGCCATTGCGTTTTACCTTGTGTAAGTGTGGCACCAAGATGCCCGCCCCGGCACCTACTGCATAGCCCAGTAAGTTATCAGAAAGGAAGTGTTTACCCGCCCGTAACCGCAGGTAGCCTACCGTGGCAGGTACTGCCGCCGCTGCCGCCCACACATAAGGACGGGCCGCAGAGTTTGGGTGAAAATCATTGAATACTTTGGCCGCAAAGAAAGTAGCCGTAGCCGTAGCAGCCGTGTGGCCAGCAAAAAAGGAGTTGGTAGAGTTGCGGTTGCTGCGCTGGTTTAGGTCGAGAGCAGTATTGTAAGCCAAGGGCCGACTGCGCTCTACCAACGCCACAGTCGACGTGAATAGCGTACCCGTTACTGCCAACGTCTGGATGTAAAGCGCTCCTATTTGGCCGAATTTCTTATTCATATCCCTGTCCAGAAGGAGGAGGGCTACGGGGGCAGCTAGCGAACCATAGAAAGGGTAGTCGCTGACACGCTTGGCGTTCTCACTATAATAGCCGGCCGAAAAACGGTCGAAGCGATTCACATTTTCTTGGCGCAGCGCGTAGGCTTCACCTTCTGTAAGCCCATCTTTTTTCTGCATACCGTTTAGCCCGATGGCTGTTCCGAGGAGCAGGGCGCCGGTGATAGGGGCATCAATGCCAACGTCGGTGCGGTAGGGTGAGCGTTGCTGACCAAAGCCAGAAGATGCGCTAAAAAGCGTAAGCAAGACAAAAAGTGAACGGATGCTATTTCTCATGTGGGAAGGCATAAAAGGCTGAATTGGCTACCCAAACGCAGAGTTTAAGTAAAAGTTGGCTGTCTGATTTTGGTGAATAACGCTTGGGGGCATTTTATAGTAATTATTTCCTTCATCATTTTCCGTTAGCTTTGCCGCTGCTGCGCCATAGCGCACTGCTACATTTATTTTTCACCGACGACGTTCTATTCCGACGCTGATGTCCTACTTGTTCACTTCCGAGTCTGTTTCGGAGGGCCACCCAGATAAAGTTGCCGATCAAATTTCTGATGCCATTCTCGACGAGTTTCTTCGTCAGGACCCCGATTCTAAGGTTGCTTGCGAAACGCTGGTAACCACTGGCTTAGTGGTAGTAGCCGGCGAAGTGAAATCCAAGGCTTACGTAGATGTGCAATCAGTTGCCCGCAACGTAATTCGGCGCATTGGTTACACCAAGGCTGAGTATAAGTTCGAAGCTGAGAGCTGCGGCATTTTATCGGCCCTGCACGAGCAATCTCCCGACATCAACCAAGGCGTGGAGCGTCAAAGCCCCGAGGAGCAGGGTGCCGGCGACCAGGGAATGATGTTTGGCTACGCTACCCGCGAAACCGACAATTATATGCCGCTGGCGCTGGATCTGTCGCACCGTCTGCTGCGTGAGTTGGCTGCTATCCGCAAGGGTGGTAAAGAAATGACCTATCTGCGCCCCGATGCTAAGTCGCAGGTAACCATTCGCTACGCCGACGACAACACTCCCGAGGCCATCGATACCATCGTAGTCAGCACCCAGCACGATGACTTCGATGAGTCGGAAGCAGGCATGCTAAAGTGCATTTCGGAGGATATCCGCAATATTCTGATTCCGCGTGTGAAAGCTGGCCTGAGCGCCGATGTGCAGCGGCTCTTCACCGATCAGATCACTTATCACATTAATCCTACTGGCAAATTCGTTATCGGCGGTCCCCACGGCGATTCCGGCCTGACGGGTCGCAAGATCATTGTAGATACCTACGGTGGCAAAGGTGCTCACGGCGGGGGGCTTTTTCGGGCAAAGACTCCTCGAAAGTTGACCGCTCAGCAGCGTATGCGGCGCGCCATATCGCCAAAAACCTAGTGGCTGCTGGCGTTGCCGACCAAGTGCTTGTGCAGGTAGCGTACGCTATCGGTGTAGCCCAGCCAGTTGGCCTCTACGTGACTACGTACGGTACTACTAAAGTGAACGGCAGCAACGGCTTGCTTACGGATGGTGAAATTGCTGATAAGGTGAACAAGCTGTTCGACATGCGTCCGTTTGCTATCGTACAGCGCTTCGGCCTCCAGAATCCTATCTTTGGCGAAACTGCTGCATACGGCCATATGGGCCGTGAAGCTGGCACTACTGAAGTGAAGCTTGGCAACGGCGAAACCCGTACGTTTGAAACCTTCACTTGGGAAAAACTAGATTACGTAGAGAAAATTAAAGCCGAATTTGGTCTGTAAGCCAAACAACCACCCGCGTTAAATAATAAGGGCGCCCTTCCTCAGTGGAAGGGCGCCCTTATGTTTGTATTTCAATCAGCTCTAATGGCTGGTTAGCTTCTCTTTATGCTTTTTTATCTGACGACGTAAACCCTCAGCCGCCTCGTCGGTAGCTGCCTCGAAGGTAGCCGCATCCGCTTGGCTGAACAGCGTACTGCCTGGCACTAGTACTTTGAGTTCAACGGTCTTGTTGTCAATACCGTCCTTATTGTTCAGCTTCATGATAACCTCGCCTTCGGTTACACGATCGTAGAAGGTTTCGAGCTTATCGAGACGCTTCTGGATGAAATCAAGTAGGCTCTGGTCGGCGGTGAAATGCACCGAATGCATCTGTACTTTCATCGGAAATAGGGGTTTGGTAAATAGAAAGGAAAACACTCAACTAGTTACTTAAGCCTTCGGATGGGCTTTGTCAAAGACGGATTTGAGCTTGTCGATAGACAAGTGGGTATACACCTGCGTAGCTGCCAGATTTGCATGACCTAATAACTCTTTAATAGCGTTCAGGTCAGCGCCTTTACTGAGTAGATGCGTAGCAAATGAGTGCCGCAGCACGTGTGGGTGCTGTTGTGATGAGGCGGTGGTAATCTGACTTAAATACTGCTTCACGGTGCGATACACGAGTTTTTCGTACAGAGGCTCTAGCTTATCTGTAACGAGGAGAAAACCGCGGGCGTTGTCGGGAGAAGCAAATTCAGCTTGCTTGCGCGCTATATAGCTTTCCAGCGCTATATGAAGCGTCGGGTTTAGAGGCACTACCCGCTGTTTGTTGCCTTTGCCCGTTACCCGCACTGTACGGCTTGCTAAGCTAAGGTCGTCATGACGAATCCCAATGAGTTCCGAAAGGCGAATGCCGGTGCCGTAGAGCAACTCCAGAATAAGTTGATCACGAGAGCCAACAAATGAATCAGCAAACTTAAAGCTGTTTAGTAGGCCGTTTAGGGCGTCTTCTGGTACAAAGTCAGGAAGCTTCTTAGCCGTTTTGGGCGAAGTAATGCGTAGCATCGGATTACGCTGAATAGCGCCCGTACGCAACAAGTACTTGTAATAGGAGCGAAGGCAGGCGATTTTACGGTTTACCGTACGTGGATCACGCTGCTGCTGCATCAACTCCACTATCCAGGAGCGGATGAGGGTATGATCAGCCTGCGCCGGTTCCGACATTTCATAGGTAGCCAGTAAATACTCAGCGAACTGTCGAAGATCGGTTTGGTAAGAAAGAACCGTGTGTGGACTGAAGCGCCGCTCAAACCGCAGATAGTCAAAAAATAAATTCATATACAGAGGTTTAGCCGCTGGGGGCAATTATCCAATGTAAGAATTTAAATCGGAACTTTTGGACGCGAAAAAACCGGCTGATTCGCTTGTGTAAGCAAATCAGCCGGTTATCACGAAAAGCTTAATAAGCTAAACGTTAGTAATTCTCAGTAGCGTACATGGTCTGCTTGTACACAGCTTTCTCTCTCTGCTTACGCTTCGTGATGGAAGGCTTTTGGAAGAACGTACGACGACGCAATTCCTTTAGCACACCCGTGCGCTCGAATTTTTTCTTGAAACGCTTCAGAGCCCGGTCAACCGACTCGTTGTCTTTGATTTGAACGATGATCATATATGCAGTGGAGTTGAAAACTTTCTATTAAGGGGGGCAAAGATAACCACAGATTTTGAAGATTTAAAAATGCTTACGCAGATTCCTAATCAACAGCTATGAGAGCCCTGAAAGAATAGAACCAATAAAGTCTATTTCAGAAGTGTGCGAGCAATAACCAGTTTTTGAATTTCGGAAGTGCCTTCACCTATAGTGCATAGCTTGGAATCGCGATAATACTTCTCTGCTGGGTAATCCTTGGTGTAGCCATAGCCGCCAAAAATCTGCACGCCTTCATTAGCAGCCCGTACGCATACCTCTGAGGCATAAAGCTTAGCCATAGCCGATTCCTGCGTTACATTCAAACCACGGTCCTTCATATCAGCAGCGCGGTAGGTAAGCAAGGCAGCAGCCTCAATTTCAGTAGCCATATCAGCTAACTTGAACGCAATGCCCTGAAAGTTGGAAATAGGCTGGTTGAATTGGTGGCGTTCCTTAGAATACTGAGTAGCTGCCTCAAAAGCCCCCTGCGCAATACCTAAGCTTAGTGCTGCAATAGAAATTCGCCCCCCATCAAGCACTTTCATCGACTGAATAAAGCCTTCACCTACTTCGCCCAAGATATTCTCTTTCGGTACGCGACAGTCGGTAAAGATTAGCTCAGTAGTCTCGGAAGCGCGCATACCTAGCTTATCCTCCTTACGCCCGTGCGTGAAGCCCTCGGTAGGCTTCTCAATTACAAATGCTGTCATACCATGCGAATCACCCACCTCGCCGGTGCGGGCAATAACAACGGCGATATTGCTACTCTTACCATGGGTAATGAAGTTTTTTGCTCCATTTAGGACGTAGTAATCACCATCCTCAACGGCTACTGTGCGCATATTGCCAGCGTCAGAGCCCGTATTAGGCTCCGTTAAGCCCCAAGCGCCAATCCATTCAGCCGAAGCTAACCTAGGAAGCCACTTGCGCTTTTGCTCTTCTGATCCGAATTGAAGAATATGACCGGTGCAAAGAGAGTTATGAGCTGCCATCGATAGGCCAATGCTACCATCAATCTTGGCCAGTTCGGCTATCGCAGTCACATACTCAACGTAGCCAAAGCCAGAACCACCATACTCCTGCGGTACTAGTACGCCCATCAGGCCTAAATCACCTAGTTGCTTAAATACGTCGATGGGAAATTCTTGGCTTTCGTCCCATTTCATCATGTGAGGCTTGATGTGGGTCGCGCCAAAGTCGCGCACCATCTGGGCAATCATTGTCTGGTTCTCGGTAGCTACTAATTCCATGGGTGGGGATGGGATTTGGGTGGGTGGTAATGGCATAACCAGCAAGAGCCGGTTTTGGGTTCGCAAAAGTAGTGCTTTGCTTTAAGAGAAGGTGCTTTATAAAGTATCGTATACAGCCCCGATTTTGAAAGGGTGTGCTTATTCGGTTACTTTGAAGGTTTATCGGGAAAAATTAAGCTTGTATTCGGCTGTTTTCCCGGCACTATTTCATCTGTCTCTGGCTTTTTTGGCCCGCATGCTACATCCCATCTTTCGCCGCCTGCTATCTATTGGGTTGCTAGGCTTATCGGTTCTGTTGTCGTTTTCCTGCACGACTTCTAAGATATACCGCCAAAATGTACTATTTCGTTTAGAAGGTACAACAATCGATACTGCCAGATTACGCACGACCATAAATAGGACCGAACGTAACTACATCATTCAGTCCAATGATTATCTGGATGTGCGAGTATATACCAACAAAGGTGAGCGAATACTCGATCCCAACGGGGAATTACCATTCGGCAATCCTGGCGGACTAAGAGGTGCTACAACCCGGCCGGGAGCCGGTACACGCACCACGACAGCCCAACAAGGTTCTGGCGGTACCACAAGTGGCGGTTCTGAGTTCCTTGTGCAAGACGATGGCATCGTGAAGCTGCCGATGGTAGAGAATGTGAAGCTAAGTGGCTACACGCTCTTAGAGGCTGATAGTGTATTGCAGGTAGCTTATAGTCAATACTATGAGCAGCCTTTCGTCGTGACACGGGTTACTAATAACCGTATCATTGTACTTGGTGCTGTTGGCGGTACAGGTGGTCAGGTCATTCCGATGACCAATGACAATATGAACTTGATTGAGGTGTTGGCTATAGCCGGGGGCATTGATGGGGGGCAATAGGAACGGGTGGAAATCGGGTAGGACGTACAACTAACATCCGTCTCATTCGAGGAGATTTGAAGAACCCGCAGATACAAGTCATTGACTTGTCTACGTTTGAGGGAATGCGCCGTGCAAATCTGCAGGTGGAACCCAATGATATAGTTTATGTTGAGCCTGTACGACGACCATTCTATGAGGCCTTAACAGATGCTGGTCCAGTATTTGGGCTTGTAACCAGTCTCATAAGTGTTTTAAGCACACTGTATATCATAACAAGAGTCTATAACAATTAAGCTTGTTTTTTTGCTGACAATAAGCTTGTTCCCTTCAACCAATAGAATGCCCTGATGGCAGCGAAAGAAGAAACTGAGCTGGAAGAAATGATCCGCAATGCGGGTGGTATGGAAGCGGAAGAAAAAGAGGATGCTGGTGATGGGTTAGACTTCACCACCCTTCTTCAGGTAGCCCGCAAAAGCTTGCCCTGGATTGCCTTACTAATTGCTTTAGGCCTGACGGGCGCATGGCTGTTTTTGCGTTATACAAAGCCTGTGTATCAGTCTTCATCTGTAATAAAGATCGATGAAAGAACAGAGGCCGGATTATTGGGTATGGGTCCTGTTGGTGGCGCGGTGGAGAAGCGTCAGGAGCTGGCTAATCTTTCAGGTGAGGTAGAATTAATCAAATCCAATTTGATCTATCGCCGCTTAAAAGACTCCTTAGCCCTCGACGTCAATTACTATGTGGAAGGCACTGTGCTGGAGTCAGAACTGTATAAAAGGTCTCCCTTCAAAGTTGCGTATGCTATTAAAGACCCCGCGTTTTATAACCGGAAGCTGAATGTTAGTTTCATTAGTCCTACTCAATTTCGATTGAGTTACTTGGAGGATAAAGAAGAAGTAAGTGGTGACTATGCTGTAGGTCAACCTATTAACCTTCCTGGTATCAGCTTAAAGCTGACTACTGATTCCGCCTTCTTCGACGCGAGTGCATTAGAAGCACAGTTTTACTTTATCATTCTCGATGATGGATCGGTGAATGGCTACTTGAATAAGAATATCTCAGTTGAGATTGTTAATCCTGAAGCTCATACTGTTGAGATATCGTTTGCTGATTTCAATCCTTTAAAAGCGCAGGATATTGTCAATAAAATTGACACAGTTTACTTACAGGAAAAGCTAGCGCAGAAGAAGGAAGCATCCGAGAAAAGCTTGCGCTTTTTGGGCGAGCAGACGGATGTGACGAACAACAAATTGCAGCAGGCAGAAGATAATTTGCAGTCTTTCGCGCGCGAAAACAAAACGTACGATGTACGGGGCGATGCTACTACGGTAATTGCTAAGATAGCAGACCAAGAAGAGAAAAGGCAAGAACTACTACAAAGGCAAGGGTTGTTAGAAGATCTGGCGCGCCTAGTAGAGCAGGATCAGATAACTAGTAATGAGGATTCCACAGTTGCTCAAAGTATACCAGGGCTGGCTGAATTAGAAGATAATCGCTTGATGCAGGAAATTGAAGCCCTAAACGATCAGCAATGGGACCTTCGTCGAGTATTGCGCTCCTATAAAGAAACGACAGAAGCTGTAAAGCAAAGGCGTGTTCAGTTAGATTTTACGAAGAACACTATTCGTCGCCTATTAGAGCAAAATAAACAACTCCTGCAGGAGCAGATAAATAAAATGAACCGTCAGCGTGATGAGCTTAGTGATAAGCTTGAAAGACTGCCGGAGAAGGCAACACAACAAGCACGCCTGCAACGTCCGTTCGAACTCTACGAAAAGACATATGTGAGTTTGATAAACCGGGAGCTAGAATTCCGGATTGGTCAGGCTGGTACGACGGCTGATTTTCAGATTCTATCACCTGCTAGCTTACCAAGTCAACCTATTTCGCCCGTGCGAGCCATGGTGTATGCTATTGGTCTGGCGGGGGGCATTGTGCTAGGGCTTGGATTAATTGCAGTACGATACTTTCTGCACGATACTGTAACAAATACGCGTGAGTTGGAGCGTATGACCTCAGCAGCAGTGCTCGGCGTAATTCCAACATACGATAAGGAAAAGATGACAGTGTCAAAGCTGGTGGTGGACAAAAACCCTAAATCCGCCATTTCGGAGTCTATTCGCTCTATTCGTACTAATCTGGATTTTATAGGATCATCGCGAAAGAAGCGCATTATATCGGTTACATCAACCGTATCTGGTGAGGGTAAAACCTTTGTTACAGTGAATCTGGCCGGGATTATTGCTTTGTCGGAACAGCGGGTTGTAATTCTTGACCTCGATATGCGAAAGCCAAAAGTTAACCTAGCTTTTGGTACCGAGAATGTACGGGGCATCAGTACTATTCTGATTGAGAAGCATACTGTAGAAGAGTGTATCCAGCATACTGATATTCCTACACTGGACTTCATCTCAGCTGGCCCTACACCACCAAACCCATCTGAGCTCATTCTAAACCCCAAGTTTGATGAGCTATTAGCCGAATTACATCAGCACTACGACGTAATTCTGATTGATACGCCGCCCGTTGGCCTGGTAACTGATGGTATCCTCATTATGCGAAAGGCTGATATTCCGCTTTATATCGTGCGAGCAGGCTATTCCAAGAAAGCCTTCCTGAAGAATATCAATAAGCTAATGCGGACGAATAACTTCACTCGCCTCAGCACTATTCTAAACGACGCCAGCACTACTGGTCTTGCTGGTTATGGCTACGGGTATGGCTATGGGTATGGCCATGGCTATTACGACGAGCCGACGCCACCCAAAGGAATAATTAGCCGCCTCAAGCAACGTATTTCCTAGAAATCTGCTTTCTCTTCACTTAAAATATGGCTTCATTCCTGCGCAAGCTTTTCGGCCAAGCGGCTTCTGCGCCGCTGGTTAACGAAAACTTGCTGGCCGAGCTTGGAGTTGATATGCATTCGCACTTGCTGCCCGGCCTAGATGATGGAGCCGAAACCATCGAGCAATCATTGAGCTTGCTGGAAGCGATGCAGGCATTAGGATACCGTAAGCTGATCATGACGCCCCACATTATGGGCGATTTCTACAAGAATACCCCTGCCACTGTTCATGCGGCATTAGCTCGAATGCGGGATGCTGCCACGGCTGCCGGCTTTACTGATATACAGTTGGAATGTGCCGCTGAGTACTACCTAGATGAATGGCTGGGGGGCAAATTGGATAGTGGAGAAGACCTCCTGAGCTTTGGCGGTGCCAAAAAATACCTGCTGCTGGAAACGTCTTACATGAATGAGCCCTTCAACATGCAGGATATCATCTTCCGGCTCAAAGCGCTGGGATATCAGCCGGTATTAGCGCACCCTGAGCGCTATACTTATTTCTATGGTCGCTTTTCGGATTTGGAAAAGATTCACGACAACGGCGTATTGTTTCAGGTTAACCTTAATTCGTTGGCTGGCTATTATTCCTCCGGCGCCCAGCGTGTAGCCGAAAAGCTGATTGATGCAGGCTTGGTGGATTTTGTCGGTACTGATGCCCACAATCTCAAGCATACCGAAACCCTGCGTAGTAAAGTGTTGCCTTCTGCCTACTTAAAAAAAGTACTGGCTTTGCCTCTCTTAAATAATACGCTACTAACTAATTAGCTTACTGCCACTCGACTTTCTAACCCCTGATATATATGGTTTTTGTCACCGGTGGTAGCGGATTGTTAGGTAGTTTTCTGATTCCAGCCTTGGTGGCACGCGGCTATGCAGTGCGGGCTCTTTATCGGCAGCAAGTACCACCCGTTTCGAATGCCGATAAGGTGGAGTGGATAGAAGGTGATTTGCGTGATACTACACTACTAAGCACTGCCTTGACAGGAGTTACCCATGTACTTCACTGCGCCGGCTTGGTTTCGTATGCTCCGCAGGATGCGGCGAAGCTACAGCAGATTAATGTCGAAGGCACAGCGGCCGTAGTCGATGCCTGCTTAGAACAAGGACTGCATCTTCGCTTATGCCATGTATCATCAGTAGCAGCATTGGGTGGTCCCTCCGCCGCCAAACAGGATATCTGGGGGGCAAATAATGTAGTGGATGAGACGGCTAAATGGGATTTAGGGGCGGAGCATAATGCGTACGCTACCTCCAAGTATTTAGGTGAACTGGAAGTATGGCGTGGGATTTCAGAAGGGCTGTCGGCCGTTATTGTAAATCCCTCGGTAATACTCGGTCCCGCCAATTGGCAACGCAGTAGTACCCGTCTTTTCCGGTACGCGCACCGAGAGCACTCCTTTTACACCCCAAGTAGCCTGAATTATGTAGATGTGCGTAATGTCGTGGAGGCGATGCTTCGCCTGACCTTTCAAAGTGAAGTAGCCGGGGAGCGTTTTATTCTGAGTGGTGGTACAGTGCCATTGCGCGATTTCCTGATTCAAGCGGCAGAGTGCTTCGGCAAAAAGCCCCCCACAGTGGCCGTACCTACCTGGGCGGCCGAAACGATCTGGCGTCTAGAGCATTTGCGCTCCGTGCTGACGGGTGCACGGCCGCTCATCACCAAAGATACTGCCCGTGCGGGCAGGCGCTCAGTGATTTACAGCGCAGCCAAAGTAGAGGCGGCCACGGGCTTACAATTCCGTCCGTTGGCTGAAACAGTGCAGTGGTGTTGCGCGGGCCTGACATCAGCGAACCAGCCTTCGCCCGGTGTGGTTATTGCATCATAAGCCAGCAGCGTTATCTTCAGTGATTCCGCCGCCCGACGCCGGCAAAGTCTGCCGTTTTGGCGACCTTTGAGTCTTGCATACGAATGAGAATGAACGAAAACTTTGAGGAAAGGCAGCAAGTGCTGGATACAGTGCGTCGGTTTGAACGCATGGTAGCCCAGAACGAGTCTGTCTTTTTTGATCTGGCCGATTTTGAGAATATCATCGACCATTATACGACCAACACGCAATACGATAAGGCGTTACATGCCTGTGAGACTGCTATAGCCCAATATCCCTTTTCCACCGAACTGCTCATCGACCGCTCGCAGGTACTAGCCATGAAGGGCGAATACTCCGCTGCGGCCCAGCAGATTGAAGACGTCGCCCAACTCGATCCTACCAACCCCGACGTGGCCGTTACCCGGGGCATTATCGCCACGCAGAAAGGCGAGTTTGCTGAGGCGGTAGCTTTTTTTCATGATGCCGCTGAGCACTCACCGGAGCGTGAGGATATATACTTTAACCTCGGTTTGGCTTACCAGAGCTGGCAGAAATTTAAAAGTGCGGCCAAGTACTACAAGATGAGCCTGCGCCTGAACTCCGACAATGACATAGCAGTGCAGGAACTGCTCTATTGTTTGGAGGTGAGCGAGCGGCTGGAGAAGAATCTGGAGTTTTTCCGTCGCTTTACCGATGAAGATCCTTATTCGGCTCCGGCGTGGTATAATCTGGGTCAGGCTTACTATCGACTAGGGCAGTACGATCAGGCAGTTGCGGCTTTTGAGTACGCCATTCTAATTGATGCTACCTATTATGAGGCGCACGCTTTTCTGGCCAGCACCTATGTAAGCCAGGAAAAGTATCGGGAAGCTATAGATGAGTTCAACCTGAGCTACTCTGCTGGTGAGCCTACGGCCGAAGCCCTGTGCAATATTGGTGAGTGCTATGAGAAAATGGCTGAATGGGACCAAGCGCGGCGCAATTACCAGCGGGCCATCGACCTCGATCCGGAAATGGACGAGGCATGGTTTGGAATGGGCGTAGTGCTGAATGCCCAGGAACGCTGGTTTGAGGCCGCTCACTTCTTCCGCAAGGCCACCACCCTCTACGATGAAAGCGTGGAATATTGGCTGGCTCTAGCCGCCGCTGAATATCAGGTTGGCAACGTTGTGAGTGCCGTGGAGTGCTACGACCGCGCTACGCAGGTAGGCCCCGACAACAAAGATGCGTGGCTGAACTGGAGCATTATCCTCTACGAGCAGGGCAACTACGACGGCGCCATTGATCTTATGCGGAATGCTGTGGAGATACAACCTGCTGAGGCTGAGCTGCAATACCGCCTGTGCGCCTACCTGCTAGCGGCTGGCCGCTACCGGGAAGCTTACGAGAATCTGGAAAATGCGCTAGTTTTGGACTTCGACAAGCACCGTTTGCTTTTCGAATACTTCCCGGAGCTGGAATCGCAACGAGCTTTGGCTCGACTGATTGATCAGTACCGGAAGTAGATAACTCAAATTTTGACCTTTGAAACCAACTGTCATCCTGAACTCTACCTCGTTCAGGATGATAGTTGGTTTTATGGCTTACCTCCATCTGAACCAAAGCGCATGAATTATCACCTCGATCAACTCCCCGAGCGTACCGCCAAACCCCGCGAACAAGGCTACACCATGGTCATGGATAAAGGTCTGAGTATCCGCGAAGTAGAAGACTTCCTGGAAGTAGGCGGCGAGTATACCGACATCGTAAAGTTGGGCTGGGCTACCTCGTACGTAGTGCCTAACCTGAAGCGTAAGTTGGAAGTGTATAAAGAGGCCGGCGTACCAGTTTACTTCGGCGGAACCCTGTTCGAGGCCTTTATCATTCGTAATCAGTTCGATGATTACCGTCGGTTGCTGTCGGAGTTTGGAATGGAGTACGCTGAGGTTTCGGACGGCTCCTTAGAATTGCCCCACGACAAAAAATGCGAGTATATCCGCACGCTGGCCAAAGATCTGAACGTGTTGTCGGAGGTGGGTTCGAAGGATGCGGAGAAAATCATTCCTCCTTACAAGTGGATTGCTCAGATGCAGACGGAGCTGGACGCTGGCTCCATCAAGGTAATTGGGGAAGCGCGTGAGGCGGGCAATGTGGGCCTGTTTCGGAGCACCGGCGAAGTGCGGTCGGGTCTGGTAGAGGAAATTCTGACCAAAATTCCTTTTGAGAAAATCTTGTGGGAAGCTCCTCAGAAGGCTCAGCAAGTGTGGTTTATTAAGCTACTCGGTAGCAACGTGAACCTGGGAAATATCGCGCCTAATGAAGTAGTGAGCCTGGAAACCATTCGGTTGGGCTTGCGCGGTGATACGTTTACCCACTTCCTTGATATGGACGGCGTAGACCCCATGTTCAAGCCGGAAGTAAAGACCGGCCGCCCCGGAACCTCCATGCCGCGCGGATAGACTACTTAGCTTCATTGGAGTTCAAAAAAGCCCCCAGACTGCCGTGTGCAGCGACTGGGGGCTTTTTAGCTACAGTTTCTCAGGCAAAGCCTGAAAGTTAGTGGAGGAGGTGTTAACTCAGCAGGCACACGTGCGTAAGCTGTTGTTGCACATAAGCAACCACTGCTCACTTGGTTATCATGAAAAATTACCTGCTTTATTTACCGTTGGCGGCCTTATTCGCCTGCAATCAATCGTCGCCCAAAACGGAAGAAACGACTGCCGCTACCGCCTCTGCATCTACTGATTCGGTGGCCGCGCCTGCGCTGCCCGAACCATATGCTACGCCGTCAGCAAAGAACTTCAGTAAGGTAATTGGCTGGCCTGAAGGCAAAATGCCAACGGTACCAGCCGGATTTACGGTGACGGAATTCGCGGCCGACTTGCAGAATCCGCGCTGGATTTATGTGGCCCCAAACGGCGATATTTTTATTGCCGAATCTAATTCCATTGAAAAAACCTCCACGGCGAAGGGCGAAAAGGCGAAAGGCCTGAAGCAGTCGGGGTCGATGAAGGAAACCAGCGCCAACCGCATTACGCTCTTGCGTGACGCCAACAAAGACGGCAAGCCCGAACTTCGTGAAACCTTCCTGACGGGCCTGAATCAGCCTTTCGGAATGCTGGTTGTCGGCGACAACTTCTATGTGGGCAACACCGACGCCGTATTGCGCTTTCCTTACAAAGCCGATCAAACTAAAATCACCGCTGGGGGGCAAAAAATCCTGGATTTGCCCGTTGGCGGCTACAACAACCACTGGACCCGCAACCTGTTGGCCAACGCCGACGGCTCTAAGATTTACGTGTCGGTAGGGTCGGGCAGTAACGTGATGGAGAAGGGTGAGAAAAACGATGAGGGCCGGGCGCTGATTTTGGAGATTAATCCCGATGGTTCCGGCAAGCGCGTGTATGCCAGTGGTCTGCGCAACCCGGTTGGTATGGATTGGCAGCCCGGCACCCAAGTCCTCTGGACGGCCGTGAATGAGCGCGACGAGCTGGGCGACGAGCTCGTGCCCGATTATATGACCAGCGTGAAGGAGGGGGGCTTTTATGGCTGGCCCTACTCATATTACGGCCAAAACGAGGACCCCCGCCGCAAAGGTGAGCGGCCCGATTTGGTAGCTAAATCAATTGTGCCCGATGTGGCTTTGGGCCCGCACACGGCCTCATTAGGCTTGGCCTTTTACGACGCTAACGGATTCCCAGCCAAGTACCAGAATGGCGCTTTCGTGGGGCAGCACGGCTCTTGGAATAGCTCGAAGTTTACGGGATATAAAGTAGTGTTTGTGCCGTTTCAGAATGGCAAACCTGCCGGTCAGCCCGAAGATTTTATGACGGGTTTCGTGGCCAACGAAAGCACCAAGGAAGTGTACGGCCGTCCGGTCGGCGTAACAGTGCTGCCCGATGGCTCTATGCTGGTTGCGGATGACGCGGGGGGCAAAATATGGCGCGTAACTGCCATTCAAGGCACAAAGTCTTAGTTACCGGTGCTTTTCTAGCAAGAGGGTCACTCACTAAGGCTGCTCAAAAGTATTTACGCAACAAAATCTCATGTCGCCATCCGCTCCGACCGCTAAAATGCCCCCCAGCAGTCCAGTGCAACGCCTGCGGGAGCTAGCACAGCGGGCGGGGCTCGATGGGTTTCTGCTTGGTCTGCTGGGAGTCATTGGATTGGCGTATCTGTGGCCAGCGTTTGGGGCAGAAGATGGGCCGCTCCCGCTTGGGCGCATTGCACATTATGGCGTATCTGTCATTTTCTTTTTCTACGGCTTACGCCTGAGTCGTGAGAAGCTGAAGGCTGGCCTGAGCAATTGGCGCTTACACTTAGTTGTGCAGGGCACCACTTTCCTGCTTTTTCCGCTGCTCTTATTAGCCATAAAGCCGTTTTTTGATTCTGAGAAAAGTCAGCTGCTGTGGTTGGGGGCTTTTATTTGGCCGCGTTGCCTTCCACGGTTTCTTCCTCCGTCGTGATGGTCTCGATTGCTAAAGGCAATTTGCCGGCGGCCATTTTCAATGCCAGTATTTCCAGCTTGCTGGGCGTGTTTATTACGCCCGTTTGGATGGCTCTTTTTCTAACGGCTGGTACTTCCGGTGGCTTGGGCTCCACTATCTTGGATCTGGCGTTGCAGGTGCTGTTGCCCGTGGCGGTGGGCATTTTGCTGCATTCGCGCCTGCATGAGTTTGCGCAGCGCTTCGCTGGGCCGTTGCGCATGCTCGATCAGGCTATTATTCTGCTGATCGTGTACACCTCGTTTTGTGAGTCGTTTGCGCAGGGCATATTCCGGGGGTACTCGGCCGGCGACTTGTTTGGACTGGGCGCGGCTATGCTGGTACTGTTCTTTTTGGTGTACGGCTGTGTACTGCTGCTGGGCCGGCTGGTAAAGTTTAACCGCGAAGACACTATCACAGCACTGTTTTGCGGTTCCAAGAAGTCCTTGGTGCAGGGTACCGTAATGTCGAAAGTGCTGTTTCCGGATGCGCGCACAGCCGGCCTGATCCTGTTACCCCTGATGATTTATCACGCCCTTCAAATTCTGGTGGCCAGTATTGTGGCCCAAGCCCTAAGCCGGCGCGCCGACAAGCAGGCCACGGCAACCACAGCTATGCCCTAAAGCTGGCCGAAAAAGCCCCCCAGTCAGAAACTTTGCTGGCCGCCTGCTTTCTTTGCAGTAAAATACCTTCGTCTTCTATTCCTGTTTCATGGAAATCCTCAAGGACATCATTGATTTCATTCTGCATCTCGATAAGCATCTCGGGGCTATTATCCAAGATTACGGAACGTGGACCTATGCCATTCTCTTCCTGATTATTTTCGTGGAAACGGGCGTAGTAGTGCTGCCTTTTCTGCCCGGCGACTCGCTGCTGTTTGCGGCTGGCTCGCTGGCCGCTCTACCCGGCTCGCCCCTGAATGTGTGGCTGATGATGGGCCTGCTGATCGTGGCAGCGGTGCTTGGCGATACGCTCAACTATCATATCGGCGACTATCTGGGGCCGCGGGTGTTTCGCGAGAATTCTCGCTTTCTGAAGCGGGAGCATCTTATCCGTACCCAGGAATTCTATGAGAAGCACGGTGCCAAAACTATTATTCTGGCGCGCTTCATTCCAATCATTCGCACGTTTGCGCCCTTCGTGGCGGGCGTGGGCACGATGAGCTACACCAAGTTCTTGTCGTACAATGTGGTGGGGGGCGTTTTGTGGGTGGCCTCGCTAACCAGCGCTGGCTATTTCTTCGGCACCATCCCAATTGTGCAGAAAAACTTTTCACTAGTGGTATTAGCTATCATCGGCCTGTCGATACTGCCTGTGATATTCGAGTTTGTAAAGTCGCGCCAAAACAGCCGTCGGCCAGTAGCTTAGTTTCAGGTATTTATTTTTCAAATAAACCGCCCCAATGGTAATCCGTTGGGGCGGTTTTCTATTATTGCATCCGGTAAGCGGTAGTGGTCAGTTTAGCTAGTGAGAAGTTATAATATGAAGGAATTTGGCCTCATTGGCAAGTCGCTTGTCCACTCGTTCTCCCAAACCTATTTCACTCAGAAGTTCGAGAATCTAGGTCTCGACGATCACCGCTACGAGCTCTTTGAGCTACCCACAATTTCGGCCTTGCCAGATCTGCTGGCCCAGCACCCCAACTTGCGGGGGCTCAATGTAACCATCCCGTACAAAGAGCAGATATGGCCCTATCTGACTGAAATATCATCGGCGGCGGCTCGCATTGGCGCCATTAACGTTATCGACTGCACGCCCGATGGCCGCTACATCGGGCATAACACAGACTATATCGGCTTCCGGGAGTCGTTGCGTACGTTCTATCCATTGCGCGGCCCCGAGGCACGGGCGCTGGTACTTGGCACAGGTGGCTCATCCAAGGCAATAGAGGCAGCTTTGCGGGAGCTGGAGATTCCGTATTGGCTGGTGTCGCGCAACCCGCTCGGAACTGGCCTTACCTACAATGACCTCACGCCCGATGTACTCGCGGGCCATTCGCTGATTATCAATGCAACGCCGCTGGGCACTTTTCCGCAGGTAGATGCGTGTGCTCCCATCCCGTACGAGGCCCTCACGCCTGCCCACTATCTCTACGATCTGATTTATAACCCGAGCGAAACACTGTTCCTGCAAAAAGGTCGCGAAGCCGGTGCTCAAACCAAGAATGGCTTTGAGATGCTTTGTCTGCAGGCGGAAGCTGCTTGGGAAATTTGGACCAAATAGCTTAAAACACAACAAGCCACCCAAATGGGTGGCTTGCTGGTTGTTGCAATATGTGCGTTCAGGATATAAGTCGCAAGTAACGTTTATTTTCTGGAAAGCTTGCTAGCAATTTCGGCGGTATACTTTCCTTGATAACGGGCGCCTTCCAGTTCGTTCTCGCTGGGCTGACGCTCGCCTTGGCCACCGGCTACGGTGCTAGCGCCATAAGGAGTGCCGCCAGTCACTACATCATGGCCCATCTGGCCCTGCCAAGCATAGGGCAAGCCCACGATGACCATGCCATGGTGCAGCAATGCCGTGTGCAGCGCGCGCAGTGTTGTTTCTTGGCCGCCGTGTTGGGTAGCGGTGCTCACGAATGCGCCACCTGCTTTGCCCACGAGGGCACCACGGGCCCACAAGCCACCGGTTGAGTCGAGGTATGCCTGAATTTGGCCGCAAGCGTTGCCGTAGCGGGTGGGCGTACCAATAATGATAGCATCGTACTGTTCCAGTTCCTCGGGGGTAGCTACGGGTACGTGGCTGAAAGCTTGCTGTGCCTGCGAGGCGCCAGTTTTGTCGAGAATATCTTTCGACAGCGTTTCGGGTACGCGCTTTACGACTACATCATTGCCTTCTACTTGGCGGGCACCTTCGGCCACAGCCTCGGCCAATTTCCACACGTGGCCATAGGTGGAGTAAAACAGAACGATAGTTTTCATTTGGAACGGGTGAAAAGTGAAAATGGATAAGTATGAACGGGCAACCTCTTAGTTGCAAGTTATTGATTTACGGAAGGCAGCTAAATGAGGTGATCTGCAAATATATGTATGTACATTAAATGTATTGACATTGTTTCAGGATATTATTTTTTACTATCAAAAAAGCCCCCCAAGAGCCATTAGGCAGCTTTAAAAAATATTCGGGCACATGCATGCAACCATCAGGGCAGGTAGTAGCCTCTACTCACCGAAGCCCGCTAGTATATTGCGGATTACTCTATCGATACGTTATTACGAAACGCCGCGTATGCAGCCACTTTATCCTGGCCCAATCGACTATATGAGAAGCCACAATGGCCTAGGCGGCCACCCCAATCGATGAGCGCCTTATCGTTTGCGATGGGTGGCGGCGGGCTGCGCAACCTGCTGGCGGGAGGCAATT